>NZ_JBFUIK010000015.1:0-106392 GCF_056401915.1 Cellulomonas sp. P4_D11 | reverse complement strand
GGCGGGGGTCGCGGCGTCGTCGAGCACGGTCGCGACGCCGGCGTCCGGGGTGGCCGTCGCCTCGCCGAGGTGCCACGCGCGGCGGTCGACGTCGTCCGCGGGGACCGCCTGCGCGAGCGCCGCGTGGACGGCGCGGAGTGTGGCCGGGCTGCCCTCGGCGTAGATCCCGGAGCGGACCAGGTCGTGCCGGAACGTCACACGGTCGGGCCCGACGGTGAGCAGCTGCGCGTGCGCGGCCTCGTCGAGGTCGGCCACGGAGACGTCGAGCAGCGCGCACGCGCCGGTGATCGCGGCGAGGTCACCCCCGCCGGCGGCCGCGACCAGCAGGGCCGTGCGGGCCGACGGGGAGAGCGGGTCCGCCCGGCGCGCGAACGTCCTGGCCAGCGAGGCCGGCACCGGGATGGGCGCACCGGGCGGGACGGCGTCGACGCCCTCGTCCGTGAGCTCGAGGAGAGCGAGCGGGTTGCCGCCGGTCGCGGCGAGCAGCCGGCCGCGGGCCTCGTCGGAGAGCCGGTGGCCGACCGAGCCGGCGAGCGACGCCGCGTCGGCCTCGGCCAGCCCGACGAGCGGAAGCTCCGGGAGGCCCGCCGAGCCGACCACCGAGGGCGCCTCGTCGCGGACCGCGAGCAGGACGACGACCGGGTCGGCGGTCAGGCGTCGGGCCGCGAAGCACAGCGCCTGCGCCGACGGCGGGTCGAGCAGGTGCGCGTCGTCGACGAGGACCGCCACCGGGCCGTCCTCGGCGACGCGGCTCAGCAGGCTCAGCACCGCGGCGCCCACCGCGAACCGCTCGCCGCCCGAACCCGGCACCAGCGCGAGCGCCGACCCCAGCGCCTCCGCCTGCGGCGCCGGGATGGCATCGAGCTGGTCGAGCACGGGGCGCAGCAGCTGGAGCAGGCCGCCGAACGGCACCTCCCGCTCGGCGTCGATCCCCGCGGCCCGCAGCACGCGCATCCCCGCGGCGGACACGGCCGCGGCGGCGTCCTCGAGGAGCGCGCTCTTGCCGATCCCCGCCTCGCCGGTGAGCACCAGCGTGCCGCTCTCTCCCACGCGCGCGCCGGCCACCAGCTTCCCGATGACCTGGCGTTCGCGCTCGCGGCCGACCAGCACGGACCGAGTCTAGGGAGCGCACCAGGGGGGTCCCCTGATCCGAGGGGGTGCCCACCCCGGCCACTGTCGGCAGGGACAGATCCGACATAGCGCACGAGGAGAGCATCACCATGACCCAGACCCTGCCGTTCACCGAGCGGACCATCGACCCCGACAAGCTCATGTCGTTCGTGTTCCGCGCCGTCGACGAGGTCGGCGCGACCCTCAACACCGCGCTCGTCGTGATGGGCGACAAGCTGGGCTACTACCGCGCGATGGCCGACGGCCGCCCGATCACGCCGGCCGAGCTGGCCGAGCAGACCGGCACGAGCGAGCCGTACGCCCGCGAGTGGCTCAACAACCAGGCGGCCGGCGGCTACGTCGAGTACGACGCCGAGGCGCGCCGCTACACCCTGCCGGCCGAGCACGCCGCCGCGCTGACCGACGAGAGCAGCCCGGCGTACCTGCCCGGGTTCTTCCAGCTCGCGTACGGCACCGTCCGGGACTCCGAGGAGATCTTCTCGATCGCGAAGGACGGCGACGGGCTCGGCTGGCACGCGCACAACGGCGACGTGCACCACGGCTGCGAGCGGTTCTTCCGCACGATGTACAACGGGCACCTGCTCACCGAGTGGATCCCCGCGCTCGACGGCGTGCAGGCGAAGCTCGAAGCGGGCGCGCGCGTGGCCGACGTCGGCTGCGGGCACGGCGCGTCGACGATCCTGCTGGCCAGGGCGTTCCCGAGCTCGACGTTCGTCGGCTCGGACTACCACGCCGAGTCGATCGCGGTGGCGCGCGAGCGGGCTGCCGCGGCGGGCGTCTCCGACAGGGTCACGTTCGAGGTGGCGTCGGCGACGGAGTTCACCGGCACCGGCTACGACCTGATCGCGGTCTTCGACGCCCTGCACGACATGGGCGACCCGGTGGGCGCGGCCCGGCACGTGCGCAGCGCGATCGCCGACGACGGCACGTGGATGGTGGTCGAGCCCATGGCGGGCGACCGCGTCGAGGACAACCTCAACACCGTCGGCCGGACGTACTACGGCTTCTCCACGCTGCTCTGCACGCCCGCGTCGCTCAGCCAGGACGTCGGGCTCGCGCTCGGCACGCAGGCCGGCCCGGCCAAGATCCGCGACGTCTCCACGGCCGCCGGGTTCACCGGCTTCCGCACCGCCGCGAGCACACCGTTCAACAACGTGTTCGAGGTGCGCCCGTGACGCAGGGCACCCCGCAGGCGGACACTGCTCGGGTGACCCAGCGTCGCCCGAGCAGGTCCGCCGATCCCGACGACGTCGGCGTCGTGGTGCGGGACGGGGTCGAGCTCGCCTACGAGGTGTACGGCCAGGACCACGCGCCGACGGTGGTGCTGGTCCCCACCTGGTCGATCGTGCCGTCGCTGTTCTGGAAGGCCCAGCTCGGCTTCCTCGCGCGGCACTACCGGGTCATCACGTTCGACGGTCGGGGGAGCGGCCGCTCCGGGCGGCCTGAGGGTGCGGCCGCCTACACGGACGTCGAGTACGCGGACGACATCGTCGCGGTGCTCGACGCCACGGAGACCCGTGCCGCGGTGCTGGTCACCGAGTCGTGCGGGGCGTCCTGGGCGGTGCACGTCGCCGCCAAGCACCCCGAACGGGTCACCGGGCTGATGGCGATCGCCCCGTCGTGCGGCCTGGACGTGGCCACGCCGGGCCGCGACCACGTGCCGTGGGACGAGCCGCTGGACGACACCCACGGCTGGGCCAAGTACAACAAGCACTACTGGCTGGGCGGCGGGTACGACGACTTCACGGCGTTCTTCTTCCACAAGATGTTCTCCGAGCCGCACTCGACCAAGCAGATCGAGGACTGCATCGGCTGGGCGCACGAGATCACGCCGCAGGTGCTCGCGGACACGACCGCCGGCCGCATGGGCTGCGACGGAGCCATCTGCGAGCCCATCGCGCCGCTGGCCCGGCAGGTCACGTGCCCGGTGGTCGTGGTGCACGGCACCGACGACCGCATCCGGCCGCAGGCGTTCGGCGAGAAGCTGGCCGAGCTCACGCGCGGCGACCTGGTCCTGCTCGAGCACGCGGGTCACGGCCCGTCGGCGCGCGACCCGGTGAAGGTCAACCACCTCATCGCGCAGTTCGTGGACCGGCTCCACCCGACCCGGCTCAGGCCGACGTGGCGGCGGGCCGCGAGCCGGGCGCCGCGCGCGCTCTACCTCTCGTCGCCCATCGGCCTCGGGCACGCCCAGCGCGACGTCAGCATCGCGGCCGAGCTGCGCGCGCGCCGGCCGGAGCTGCAGATCGACTGGCTCGCCCAGAACCCCGTGACGCGCGTGCTCGCGCAGCACGGCGAGCGCGTCCACCCGGCGTCCGCCTGGTTGCGCAACGAGTCCGGGCACATCGAGCACGAGGCCGGCGAGCACGACCTGCACGCGTTCCAGGCGATCCGCCGGATGGACGAGATCCTGGTGCACAACTTCATGGTGTTCGACGAGGTCGTCGTCGACGGCGACTACGACCTGGTGATCGGCGACGAGGCGTGGGACGTCGACTACTTCCTGCACGAGAACCCCGAGCTCAAGCGGTTCGCGTTCGCGTGGATGACCGACTTCGTCGGGTGGTTGCCGATGGCCGACGGCGGTGCCCGCGAGGCCGCGCTGACCGCCGACTACAACGCCGAGATGATCGAGCAGCGCGCACGGTTCGCGCGCGTGCGGGACCGGTCGGTGTTCGTCGGCGACCCCGACGACATCGTCGAGGACGACTTCGGCCCCGGCCTGCCCAGCATCCGCACCTGGACCGAGGAGAACTTCGACTTCGCCGGCTACGTCACCGGGTTCGACCCCGGGCAGCTCGAGGGCACGGAGCGGTTGCGCGCCGAGCTGGGCGTCGGGCCGGGGGAGAAGCTCTGCCTGGTGACGGTCGGGGGGTCGGGCGTCGGGACGTCGCTGCTGCGGCGCGTCATGGACGTCGTGCCGCTCGTGCGCGAGGCGGCGCCCGAGATCCGGTTCGCGTTCGTCACGGGTCCGCGCATCGATCCCGCCTCGCTGCCGGCGTACGAGGGGTCCACGGTGCTCGGCTACGTGCCCGACCTGTTCCGGCACCTCGCGGCCTGCGACGTGGCCGTGGTGCAGGGCGGGCTGACGACGACCATGGAGCTCACCGCGCTGAACAAGCCGTTCGTCTACGTTCCCCTGCGCCACCACTTCGAGCAGAACCTGCACGTGCGCAAGCGGCTCGACCGCTACGAGGCCGGCCGCCACCTGGCGTACGAGGACGCGCTGGACCCCGACGGGCTCGCGGAGGCGATCCTCAAGGAGGCCGGGCGGGACGTGCGGTACCGGCCGGTGCAGACCGACGGTGCGGCGCGGGCGGCGGCGATGCTGGCGGACCTGGTCTAGAAGTCCACGAGTGTCAGGGTCACCTGCACCGGGTCGCCGACCTCCAGCGACTCGGCGCGGCGCACCGCCTTCTTGACCGGGAGGACGTAGGTGTCGGAGGACGGGAAGATCGACGTCCGCCAGACGGTGCCACCGACCGTCACCTCGACCCGCACGGAGCCGAACCCGCGGGCGCGGTCACCCACCAGGTCGAGCACCTCGTCGGCCACCGCCGTCGGCAGGCTGACGAAGGTCCACGCGTCGGTGCGCCGGGCCTCCCAGAGCCACAGCGGCGCCTCGAAGGCGTAGCCCGTCATGACGTCATGTCGGCACCGAGCAGGCGCGGGCCGTCGTAGGGCGTGACGTCGTCGGCGAAGCGCTCGGCGTCGTCCTGGGGCTCGTAGCCGAGGGCGCGCGCGCTGGTCAGGTCCCACCAGCCGCGGGTGTTCGCGGAGATGCCGTAGGCGACGACGTGCCCGACGACGGGTCCCCGCAGGGCGGCGTCGACCAGCCGGACGGCGTCGCCGGGGCTGAGCCAGATCCCGAGGTCGAAGGCGCTGCGCGGACGGTCGTCGCACTGGCCGATCCGCAGCGAGACGCATCCGAGCCCGTGCCGGTCGGCGTACAGGCTGGCCAGCGCCTCGTCGGCGACCTTGGAGACCCCGTAGAACGTGTCGGGGCGGGTCGGCCGGTCGGTGCGCGCGACCTGGTCGGCCGGGTAGAAGCCGACGGCGTGGCAGGAGCTCGCCAGGACCACGCGTCCGACGCCGGCGCGTCGGGCCGCCTCCAGCACCCGGTAGGTGCCGTCGATGTTGGTCCGGCGGATGGACTTCCAGGTGTCCTCGTGCGGGATCCCCGCCAGGTGCACCACGGCGTCCGCGCCGGCCATGACCGCGGTGAGGGCGTCGAGGGCGTCCTCGTCGGCGACGTCGACGGGGGTGAACGGCTCGCCGGGGTCGGCGACGTCCACCAGCACCGGCGCCCAGCCGCGCGCCGCGAGCCCGCCGTCCGCGTGCCGGAGGTACCGGCCGATCCGCCCGGCAGCCCCGGTGACCACCACCGTGCCGCTCATCGTCGATCCCTCCGCGTCAGGCCCCTGCGCCGGGCGCCATCCTTCCCCATCGCGCGCGCCCGCGTGCGCCGACGTAGCGTCCTGCTCGTGGACGTCTCCCAGCTGCTGACCGAGTCCTTCTCCCGCGTGGGCGACGTGCTGCGCCGCGCCGTCGACGGGCTGTCCGTCGACGAGCTCGCGTTCCGCCCCGACCCGCGGGCCAACTCCATCGCGTGGCTCGCCTGGCACGCCGGGCGCGGCGAGGACGCGCAGATCGCCGACGTCGCGGGCGTCGAGCAGGTCTGGACCGCGCAGGGCTGGGCGGACCGCTTCGACCTGCCGTTCGCCCGCTCCGCCAGCGGGTACGGGCAGAGCTCCGAGGAGGTCGGCCAGGTCCGGGCGTCGGGCGAGCTCCTGCTCGGGTACTACGCGGCGGTTGCCGAGCAGTCGGCCGCGTACCTCGCGCGCCTGACGGAGACCGACCTCGACGTGGTCGTCGACGAGCGCTGGGACCCGCCCGTGACGCTGGGCGTTCGGCTGGTCAGCGTGGTCGGCGACAGCCTGCAGCACGCCGGGCAGGCGTCGTACGTCCGCGGGCTGCTGGAGCGGGCGAGCTCCTAGCGGCCGTTCTTCGACGACACCGTGCCGGTCAGCCCGCGGGAGTGCAGCACGTGGCGCTCGAGCGGCGCGAAGACGAGCAGCTCGATGAGGATGCCGACCAGGAAGATCAGGCTGATCGCCGCGATGACGAGCGACATGTCACTGGTCTGCCGGCCGATGTCGAGCAGCTGACCGAGGCCGGTGCCCAGCTGCGGCGAGTAGGTGATGAGCTCGGCGGCCATGAGCGAGCGCCACGCGAACGCCCAGCCCTGCTTGAGCCCGCCGAGGAAGCCGGGCAGCGCCGCGGGCAGCAGCACGTACCGGATCCGGGTCCACCCGCGGGCGCCGAGCACCTGGCCGACGCGCAGGTACAGCGGAGGCACCTGGTCCGTGCCGGCGAGCAGGCCGTTGACGATCGAGGGCACGGCGCCGAGCAGGATCACCGCGTACATCGTCGCGTTGCTGAACTGGAACCAGATGATCGCGGCGGGCACCCAGGCGACCGACGGCAGCGACTGCAGGCCGGTGATGATCGGGCCGAACGCGCGTCGGAGCAGGGGCGAGGCCGCGAGCACGACCCCGATGGCCACGCCTACGACCACGGACATGAGGAACCCGACGGCGGCTCGCTGCAGGCTGAGGCTCACCGCCCGCCAGGCGGAGCCGTCCTCGATCGACCCGAGCAGGGTCTGCCAGACGGCGGCGGGACTGGGCAGGGCGTACGGGGGCTTGAGCTCGAGGACGTAGGCCACCTGCCAGGCGATGACCAGCACGGCGAGGGCGCCGAGCACCGGCCAGATCGCGCGCCACGCCTCCTGCCAGGGGGACCGGCGCGCGGCCGCGATCGGCGTCTCGAGTGCGTCCAGGCCGGCGGCGAGGTCGCGCTCGCTCGGGCGGACGGGCGCCGCTGTCTCAGTGGCCATGGCGGGCGATCTCCTCACGCAGGTGCTCGGTGATCTCGGCGCTCAGGCGCGACACCCCCGGGTCCTCGATGCGCCGCGGCTGCGGCAGGTCCACGGTCCACTCCCGCACCACGCGGCCGGGCCGCGAGGAGAGCAGGACGACCCGCTGGCCCAGCCGGACCGCCTCGCGGACGTTGTGGGTGACGAAGATGACGGCGCGGCCGGTCTCGGCCCAGATGCGCATGAGCTCCTCGTGCAGGACGTCGCGCGTGATCGCGTCGAGCGCCGCGAACGGCTCGTCCATGAGCAGGAGGTCGCCCTCCTGCGCGAGGGCCCGGGCCAGCGCCACGCGCTGCCGCATGCCGCCGGACAGCTCGTGCACCCGCTTGGGGCCCGCACCCTCGAGCCGGACCAGCGCGAGCAGCCGCTGGGCCTCCTCGCGGCGCTCGGTGCGGCCGATCCCGCGCAGCCGCAGGGCCAGCTCGATGTTGGCGCCTGCCGTGAGCCACGGGTACAGCGCCGGCTCCTGGAACATCAGCGCAGGCCGCCCGCCCGTGACCTCGACGGTCCCGGACACGGGCTTGTCGAGGCCGGCGACGAGGGAGAGCAGCGTCGACTTCCCGCAGCCGGACGCGCCCAGCAGGCTCACGAACTCCCCGCGGTGGACGGTGAGGTCGATGTGCTCCAGGACCGGCGGCCGGGACGCCTCGCCGAAGTGCTGCGTGACGTCCGTCAGGCGCGCCGCGACGGCGGCCCCGGAGTCGGTCACCGGGGTCGCCGTCGCGGTCGAGGTCGTCACTTGCTCGACACCCCCAGGCCCGCGTCGTCGACCGGGTCCTTGCCGTTCTCCGCGAGGACCTGGTTCAGCAGCGTCAGGTCGTAGATCCCGTGCAGGTCGGTCTCCTTGGAGACGCCCGCCGCGACGCCGTTGTCGGCCGACGTCTGCAGGCTCGACGCGATCGGGTCGAGCGTGAGGCGCAGGTTGCCCCAGGCCCGGTCGAGGACGTCCTGGGAGAGCGGCTTGCCGCTGAGCTTCTCGATCGCCGAGTTGGCCAGGGTCTTGGCCTCCTCCGGGTTGGCCGAGATCCACTCGTTCGTCTCGTACTCCGCCTCGATGAGCTTCTTCACCGTGCCGGGGTACTTCGAGAGGAAGTCGGTCGAGACGATGAGGTGCGTGGTGACGAAGTCGCCGTCCGGCCACAGGTCCTTCTCGTCGACGAGCACGTGCGCACCGGCGTCGACCACCAGGCGCGACGCCCATGGCTCCGGGAGCCAGGCGCCGTCCAGCTGCCCGGCCTTGAACGCGTCGAGCGTCTGCGAGTTCTCCTGCGGGGCGATGGTCACGTCGCTCTCGCCGCCGGTCAGGGACGTCTTGAGGCCCTGCTCGTCCAGCCACGCGCGCAGGGCGACGTCCTGCGTGTTGCCCAGCTGCGGGGTGGCCAGCGTCGTGCCCTTGAGGTCGTCGGCCGAGTCGATGCCGTCGCGCACGACCAGCTGCGCGCCGCCCGACGTGGCGCCGCTGACGATGCGGATCGCGTCGCCGTTCGACTGCGCGTACGCGTTGATGGCCGGGTTGGGGCCGACGAACGACGCGTCGATCGCGCCGCCGAACAGGCCCTCGACGGCCGCGGGGCCGGCGTTGAAGATCTGGGTGGTCAGCTTCGTGTCGCCGAGCGCCTTCTGGTAGGTGCCGTCGTCGACGCCGACGAGCGCGTTGGCGTGCGTGAGGTTGGCGAAGTAGCCGAGCCGCAGCTCGGGGGCCTCCGCCAGCGGGGCGTCGGCGCTCGGCGTGGTGGCGTCGGTGGCGGCGTCGTCGGTGCCCGCGGCGGCACCCGACGAGCAGGCGGCCAGCGAGGCGGTGAGCAGGGCGGTCAGTGCGAGGGCGACGCGGCGCGTGGTCCGGGCAGTCATGGCAGGTCCTTGGGGTGTCGAGGGCGAGCGGGTCGGTGAGCGGTCAGGCTCAGCGACATCGCTCGGACGACACGCGGGCAAGGGCAAGGGTGGACGCCATGAGGCGTGACCTCCGTGGGGGACGGGGGTGGCGGTGCGTCGAGACTCCGTCAGGCGCGGCGGGGCGTCGATCGCTCTGCCGGGGGACGGGGCGGAGCTGGGTTCAGACGGTCCGCAGACAGCAGGGGCGCGCGGCGGCCGTGACGACGGGACAACACGTCGTGACGGGGCGGCGGGCGGTGTGCATAGGGACGAGGATGACGGCTGCCGACGGTTCCGGACACCCTCGTCTCGTATGTTGATCAGGTTACTCAGGATTTGGGCAGCTGTTCAGCCGCCGAGCGTCAGTGCCGCCTCCGGCCGGTGCACGCCGCGCGGCCCTTTCACGAGGTGGTGCGGTCCGCACGGGGCGCGGGGGACCGCGACGTAGAGTCGCGCCCATGCGGTGCCCCTACTTCGACGCCTACCGCTGCCGGTCGTGCACGTGGATGGGGCGCCCGCACGGCGAGCAGGTCGCGGACAAGGAGCGGCACTGCCAGCACCTGCTGGGCGAGCGGGCCGACCTCCAGTGGCTGCCGCCCGTCAGCGGGGGCGAGTCGGGCTATCGGAACAAGGCGAAGATGGTCGTCGGCGGCACGGTCGCGCAGCCGACGCTCGGCATCCTCGACGCCGAGGGGCGCGGGGTCGACCTGGAGGGCTGCGGCCTCTACCCCGACCAGCTCGCGGCGACGTTCCCCGTGCTCGCCGCGTTCGTCACCCGCGCGCACCTCACGCCGTACGACGTCCCGGCCCGCTCCGGTGAGCTGAAGAACCTGCTGGTCACGGCGTCACCCGACGGCGAGCTCATGCTCCGGTTCGTGCTGCGGTCGCAGGAGCCGGTCGCGCGGATCCGCAAGCACCTGCCGTGGCTGCTCGCCGCGCTCCCGGCGCTCCGGGTGGTCTCCGTCAACCTGCTGCCCGACCACAAGGCGGTGCTCGAGGGCGACCGCGAGATCCTGCTCACCGCCGACGAGACGCTGCGGATGCGGCTCAACGGCGTCGACCTGCACCTGCGGCCGCAGAGCTTCTTCCAGACGAACACCGAGATCGCCGCCGCCCTCTACCGGCAGGCGACCGCCTGGGTCGAGGAGCTGGCGCCTGCCTCCGTCTGGGACCTCTACTGCGGGGTCGGCGGGTTCGCACTGCACTGCGCCGACCCCGGTCGCGACGTGGTCGGCATCGAGACCAGCACCGAGGCGATCGCCAGCGCCACGCTCAGCGCAGCGGAGGCCGGGCTCTCCCGCGTCCGGTTCGCGGCCGGCGACGCGACCGCCTTCGCGCGGGGCGCGCCGACCGCCCCCGAGCTCGTCATCGTCAACCCCCCGCGCCGGGGGATCGGGGAGGAGCTCAGCCGGTGGCTCGAGGCGTCCGACGTCCGGCAGGTCGTCTACTCCAGCTGCAACGCCGCGTCGCTCGCCCGCGACCTCGCCGCGATGCCGTCGCTGCGCCCGCGTCGCGCCCAGGTGCTCGACATGTTCCCGCAGACCACGCACTACGAGGTGCTCACGCTGCTCGAGCGGGCCTAGCGGGTCGCGTCCAGCGGGGCGATCACTTCGTCGGTGGCGAGACGAGGAGGGCGACACCGCAGCCGAGCATGAGCGCGCCGGGCGGGGTGGCGGAGGCCGCCCGTGCGGGCGCCGGTTCAGGCTGTCCGTCGGGACTGTCGCTGGCACAGACACCCGGACGGCCCTTGGTTGGACACGCGTCCAGGAGGTAGGAAGGTGTCATGCACAGTGGCAGCCTCCCCGTCATCGTCGTCGGCGGAGGCCCCGCGGGCCTCGCCGTCGCCGCCTCGCTCGGCCGACGCGGGGTGCCGGCGCTCGTGCTGGAGCGCTCGGACGCCGTCGGCGCCTCGTGGCGTCGGCACTACGAGCGCCTGCACCTGCACACCACGCGCCGCCTCTCCGGCCTGCCGGGCATGCCGTTCCCGCGTCGCTACGGCCGCTGGGTCGCGCGCCAGGACGTCGTGCACTACCTCGACATGTACGCCGTGCACCACCGGCTGCAGGTCCGCACGGGCGTCGAGGTCGCCCGGATCGAGCGGGGGGCCGACGGCGGCTGGTCGGTGATCACCGCCGACGGCGAGGCCATCGCGGCGTCCGAGGTGGTCGTCGCGACCGGCTACAACCACACGCCCGTGCCGCCGGCGTGGCCGGGCGTCGAGGGCTTCCCGGGCGAGGTCCTGCACGCCTCGACGTACCGGACGGCGACGCCGTACCGCGGCCGGGACGTGCTCGTCGTCGGCGTCGGCAACACGGGCGCCGAGATCGCGGTCGACCTGGTCGAGGGTGGCGCGTCGCGCGTGCGGCTCGCGGTCCGGACGCCGCCGCACATCGTCCGCCGGTCGAACTTCGGCTGGCCGGCCCAGGGCACCGGGATCCTGGTCCGGCACCTGCCCGTGCCCGTGGTCGACGTGATCGCCCGCGGCGTCGCGCGCGTCGAGGTCCCCGACCTGTCGCAGTACGGTCTGCCGCGGCCCACCACCGGCCTCTACTCGCGCGTGATGGAGGGCTCGGTGCCCGTGCAGGACGTCGGGCTGCTGGCCGCCGTCCAGGCGGGCACGGTGGAGCCGGTCGCGGCCGTCGAGTCGGTGGACGGTGCGGAGGTCGTGCTCGCCGACGGGTCCCGGATCACGCCCGACGTCGTGCTGGCCGCGACCGGGTACCGCCGCGGGCTCGAGCCGCTGGTCGGCGACCTGGGGGTCCTGGACGGCCGCGGGCTCCCGAGGACCCACGGGCCGCACCCGTCGGCGCCGGGGCTGTACTTCACCGGCTACACCAACCCGATCAGCGGGATGTTCCGAGAGCTCCGGATCGATGCCGGTCGTATCGCCCGGGCGATCGCGCGCGGGCGGGCTTAAGGGCGCCTGCGCCAGGCCCGCCAGGCGCCGGTGGACCAGAGCGCCCACAGGACCAGCAGCGGCTGGAACAGCAGCCGGATCGCGCGCGCCCGGTCCGAGTCGAGGCCGAACGCGTCGGTCCGCGTGACCAGCTGCGAGATGTTGCCGGGGAAGATCACGACGAAGAACGCGGCGGCCAGCCAGCCGACGGTGACGCGCTGCTTGGGCAGGGCGACCAGCGCGCCGCCGAGCGCCAGCTCCACCACTCCGGAGCCGACCACGACCGCGTCCGCGCCGACGGGGATCCACGGCGGGACCTGCGCGCGGAACTCGGTGCGGCTCCAGGTGAGGTGGCTGGTGCCGGCGAACAGCAGACCCGCGCCGAGCGCGATCCGGCCGACGGTGCGGGCGATCGAGGGACTCTGGCGGTCGGTCAGCGGCATCGGGTCAGCGTGTCATGCGTCGCTGCCCCCCGCTCAGCGGAGCAGCCGGTAGCGCAGTGGATAGCCCGGCGTCGTCCGGGCCTGCTCTGCTGGCGGGTTGACGACAGAGATTGATCGGCCTACGTTGAAGGTGTCGCTTAATTAAGGAGTTGCTCACATGCCCGCACGGGACAGCCTCAGCGTGGTGTTCGCCGCGCTCGCGGACCCGACCCGACGGGCGATCCTCACGCAGCTCTCGCAGGGTCCGACGACCGCCGGTGAGGTGGCCGCACCGTTCGCCATGAGCCGGTCCGCCGTCTCGCAGCACCTGCGGGTGCTCGAGGAGGCCGGGCTCATCGAGCGCACGGTGACGGCCCAGTGGCGCACCTGTGCGCTGCGCACGGAGCCGTTGGACGAGGTCGCCACCTGGGTCGACGGTCACCGTCGGCACTGGGAGGAGCGCTTCGACCTGCTGGACGAGCGACTGCGACAGATCCGACCGACCCGAGGAGAGGCAGATCATGACTGAGACGAACCCGACCCTGGAGAAGACCTTCACCATCACGCGCATCTTCGACGCGCCGCGCGCGGCGATCTGGCGCGCGTGGACCGACCCGGACGAGGCCGCCGCCTGGTGGCACCCGCGCGGGCTCGAGACGCCGCGAGACTCGGTGCGGCTCGACGTCCGCCCCGGCGGCAGCTACGCGTACACGATGGTCGCGCCCGACGGGTCCTCCTACCCGACCGCGGGGACGTACCGCGAGGTCGAGGAGCCGTCGCGCCTGGTGTTCACGTGGGCGAACCCGGACGACCCGGAGTCGCTCGCGCCCGTGATCACCGTGACGCTCGAGGACCTCGGCCAGCGCACGCGCATGGTGTTCCACGTCGACGGCATCGGCGGCCGGCCCGGCGACGAGGACGTCTACGACGGGTGGGACTCGGCGTTCGACGTCCTGACGGACCGGCTCGCCTGAGGTGCAGGCAGCGCCGCGCGTGCAGCCCTAGGTGGCTCGATCCCGGCGGACGCCGGCGCCCCGCGTGGGCGCCGGCGTCCGGCGTCGTCGGACCCGTCAGCGCTGCCGGCGGCGCAGGGCCACGACGACGACCAGGGGCCACAGGGCCTGCGCGCCGGCGACGGCACGCTCGGTGAGCCCCGTCGCGTCGCCGTCGCCCTGCAGCTCGACGACGAAGGCGCCGAGCAGCCCGACCAGCACGACGGACGCGCCGACGCCGACCGCCGGCCGCAGGATGCCGGTCGCGCCGCGGCGTCGCGAGAACGCCGGCCACAGGGCGAGGGCGCCGAACCCGATCCCCGCGGCGATGCCGTGGGCCTTCGGGTAGGCGTCGACGGGCAGGGCCGCGACAGCGAGCGTGGCGGCCCCGCCGAGCGCGTGCAGCCCGCGGGCGACCCGGGGGACGGGTCGCAGGCCGGCGGCGGTGACCATGTGCGCCACGCCGGTGATCGCGAGGCCGGCGGTCATGATCCAGGGGTCGGTCGCGGTCGAGGCCGCGAGCGCGCTGATGGTCTCCTGCACCGCGTCGAACGACGGCTGCTGCGCGGCCGCGAGGGTCCACCCGCCGATCATGGCGACGGGTGCGGCGATCGCGGACGCGAGCGCCCAGCGGGGGACGTCCATGGAGGGGCTGCCTTCTGCTCGGTGCTGTCGGAGACTGGGTTCGTGACCGACCACCCCGACGGACTGGTCTTCGAGGACGACTTCGACGGCCCCGACCTCGATCCTGCCGTCTGGCTGCCGCACTACCTGCCGGCCTGGAGCTCCCGGGAGCGGACGCGGGCGTCCTACGAGGTGCGCGACTCCTGCCTGGTGCTGCGGATCCCGCCGTCGCAGGGCGTCTGGTGCGAGGGCGACCACCTGCCGCCGACGAGGGTGTCCGGCATCCAGTCCGGCAACTGGTCCGGGCCGGTGGGCGGCACCCGCGGGCAGCAGCCGTACCGCGACGGGCTCGTGGTGCGCGAGGAGCAGGAGCCGTTCCGGGGCTGGACGCCGTCGAGCGGGCTCATCGAGCTGCGGGCTCGAGCCGTGGTGACGCCGCGGTCGATGGTCGCGTGCTGGCTGGTCGGGCTCGAGGACGAACCGTCGCGGTCGGCCGAGATCTGCGTGATGGAGGTGTTCGGCGACGCCGTCCGTCCGGGGTCCGCCGCTGTCGGCGTCGGCCTGCACCCGTTCCGGGACCCCGACGTGGTCGAGGATTGGGCCGCGGTCCGGCTGCCGATCGACGTGTCGGTGTTCCACAGCTACGCGCTCGACTGGACGGCCGAGCGCGCGCAGCTCCTCGTCGACGGCGTCGTGGTACGCACCTGCCCGCGTCCGCCGACCTACCCGATGCAGGTCATGCTGGCCGTCTTCGACTTCCCGGGGCGGTCCGTCGGCGGCGACGACGACGAGGTCCCGGAGCTCGTCGTCGACAGCCTGCGGGGATACGCCCGCGCCTGACCGCCGCCGTTCGGATGGTTCCGGGGACCCGTCGTCCACAACGTCGGATTTCCGCCGCGCGGGCGGTCCGCCGCACGGTATAACCGAGCCTCCGACATTCCCTGCCGACCGTGAGGACCTCGACGCGTGCTGATCTTCTGGGTGATCGCCGGGGTCGCGCTGCTGCTCCTGGTCCTCACCGTCACGGTCGGTGACTTCCTCGACCCGGCGCTCGACAGCATCGACTTCACCGGCGGCTACCTGTCGTCGACGGTCGTGCTCTCGTTCCTGGCCACGTTCGGCATCGTCGGCGGCCTCCTGCTGTCGACGACGGACGTGAGCGTGCTCGTGGCGTCGCTCGGGGGAGTCGTGGCGGGTGCCCTCGTGGGCGCCGGCGCCGGAGCCGGGACCCGCGCGCTGAGCAACGGGCCTACCGCCCACCAGATCACCAGCGGCGACTACGTCGGCCAGACCGCCACGGTCACCACGTCCATCCCGGCGGGCGGCCTCGGGCAGATCTCGCTGGTCGTCGCCGGGCAGAGCACGGCTCTCGCGGCGCGCGCCGACGAGCCCGTGCCCACCGGGTCCGGCGTCACCGTCGTCGCCAACCTCGGCCCTGGCGTCGTCAAGGTCAGCTCGTCGTCGTCCGTCACTCTCTAGGAGCTCTTGTGCTGCCTGACAGCTGGTTGCCCGTCCTCGCCGTGGCCGGGCTGGTCCTCGTCGTCCTGATCGTCGCCATCGCGATCGCCAAGCGGTACCGCGTGGCCAAGCCCAACGAGGCCTTCATCGTCACGGGTCGCAAGGGCAAGCGGTCCGGCGACCTGTCCGGGCAGAAGGTCGTCACCGGCGGCGGCGTGTTCGTGCTGCCGTTCGTCCAGCAGCTGTCGGTGCTCGACATGTCGTCGCGCCGCATCACGGTCGAGGTCAACGGGGCACCGTCGTCGCAGGGCATCGCGCTCACGGTGTCGGGCGTCGCGATCGTCAAGGTGCACAACGAGGACGTCTCCATCCGTGCGGCGGCCCAGCGGTTCGGCAGCCAGCAGGAGGAGATCGACAACTTCACGACGAACCAGCTCTCCGGCGCGCTGCGGGCGATCGTCGGCAACCTCACGGTCGAGCAGGTCATCCGCGACCGCGAGTCGTTCTCGCAGCAGGTGCTGGAGTCGGTCACGGGCTCGCTGAGCGCGCAGGGCCTGAGCCTCGACGCGTTCACCATCCAGGAGGTCACCGACCACGGCGGCGGCACCTACATCCTCGACATGGGCCGTGCGTCCGCCGCAGCGATCCGCCGCGAGGCCGAGATCGCCGAGGCCGAGGCGCGGCGGCTGTCCGAGGAGAAGCGGATCGACGCCGAGACGCAGGTGGCCAACTACCAGCGCTCGCTCGACCTGCGGCAGGCCGAGATCCTCGCCGAGACCGACCGCGCAAAGGCCCTGTCCGCGTCCGCCGGTCCGCTCGAGGCCGCGGCGCGCCAGCAGGAGATCCTCGCGCAGGAGGAGCTCGTCGCCCAGCGCCAGGCCGCGCTGACCGAGCGCCAGCTCGACACGACCGTCCGGCGCCCCGCCGACGCCGAGCGCTACCGGCTCGAGCAGCACGCCGAGGCGCAGCGGGTCACCGCGGTCAAGGCCGCCGAGGCCGCCAAGGCCGAGAACGAGCTGCGCGGCGCCGGTGAGCTGGCGCTCCGCTCGGCGCAGGCGACCGCCACCAAGCTCGAGGGCGAGGCCGAGGCCGCCGCCGTGCTCGCCCGCGGCAAGGCCGAGGCCGAGGCACTGCAGCAGCGCGCCGAGGCCTACAAGGAGTTCAACCAGGCCGCCGTGTTCGACCGCCTGCTCGACACCCTGCCGGAGATCGCCAAGCAGCTCGCCGCGCCCATGGGCAACATCGACACCCTCACCGTCGTGTCGACCGACGGCGCGTCCGCGCTCCCCAAGGCCGTCGCCGGCAACTTCCTGCAGCTGCAGGAGCTGATCAAGTCCACGACCGGGCTGGACCTGACGCAGATCATCGGGCAGCTCACGGACTCGTCGACGGTCGTCGTGCCGGCCCCGCACGAGCCGACGACCAACGGCGCAGCGACCAACGGGGTGTCGTCGACCACTCACTGACGGATCGGGCGGCGTCGGCATCCCCGGGGTGCCGGCGCCGGCCTGTTCCGGGCGCCGGCCGGGCCACCGGTCGCGATCGCCGACGAGTCAGTCGTCTCTCTCATGGCTGTCGGTACATCGCGGCCCGGGCCGGCCGCTCAGCCTGCTGCTTGCTGTCGAGCGTCGAGCCGCCCACAGCCCCGACCGTCGTGAGACCGTCCACGGCGTCGCTCCGCTGAGAGGCCGATGTCCGAACGTGTTCGTACACTTGTACGAACGGTCGAGATGGCGGCGCGGGAAGGAGATCGACGTGACGGCAGTGTGTAAGCCCGACACCGAGCTCGAGCTCCCGTGGCCGTCATGGGTCGACACGGTCGAGCCCTGGGATCCGTCCCCGATCTCGGAGGCGCCGGACTGGCCGGAGCCGTACGTGCCCGATCCGCTTCCCGAGTTCCGGGTCAGGATCCTCGATCCGTTCGTGGACGGCTCGTTGGCACCGCGTGAGGCCGCGCCCATGCTGCCCGCGTTCCCGGTCGAGCCGCGGCTGCCGGTGTCGGCGCTGGCGGGCGTCCTCGAATCGGTGGAGCCGGCCGATATGCCTGGGGCGCACCTGGTCAACGCGATCGTGGGCTGGGAGCAGGCGATTGCGGCGGCGCAGGCCGAGCAGGCGGCGTTGGTGCGGGAGCTGGCTCTCCGGAGCGGGCCGGACACCCTCCGCCTGGGCGGCGACGAGCTGGCCAGCGCGCTGGTGTGCACGCGACCCGCAGCCGAGCGTTTGATCGTCCGGGCGGAGCAGGCGGACAAGTACCCTGCGCTCGCGAACGCGTGGTCAGGCGGTCTGATCGGGGCTCGCAAGGTCGACGTGATCCTCGAGGAGGTCGCTGTCGCGGGCCGGGCGTCCGCACGCGACGTGGTGGCGGACGCGGTCGTCGCGGCCGGCGGGATGACCGCCCCGCAGCTGGCGCGGCACGTGCGGGCCGCCGTGATCGGGGCGGACGCGGCCGCGGCCAAGCGCCGCGTCGCCAAGGAGCGCTCCGACCGGCGGGTGGAGCTGACCCCCGTCCGCGACGCGATGGCGTGGGTGGGGGCGTACCTGCCCGCCGACCAGGCGCTGGCCGTCTTCACCACGGTGGACGCGCTCGCGGGGACCACGCGGGTCGGCAGCGACGACCGGACGGCGGACCAGCGACGAGCCGACGCGTTCGCGGACATCTTCCTGGGCATCCTCGACCGGCAGACGACCCCCGACGGCATGCCGTTGCCGACGCGAGGCGGTCAGCGGGTCGCGGTCCAGCTCACCGTCGCGGCGACCACCTTGCTCGGCCTGGACGACGCACCCGGCTACCTCGGCTCGTTCGGCCCGATCCCCGCGTCGATGGCCCGGGAGATCGCGCAGGACGGCACGTGGCGGCGAGTGCTGACCGATCCGGCCGGGCAGATGTGCGAGGTCGGGACCACCGCCTACCGGCCCGGCGCCGACCTCACCAGGCTGGTGCAGGCGCGCGACCAGACGTGCACCTTCCCGGGTTGCCGTCAGCCGGCCGTCCGCTGCGACCTGGACCACCGTGAGCCGTACGACCACAGCCGACCCGGCGCCTCGCAGACCTGCGAGGCGAATCTCCACTGCTTGTGCCGACATCATCACCGGGCCAAGACCGAGGGCCACTGGAAGGTCAGCTACGACCGCACCTCCGGCGTCTCCAGCTGGACCAGCCCGCTCGGCCTGACGTACGACCGAGATCCGCAGCCCGTCCTGGCGGCCTCGTCGTCCCACGAGCACCGGCCCCTGCCGCCCGCACCCCCACCGCCCCGCGACTGGGGAGACCCACCCTTCTGAACCCTCGCTCGGCTGTCGCTCGGTCGGCTGCATACGCGTCGTAGTCGACGGGTCGCGAGCCCGGGTGTTGTCCGACGGCGGTCCTCGCGCGGCCTACTGTCGACCCATGACCGTGACGGCCAGGAACAACGTCGTGCTCACCGGCGACCCCGGCGCGCCCGCGATGGTGTTCGCGCACGGGTTCGGGTGCGACCAGAGCATGTGGCGGTTCGTCGCGCCCGCGTTCGAGTCGACGCACCGCGTCGTCCTGTTCGATCACGTCGGCGCCGGCGGGTCGGACCTCTCCGCCTACGACCCGCAGCGCTACGACTCTCTCGACGGCTACGCGGACGACGTCGTGCAGATCCTCGAGGAGCTCGCCCTCGGTCCAGTGGTGTTCGTCGGACACTCGGTCAGCGCGATGATCGGCGCGCTCGCGGCCACCCGCCGCCCCGACCTGTTCAACCGGCTCGTGCTCGTCGGGCCGAGCCCGCGCTACGTCGATGACGACGACTACCGCGGCGGGTTCAGCGCGGTCGAGATCGACGAGCTGCTCGAGACGATGGACGACAACTACCTCGGCTGGTCGGCGTTCATCGCCCCGGTCATCATGGGCAACGCCGACCGGCCCGAGCTGGGCGACGAGCTGACCAACTCGTTCTGCCGGACCGACCCGGAGATCGCCAAGCGGTTCGCGCGGGCGACGTTCCTGTCGGACAACCGCGCGGACCTGGCCGCCGTCACGACGCCCGCCCTCGTGCTGCAGTGCCGCGAGGACGTCATCGCGCCGCCCGAGGTCGGGCGGTACGTGCACGAGCACCTGGCGGGCAGCGAGCTCGTCGTGCTCGACGCCGTCGGGCACTGCCCGAACCTGAGCGCGCCCGACCAGGTCGTCGCCGCCATCGCGTCCTACCTGTCGCATGCCGCCGTCGGGTCGTAGCGACGCCTGGGACGTCGCGCCGGTCGCCCTGCTGCGGCTCGACGGCGACGGCACGATCACCGACGCCAACCGGATGTTCCTGGAGTGGGTCGGTCGTGAGCCCGACGACGTGCTGGGGTCGACGCGTCTGAGCGAGCTGCTCTCCGTCGGCGGCCGGATCTACTGGGAGACCCACCTGTCCCCGCTGCTGCACATGCAGGGCAGGGTCGACGAGGTCGCGGTCGAGCTGCGCGGGCCCGGCGGGCGCCTCCCCGTCCTCATGTCGGCTCGCACCCGGATCACCGACGGTGGCGACCGCATCGTGGATGTCGCACTCTCCGGCGCTCTCGAACGTTCCCGCTACGAGCGCGAGCTGCTCGCGGCCCGGACCGCTGCGGACAGCGCCGCCGCGCGAGAGGCGTCGGTGGCGCGCGAGCTCCAGCTGGCGCTGCTCACCACCAACCTGCCGGCCGACGACCGGTTCACCGTGACCCACGAGTACCGGCCCGGCGTGCAGGCGCTCGAGGTCGGCGGCGACTGGTACGACGCGTTCCTGACCGACGACGACGTGCTCGCGATCGTGGTCGGCGACGTCGTCGGCCGCGGGCTGCACGCCGCGACCGCGATGGGCCAGCTGCGCAGCGCGGTCCGCGCGGTGGCCGGTCCCGGTGTCGGGCCTGCGGCCCTGCTGGCTCGGCTCGACCGGTTCGTGGAGCAGGCGGGCGTCGGCTTCATGGCGACCCTCGCCTACGCCGAGGTGGAGCTGGACACCGGTCGGGTCCGGTACGCGTGCGCGGGCCATCTGCCCCCGCTGCGGCTCGGTGCGACCGGCGCGCACGAGCTCCTCTGGGACGGTCGGTCGATGCCGCTCGGGCTCGGTTCCGGCCGGGTCGAGGCCGAGGTCACCCTCGACCCGCGCGATCGCCTCGTGCTCTACACGGACGGCCTGGTCGAGCGACGCAACCGGTCGCTGCGAGCCGGGCTTGACGCCCTCGCCGAGGCCACCGCCGCACTGCTCGAGCCGCCGGGCTCGGTGGGCTCCCTGGTCGACGAGCTGCTCACGCACGCCGACGTCGAACGCGACGACGTGTGCGTGCTCGTCATGTCGTGGTCACCGCCACGACCGGCGACCACGAGCGGGTAGCCCGGTGACGTGACGGCGAGCTCGCTCGTCATGTCGTCGTCGCCTGCACGCCCGATGTGGCTGGACCCGCGAAGCCGGTGACGCGGTGCCCGGTCGCGCCCGCCGTGTGGTCGGGCATCCGCTGAGGAATGGTGCAGGGAGGTCGACCAACGTCCGGTGGGAGCCTCCCAGCCCCCACCGGACGTCTGTCAGAACGCGACGAGCGTCAGAGCCCGGGGTTCGCGTTGTGCACCAGCTCCAGCGCCATCTCCGGGAACCAGTCACCGGCCGCGGGGTCGGCGTAGCCGCGCACCGGGTCGATGCCGCCTGCCGGGTCCCAACGCGTGCACTGGCCGTCGGACTCGCCGGGGATCTTCACCCAGAGGTAGGCGTCGACGTACGGGCTGCCGGTGGTCAGCGTCGGCTTGAGACCGAGGCCTCGGCCCGGCGGGTTGCACCAGACCTGCGGGTCGCCGGCGGGGCTGCCGGCGGGCGCGGTCCACGGACCCTGACCGTTGCGGCTGGTGTCGATGACGGCGTGCGCGAGGACGTCGGGCCCGCTGGGCGGGTTCGCGGCGAGCGTGACGTTGTCCGTGTACCACTGGTCCGTCAGTGCCCACGTGGAGAAGTCCGCGGGGTTGGCCGGGTAGTACTGGGAGGCGCAGTAGTCGAAGTGGCCGACGCGCCAGCCGCCCTCGGCGGTGTTGGTGCCGTACCAGAGGCACTGCGAGATCCAGGAGCCGAACTTCACCTGGCGCTCGGACAGCTCGTAGTTGGACACGTTGAGGAAGAACCCGTCGGCCTTCTCGACGCCGGCCTTGTGCAGGCGGTCGGAGATGTCGCCGACGCCCAGCCAGCCGGAGTGCGTGCCGTCCAGGTACACCGAGGTGTTCGGCAGGGCGGTGAGCCGGTCGACCGCGCCGTTGACCTGCGTGAACCGGTCGGATGCGGCGGTGGCCGGGTTCAGCTCGGCCGGCTGGCACCACTCCTGCGCGCCGTTGATCGACGTGTACCAGGGGATGATGCCGAGCCCGTCGGGCTCGAGCAGGACGATTGCCTGACCGCTGCCGATGCCCGCCGCGAACGCGTCGATCCACGCCAGGTACGACGCCGTGTCGGCCGCGCCGCCCGCCGAGTACTGCGCGCAGTCGCGGAACGGCAGGTCGTACGCGACGAGCACCGGGATGGTGTGCGTGACCCTGGCCTGGAGCATCGTCTTCTGGACGGCCTTCTTGACGTCCTTCGGCGTCCCGGACGTGAACCAGACGGCCTGCGGTGTGGCGGCCATCTTGGTGAGCGCGGTGGCGTCGGCCCACTGATGCTGCTTCACCAGCTGGGCGATCTGCTTGACGGCCCCCTTGTCCGGCGGGGGAGTGAAGAGGCGCGTGGCCGGCGGTGGTGCGTGGTGGCCGCGGCCGTCGTGGGCCGCGGCCGGGGCCGCGACAGCGAGTGAGAGCGCTACCACACTGGCGGCAGCGAGCAGCATCGAGCGGGTGCGGGGCAGGGGTCTGGACACGGAGTCTCCTACGTCGTTGTCGGATGACCGTTCGCGAAAACCGACGGCGCGAGCCGTCACGGGAAGCATGACAATCCGGACGCGCGAGCACAAGGTGTACCGGTAAGGAAAAGGTGTACCGGTCAAGGAACGACGGCCACGCGCGGCGGGTGCAGCGGGCCACCGCGCGTGGCGCTCGGGAGTGGGCTCGATCAGAACGCCCGGCGCTCAGGACCTCACGTCGCTCAGAACACGCGGTTGGCGATCTCCGCGGGGGCCAGCAGCAGCTCCTTGATCTCGTCGTCGAGCTTCACCAGCGTCAGCGACGCTCCGGCCATGTCGAGCGACGTGCAGTACTCGCCGACGTAGCTGCGGCCGACGGTGATGCCCTGCGCGGCGAGCTTCTCGTGCGCCAGCCCGTAGAGCAGGTACAGCTCGCTGATCGGGGTGCCGCCCAGGCCGTTGATCATGAGCGCGACCTCGTCGCCCGACGAGTACGGCAGGTCGGGGACGACCGCGCCGAGCAGCTCGTCGATGATCTCGTCGGCACTCACCAGCTTGGCGCGACGACGACCGGGCTCGCCATGGATCCCGACCCCGACCTCCATCTCGTCGTCGGCCAGCTCGAAGAGCGGGGAGCCCTTGGCGGGCGGCGTGCACGGCGTGAGCGCGATGCCCATGGTCCGCGTGACGGAGTTGACCTTCTCGCCTATGCGGACGAGCTCCTCGAGCGAGGCCCCCGCCTCGGATGCGGCTCCGACGGCCTTCATGACGAAGAAGTTGCCCGCGACGCCACGACGGCCGACCGTCCAGGTCGAGTCCTTGACCGCGACGTCGTCGTTGATGAACAGCGTCCTGACGTTGAGGCCCTCGGCCTCGGCCAGCTCGGCGGCCATCTCGAACGCCATCTTGTCGCCCGTGTAGTTGTTGACCAGCAGCAGCACGCCCTTGTCCGAGGCCAGCAGCTTCGCTGTCTCCAGCACGTACTCCATGGGCGGCGCGGCGAACACGTCCCCGGGACACGCCCCGTCGAGCATCCCCTTGCCGACCACCATCACGTGCGCCGGCTCGTGGCCGGACCCGGACCCCTGGATGATCGAGACCTTGTCGTGGCTCGGGGCGTCGGCCCGCATGATCAGGTTGTACTCGGGGACGTACCGCAGGGTGTCGGGGTTGGCCAGCGCGATGCCCTTGAGCATCTCGGGGACGAAGTTCTTCGGGTCGTTGACGAACTTCTTCATCAGTCGTTCCTCCACATCGTCGTGATTTCCGGACGTGCCGCCGCGTCGCCCCCGAGGCGCGGACGTGTGTGGGTCACCAGGTGTCGGCGATCCGTTCCGCCAGCACCGCGACGGCGACGGCACCCGGGTCGACCGACCCGATGCTGCGCTCGCCGGTGTACGACGCGCGGCCGCGGCGGGCCTGCATCGGCTTCGTCGCCTCGGCGGCGTCGCGTGCCGTCACGGCGGCGGCGCGGGCGACGTCGGGTGCCGACGAGCCCGCGGCGAGCTCCTTCTCGATCGTGTCGGTCATGGGCGCGAGGGCGTCGAGGAGCGTCTTCTCGCCCAGGTCGGCGCCGCCGCGCGCCTTGATGCCCTCGATCGCAGCCCGCAGCATGAGGACGACGTCGTCGCCCGTGACCTCCTGCTTGCCCTTGACCTGCCCGGCCGCGCGCAGGAACGCGGTGCCCCAGATCGGTCCGGACGTCCCGCCGATCCGACCGGTCATCACGAGGGCGACCTTCTGCAGAAAGGTCCCCGTGTCGGTGCGGTCGAACGTGTCCCACTGGGCGTCGACGTTCTCGAACCCGCGGGCGAGCGAGAACCCGAAGTCCCCGTCACCGACGACGGAGTCCAGGTCGCCGAAGTACTTCTCGTTCTCGATGCAGGTCTGGGCGATGGTGCGGACGACGGACTCGACGCGGGCATCGGACACGGCGGGGGACTCTCTCTCGGGGGGCGGGGGCTAGGGGGTCTGCAGCAGGTGCGCGATGTGAGACAGCTCGACCTGCCCGTCGATGGACAGGCCGTGCGGGTTGGCCAGGACGTCGGCGGGCGTGTCGGGCAGGTCGCCCAGCGAGCTCACGACGAGCGACGCCCCCGTGAAGTCCTCGTCGGCCGTGTAGCTGCTCACCGTGACGACCGTGCGCAGGCCGGCGCCGAGCGCGGCCCGCAGGCCGTTGGCGCTGTCCTCGACGACGACGACGTCGGCGGGTCCGAGGCCCATCTCGCGCAGCGCGAGCAGGTAGATGTCCGGCGCCGGCTTCTTCGCGGGAACGACGTCGCCGGCGAACACCGCGAACTGCGCGGCCAGGTCGGCGCCGACGGCGTGCTCCAGCACCGCGCGCACCGACGCTTCGGCGGACGTCGACGCGACGGCCAGCCGCCAGCCGGCCGCGTTCGCCGAGGCCACGATCCGCGCGATGCCCGGCCGTCCCGGCATGACCCCGTCGGCCACCATCGCCGTGTAGTGCGCGGTCTTGGCCTTGTGCCACTGCGCGATGAGCTCCTTCTGCTCCTCCGGGTCGGTGGGCAGGTGCGCGGTCTCGACGAACAGCGGCGTGAACACGGTCGCCAGCCGTTCCTTGCCGCCGCCGATCGCGAGGAGCTGCCCGTACTCCGCCTCGCTCCA
This sequence comes from Cellulomonas sp. P4_D11, assembly GCF_056401915.1. Lineage (NCBI taxonomy): Bacteria > Bacillati > Actinomycetota > Actinomycetes > Micrococcales > Cellulomonadaceae > Cellulomonas > Cellulomonas sp. P4_D11. The sequence goes on along the minus strand of NZ_JBFUIK010000015.1, from coordinate 81,630 downwards.
GTGGATCGGGAGGCCGGCGTCGGCGAACGTCTGGTTGAACGCGGGCAGGTGGCCGTCGCGCTCGGTGTCGGCGAGCACGCCGTCGCAGTCGAACACCAGCGCTGGGCTCATGATCCGGCCTTCCCGGCCGCGCCGAACTCCTCGATGTGCAGCGTGATCGCGGCCTGCACGGCGTCGGAGATGTCCCGGAACATCGACGGCGGGTCCCACTTGTCCTTGGCGCGCGCCTCCGCGAGGTGCTTCTCGGCCGACCGCATGTACGCGACCTTGACCCCCGTCGAGATGTTGATCTTGGAGACGCCGGCGGCGATGAAGGCCGCGAAGTCGTCGGCGGACAGGCCCGTGCCGCCGTGCAGCACGATCGACTTGTCGGTGAGTGCGGCGAGCTCGCGGACCCGCTCGGGCAGCAGCACCGGCTGGGCCTTGTACTCGCCGTGCGCGGTGCCCAGCTGGGGGGCCAGGAGGTCGACGCCGGTGCGTTCCGCGACGGCCGCGAGCGTGGGGACGTCGTAGGAGTGCAGGGAGACGTCCGAGCCGACGCCGTCCTCGACGCCGATGATGTTCTCGATCTCCGACTCGACGTCGACGCCCGCCGCGTGCGCCTCGGCGACCACCTCGGCCGTCTCGCGCTCGGCGGTCTCGAGGTCGCGGTTCGAGGCGTCGAAGAGCACCGACGACCACCCGGCCCGGACGACGTCCGAGATCACGGCGCGGTCGGGGCAGTGGTCGAGGTGCAGGGCCACGGGCACCGGGACGTCGGCCGCCGCTGACCGGAACATCGTCGTGATCAGGTCCGTGCCGATCGAACGGACGGTCTTGACGGAGATCTGGATGATCATCGGCGAGCTCGCGGCGACCGCGGCCGCGATCACCGCGCGCAGGCTCAGGTCGTCGAGGATGTTGACCGCCGGGACCGCGTAGCCGTGCTCGCGAGCGGTCCGCGTCATCGCGAGCGTCGACGAGATCATGTCCAGCCCTCCGGGGGAGAGGCCCTGCGTGACCGGGACTTCGCCGCGCGGTAGCGGGACGGGCCATCCGATCGACCGGGACCGCATCGTCCCGATCTGTCCGCAGTCTAGACAGGTCTACTCATGCACGACCAGGCGAGCGAGATCCGTGGAATTCTGTGCCCATGACGGATGTCCTGGAGCGGGAGTCGGCGGTGCCGCTCTACGCGCAGCTCGAGCAGATCCTGCACGCCCGGATCGCCAGCGGCGAGTGGGCGCCGGGGCAGCGCATCCCGTCCGAGAACGAGCTCAACCGCATGTTCGGGCTCAGCCGCATGACGGTCCGAGGGGTGCTCACCAAGCTCGTCGCCGACGGCCTGCTGCTCCGCGTGCCTGGCAAGGGGACCTACGTCGCGACGCCCAAGATCAACGCGATCTCGCCCGCCTACCGGGGCGTGCGCGAGCAGCTCGAGGGCCTCGGGTACGAGACGTCCACGCGGCTCGTGTCGCTCGCGCTGGAGACGCCGTCGCAGGGCGTCCGCGAGCGGCTGGCGCTCGGCGAGGGCGACGAGACGTACGTGATCGTCCGCGTGCGCTCCGTGCAGGGCGAGCCCATCAGCCTGCACCGGTCCTACGTCCCGGCCCGGCTCGCGCCGGGGCTCGATGGGCACGACGTGGTCGCCAACCAGCTCTGTGTGGTGCTCGAGGAGCACTACGGGCTGCCGATGAAGCACGTGCGCGAGGACCTCGAGGCCGTCGCGGTGAGCACCGCCGACGCCAAGCACCTGGGCATGCGGCGCGGCGAGCCGGCCCTGCAGCTGCAGGACGTGATCTTCGACGCCCTGGCGCGGCCGTTCGAGTACTCGTCGATCGTGTTCCGCGGGGACCGCATGCGGCTGCGCTTCGACTACGACCGCTGAGCCAGCACGGCCCGCGGCGCGTCCTCGCTGCCGCGGGCGTCGTCCTCAGTCCTCCAGGAGGCCGCCGCCCACCCACGCGCCGATCGCCGCGACGTCGCCGGGGCTGAGCTGCATCCGGGCGCCGCGGCACAGGCCGACCACGTTCTCGGTCCACGCCAGGGCGAGGTCGCCGGCGCCGGTGGTCGGCGTGAGCTCGAGGCCGGCGAAGATGATGCCGCCGATGACGAAGTTCACGGTGGACCGACCGACCTTGGCGCCGGCCTTCTGGCACGCGTCGCGCACACGCTTCGACGTCCCGGCGCGATCGAAGGGGTGCTTCGCGAGGTCGGCGGCGAGGGCCGTCAGAAGCACGCGATAGTTGGACTGGCTCAGGCCGGGCGTGTCGGTCACCGTCACCACCTGGCGCTGGAGCGCGCTCGGTGCCGTGTCCGTGACCGCCCCAGGCAGGTCTGCCTCGCCGAAGCGCTTGGGGTCCCAGACGAAACCCGGCGGGCGAGACGACGTCCCCAGCTCCGGAAGGGTCCGCGCCAGCCACTGCAGGATCCCACCGGTGCCTGCCCACTTGGTCTCCGGCAGGGTGGGGTCCGCCTTCTGTGCCACCTGCACGATCGTTCCGAGGGGAACGGGCCGGTCCGCCGTCCGGACGCGCTGGAGGACCGCCTTGCTCACGGCGGCGCTCGCCGCCGGGAGCTCGGGCGGCTTCTTCGCCCGTGCGGGCTGCTTGAGGACGTTTGTCGGTGCAGGGTCGGCGGCCGGCGCCTCGGACGGCACCTGCGCCTCGGACACGGAGCTCTCGACGGCCAGGGTCGACGCCGTCTGCGTCACCAGGTCGGCCAGCTCGTCGGCGGTCACCACGGTGTCCGCGACCGAGCGGTACGCGCTCGCCGCCGGGCTGGCGGTGATGATCGTGACCCGGCGGTCGGCGGCGCGGCAGCGCAGGGCCAGGGGCGTGAAGTCGGCGTCGGCCGACACGATGACGAACTCCTCGTACTGGGTCGGCGCGGCGAGGGCGTCGACGGCGTCCAGGACCAGGTTGATGTCGGCGCTGCTCTTGCCCTGCTGGGTCAGCGACGGGCAGTCGACCACCTGGAAGCCGGCGCGCGTGAAGTTGGGCCGGAACTGCGAGAACCGGGACGGGTTCAGGTAGCAGGCGCGGATCAGGAAGCGTCGGGTGAAGTCGCCCTCGGAGTCGGTGCCGGACTCCAGCTCGCTCAGCCAGTGGGCGGGGTTCGTCGCGAACGCCTCGGCGGCGACGGGGTCCAAACGCTGCAGGCCGATGTAGACGTTGTCGAAGTCGACGAACAGGGCGGTCCGAAAGCGGCGGCCCGCGTCCGTCCGGTCGGCAGAGGTCACGCTCGAGGAAGTCACCTGAGCATCTTCCCTGCTGACGGGACGGACGCGTACCAGGACGCGCGCCGGGCGGCGCCGTCATGGGCTCAGCGCCGACGGACGAGGGCCGCGCGGGGCAGCTCAGCCGACGGCGTCGGCCTCGGCGCGCTCGGACACGACGAACGCCTCGGCGGCAGCCTTGTCGAGGCCGAGGGCCGCGACCGGTCCGGTCCCGTCGTCGGCCTCGAGCAGGGCGAGCAGGAGGTGTCCGGTGTCGACGCTCTCGTCGTCGAGCCGCACGGCCTCCCGGAACGTCAGCTCGAGCGCCTTCTTGGCGCCCGCGTCGAACGGGATGAGCGCGGGGACGGGGGAGACGGCGGGCGCGAGGACGGCCGTGAGCGTGCGGCGGGCGTCGACGAGCGACGTGACCTGCGCCGCGACCGCGCGCGCCCCGACCTCGTCCGGTGCGTCGAGCAGGGCCAGCGTCAGGTGTGCGGGCGTGATCTCGGTGTTGCCGGCGGCGTGCGCCGCGTTCTGCGCCCCCACGACGACGGCGCGGGCGGCGTCGGTGTAGCGGGCGAAGCCCTGGGCGGCGGACGGCTCGGACGGTGTGCCGGGGTCCTTGGGCACGAACCGCTTCTGCGCGGCCTGCTTGGTGACGCCCATGCTCGCGCCGATCTCGGTCCACGAGGCGCCCGACCGCCGGGCCTGGTCGACGAAGTGGCCGATGAGGTGGTCGGCGACGTCGCCGAGGGCCTGCGCGGTGAGCACGGCGGTGGTGAGCTGGTCGAGGACCGTCGGCTGGGTGGTGGTGATGGCCTCGATGAGGTCGTCGAGCCGGACGGGGTTCTGGAGGCGGGTCGTCGTCATGCGTCAACCGTAGGTTGACGATCCGCGCGCGTCAACCCGGAGTTGACGCGCCTCCGCGAGGCAGACTGGTGCGGTGCACCTCCTCCAGGGCGCCGGCCTGCCCGGCGAGACCGCGTACACCGAGCACCTCCGCGTCCCCGCGCTGAGTGTCGGCACCTACGTGCTCCGCGCGGCCGACGCCGACCCGCAGCAGCCGCACACCGAGGACGAGATCTACGTCGTCCTGCGGGGGCGGGCGCGGCTGTGGACCCCGGACCTGACGGTCGAGGTCGGTCCCGGTGCGGTCGCGTTCGTCCCGGCGCTCGAGCCGCACCGCTTCGTCGACGTCGAGGAGGACCTGCACGTCCTCGTCGTCTTCGGCCCGGCGGAGTACAGCAACGCGGAGTACAGCAACGCGGAGCACAGCACCGCGGACAGGCCCCGATGATCCGCCACCGCGTCGTGGTCCACGGGTCGGTGCAGGGCGTCGGCTACCGCTGGTCGCTGTCCCGCGAGGCGCGGCGGCTCGGGGTGCACGGCTGGGTGCGCAACCGCTCCGACGGGACGGTGGAGGCCGTGCTCGAGGGCGCCGACGCTGCGGTCGACGCCCTCGAGGCCTGGTGCCGCACGGGACCGGGCGGTGCCGGCGTGTCCGGCGTCGACGTCACGAGCGAGGAGCCCGAGGGGCTCACCGGGTTCGAGATCGAGCCGTAGCAGCTCACGCCGCCTCGGCCGTCGCCGGCCCGCGCACCGCCGCGCCGACCGCCGCGGACAGGAACGACGCGTTCGACGACGACGTCCACCGGGCGACCGTTCGGCCGTCCGGCCGGACGACGACGGCACCGTCGTCCCCGAGGCGCAGCGCGTCCGCGACGGCCGGGTCGACGCGGTGGACCTCGACGGGGATGCCGTTCCACGGGCCCTGCCAGACGCGCGCGTCCGGTCCGGCGAGGACCGTGAGCCCGTCGCCCAGCAGGTCGAGCGTCGAGGTCCGACCGTCCGGGAGCCACGCGTGCGTGATCCGGTCCGCCAGGTCGTCGAGGTAGTCCTCGGAGACGTCGCGCTGCGCGGAGGCCACGGCCGAGCGCTCCACGTTGCGCAGCCCGACGGGCCGGCGCTCGGCCTCGTAGGTGTCGAGCAGCGACTCGGGCGCCCAGCCGCGGAGCACCCACCCGAGCTTCCAGCCGAGGTCGTAGCCGTCGTGGATCGCCGTGTTCATCCCGGCCGCGCCGCGCGGGGTCATGCGGTGCGCGGCGTCACCGACCAGGAACGCCCGACCCTCGCGGTACCGGGTCGCGAGCTGCGCCGTGAACGTGAAGTCGCCGGTCCACACGATCTCGGGGTCGAGGTCCGGGGCGCCGGCGCCCTCCCGGATGAGCTCGACGAGCCGCTCGCGCGGATAGTCGTCGCGCGTCTCCGTCGTGGGGTCCCAGGTCATCGAGAACACCCACCGGTCGACGTGGTCGGTCGGCAGGAAGACCCACGGCGGTCCGGGCCGGGCCACCATGTAGAGCCCGTGGCGCCGCTGGCCGACGACGTCCGCGACAGGCCCGCGGAACAGCACCGCCAGGTAGGCGCCCAGGTCGCCCGGGCCCTCCATCGGGATGCCCGTGCAGCGGCGGACCGCGCTGTGGGCGCCGTCCGCGCCGACGACGTACGCAGCGCGCACGGTCGACGTCTCGCCGTCGCGGCACAGCGTGACCGTGACGCCCGTGGCGTCCTGGTCGAGCGCCACGAGCTCGGTGCCCATCCGGACCTCGGTGCCGGGCAGTGAGAGCAGGTGCTCCAGCAGCACGGGCTCGAGGTGGTCCTGCGGCGCGATGACCGGCGTCGTCGGGCTGAGCGCGGCCGAGACCTCGGGCGACGGGAAGCCCATCGGGGTCTCGACGCCGTCGGCCGACGCGAGCGAGCGGCCCATCCAGCCGGTCACGCTGACGTCGATGGCGCCCGCGCGCACGGCGTCCTCCAGGCCCCAGGCGCGCATCAGCTCCATCGTGCGCAGGTTGACGCCGGTGGCGCGGGGGAACGGGGACAGGGCGGTCCGGCGCTCGACGACGAGCGTGCGGACGCCGTGCCGGGCCAAGGCGATCGCGGTCGTGAGCCCGGCGGGGCCGGCGCCGACCACGACGACGGTCGGAGCGGACGTGGTGTGAAGGGTGGTCGTGAGGGTCATGGTCGTGCTCTTCCTGTGAGGAATTTCATCGGACGGCGTGTCTTTCACAAGACAGAGTGTCTTTTGTCGGACTTGTTGTCAAGTGAAAGTAGGATGTCCGTCGTGACGACGCGGAAGTACACCCAGCAGGCGCGGGCACTGGCGGCCGACGAGACCCGCCGCCGAATCCTCGACGCGATGCGAGACCGGCTGCGCGCGGCCCCGAGCGAGGCGCTCACCATCGAGCGGGTCGCTCAGGAGGCCGGCGTGGCGCGATCGACCGTCTACCTCGTGTTCGGCTCCAAGGCGGAGCTGTTCGAGGCGCTCGGCCAGGACCTGCTCGAGCGGACGGGGTTCCAGCGCATCGTCGACGCGGTGGCCCTGCCGGACGCCCGCGAGGCCGTGCGGCAGGCGCTCGTCGCCGCCGCGGCGGTGTACGCCGCCGAGCGCGACGTGTCCCGGACCATCTACTCGATGTGGTCGCTCGAGCCCGAGGCTGTGCGGCGGGCGTTCGAGGTGGTCGAGCGCGGGCGTGCCGAGGGCCAGCGCCGGCTGGCCGAGCGGCTCTCGGAGGAGGGCCACCTGCGGCCGGACGTCACCGTCGACGAGGCGACGGACATCCTCTGGGTGATCAGCAGCTTCGAGACCTTCGACCAGCTCTACACGGGCCGCGGCCTGGGCGAGGGAGCCGTCGCCGAACGGCTGGGCGCCATGGCCGAGCGCTCGCTCTGGGAGCGGGATCGTCAGCGCAGCCAGACGCGCAGCCGGCCCACGGGCTCGAAGCCGACGGTGATCGGCGCGACGACGTCCGTCCCGGACTCGTAGCCCACGAGCGGCAGCGGGCCGAGCTCGCGCCGGGCGATCATCGTCAGGTCCGACCAGACCACCTCGGGCTCGACGCGCAGCGCGACGACGTTCGAGACGCCGACGACGGCGTCGGCGCCGCTGCCCGAGCGGTTCAGCGCGGCGACCGCGATCGGCAATCCCGCGTCCTCCGCCAGCAGCAGCCTCACCTGCGGGTCGTCGAGCGCGGCGGGGAGGATCGCGGACGACCCGTGCGCGGCGAGCCAGCGGGGGAGCGTCGTGGCGTCGATCGTCCGCCACGGCAGGCTCGGGACCAGGGGCGAGCCGGCCGGGCGGGTCAGCCACTCGGCCTCGAACAGCACGGCGTAGCCGTGCGGGGCGAGGTCGAGGTCGGCGAACGAGTCCTTGACGGAGGCGCCGGCCGAGTCCTCGACGGCGGCGAGCACCTCGGCGGCCTGGACGCCCGGCCGCAGCGTGACGGCGTCCGGGTACGCCTCGGGGGAGCGGTAGGGCGTCGACCAGAGCCCCACGCGGAGCGCCGTCGGCAGTCCCCTCGCGCGGCAGACGAGGTCGCACCACGCGGCGTTGTTCGCGGCAGCGGCGACGGCGTCGGGCATGACGACCACTCTGCCCCTGCGGCCCGCTCGAGCACACCCACCTGCGCCCGGCGGCCACGCACGAGCAGGTGCCTCGACGTCCGTTCCGCCGGGCGTCATGATCGTCGGGACGCACCGGGAGGACGCATGAGCTGGATCCGTGAGGCGAGCGAGGACGACGACCCCACCGGCGAGGTGGCCGCCGCGTTCGAGAAGGACCGCGCGACGCTGGGCCACGTCGCCAACTACACGCGGGTGCTCGCCAGTCGGCCCGCGGTGCTGCGGGCATGGCAGGGGCTGAACGGGGCGATCAAGGGGATGGACCCGCGGCGCTACGAGGTCGCGACGACGGCCGCGGCGTTGCGCCTGCGCTCCAGCTACTGCGCGCTCGCGCACGGCGACGCGCTGGCGAGGTCGCACATGAGCCCGGACGCGGTCCGCGCGCTGGCCCAGGGCGCGGGATCCGACGAGCTGACCGAGGTCGACCACGCGGTCGCCCGGCTGGCGGACAAGGTCGCCGCGGGGGCGGCTGACCTGCGACCCGAGGACCTCGACGAGCTGCGCGCGCTGGGGTTCGCCGACGACGAGGTGCTCGACGTGGTGCTGGCCGCCGCCGCCCGGTGCTTCTTCAGCACCGTCCTCGAGGCGGTGGGGGCCGAGCCGGACGCGAAGTACACCGGTCTGGACGGGCCGATGCGGGACGCGCTGACCGTCGGGCGGCCGATCGCCTCGGCGTGAGCGAGCGCCCCACCGGCTCAGCGGGCTGCGCCGCCCGGGGCCGCGACGACGCTCACCGCTCCGGCACGTCCCGTCGTGCCGGCCCCACGTACTGGCTCAGCGGCCGGATCAGGGAGTTCGCGCCCAGCTGCTCCATGATGTGCGCCGTCCAGCCCGTGATCCGGCTCGCGACGAACAGCGGCGTGAACGTCGGGGTGTCGAAGCCCATGAGGTGGTACGCGGGGCCGGTCGGGTAGTCGAGGTTCGGCAGGATGTTCTTGCGCTCGGTCATCGCCTGCTCGAGGGCGTCGTACAGGTCGAGCATGTCCGGGCGGTCGTAGTGCTCGACCAGCGTCACCAGCGACTCACGCATCGTCGGCACGCGGGAGTCCCCGTGCTTGTAGACGCGGTGCCCGAAGCCCATGATCTTGCGCTTGTTCGCCAGCGCGTCGTCGAGCCAGGCCGCCGCGCGGTCGGCGGTGCCGATCTCCGCGAACGTCTCCATGACGGCCTCGTTGGCCCCGCCGTGCAGCGGCCCCTTGAGCGCGCCGACGGCCCCGGTGACGGCCGAGTGCAGGTCCGACAGCGTGGACGCGATGACCCGGGCGGTGAACGTCGAGGCGTTGAACGAGTGCTCGGCGTAGAGCACCATCGACACCTCGAACGCGTGCGCGACGACCGGGTCCGGGATCTCGCCGAAGGTGACCCAGAGGAAGTTCTCCGCGAACCCGAGGTCCTGGCGGGGCTCGATCGGCGCCTCGCCGCGCCGCCGGCGCTGGTCGAGGGCGACGATGCCCGGCAGCTGGGCGAGCAGGCGCACGGACTTGGCCAGGTTGGCGTCGCGCGACGAGTCCTCGGCGGTCGGGTCGTGCGCACCGAGCACGCTCACCGCGGTCCGGACGACGTCCATGGGGTGGCAGGTCAGCGGCAGGGCCGTGATCGCGGCGACGACCGCGTCGTCGAGCCCGCGCTGGAGCCGCTCGGCCCCCTGCAGCGCGGCGAGCTGGTCCTCGGTGGGCAGCTCCCCGTGCCAGAGCAGGTAGGCGACCTCCTCGAACGAGCGCGTGGCCGCGAGCTGCTGGACGGGGTAGCCGCGGTAGAGCAGCGAGTTGCTCGCCGCGTCCACGGAGGAGATCTCGGTGGTGTCGACGACCACCCCTGCCAGACCCTTGTGGATCTGGACGTCGGACTCGGTCATGCGGTGTGCCTCCATCGTCGTTGACGGGACGTTGCTGCTGGTCAGAGCTTGAAGTTGAACACGTTCGCGTCGAACTTGCCGTACGACTCGTAGTCGAGCAGCTCGTAGAGCTCGGCCCGGGTCTGCATCTGGCCCAGCAGCCCGGCCTGCGTGCCCTCGGCGAGGATCTCGTCGAGGCCGCGCATCGCGGCGCCCATCGCCAGGCGCAGCAGCGTCACCGGGTAGATGACGATGTTGATGCCGATGTCCTCGAGCTGCTGCGCGGTGAGCAGCTCGCCCTTGCCGAACTCCGTCATGTTGGCCAGCAGGGGCACGTCGACGGCCGCGCGGACGGCGGCGAACTCCTCGGGGCTGGTCAGCGCCTCGGGGAAGATCGCGTCGGCGCCGGCGTCGACCAGCGCCTTCGCGCGGTCGATCGCGGCGGCGAGCCCGTCGACCGCGCGGATGTCGGTGCGAGCCATCACGAGGAAGTTCGGGTCGCGACGCCCGTCGACGGCGGCCTTGATGCGCTTGAGGGCCGTGTCCTCGTCGACCACGGCCTTGCCGTCCAGGTGACCGCAGCGCTTCGGGTTGACCTGGTCCTCGATGTGGCAGCCGGCCAGGCCGGCGTCCTCGAGGCCCTGGATGGTCCGCGCGACGTTCATGGGCTCGCCGAAGCCGGTGTCGGCGTCGACGATCGCGGGCAGTCCGGTCATCCGCGCGATCTGCCCCGCGCGCAGGGTGACCTCGGTGGCCGTCGTGAGCCCGATGTCCGGCAGGCCGAGGTCCGCGGACAGCACGGCGCCCGAGATGTATACGCCGTCGAAGCCCTTGGCCTCGATCAGCCGGGCCGAGAGCGGGTTGAACGCGCCGGGGAGGCGCAGGAGACGGCCCGACGCAAGGCGCTCGCGCAGGGCGACACGCTTGTCCGCCGCCGTGGTGGTCGCGTACAGCATCAGAAGAGTCCTTCCGGGGTGCTCACGGTGTCCAGCAGGCCTGCAGGGGCGACGACGGTGAGACCGGCGAGCTCGTCGGCGGCCAGGTGCGGGAGGCGCTGGGCGACGTCGAGGAACCGTTCGATCTCCGCCTCGTCGAGCACGCCGACAGCCAGCGTGCGGAACTTGGCGACGTACTGCTCGCGGGCGAACGGGCGGGCGCCCAGCGGGTGGGCGTCCGCCACGGCGATCTCGGCCTCGACCACCTCGCCGGTCGTCGTCGTGATGACGACGCGGCCGCCGAACGCCTTCTCGGCGGGGTCGGTCGAGTGGTACCGGGCCGTCCAGGAGGGGTCTTCGGTCGTCGTGACCTTGAGCCACAGCGCGATGGTGTCGGCGCGGCCCGCGCGGTCCGGCGCGTACGAGTCGACGTGGTGCCAGGCGCCGTCCTGCAGCGCGACCGTGAAGATGTACGGGATCGAGTGGTCGAGCGTCTCGCGCGACGCGGTCGGGTCGTACTTCTGCGGGTCGTTGGCGCCCGAGCCGATGACGTAGTGCGTGTGGTGCGACGTGTGGATGACGATCGACTCGACGTTCGCGGGGTCCGTGAGGTCCGGACGCTCGCCGTGCAGGCGCCGGGCCAGGTCGATGAGCGCCTGCGACTGGTACTCCGCCGAGTGCTCCTTGGTGTACGTGTCGAGGATCGCCGTCTTGGCCTCGCCGGGCGCGGGCAGCGGGACGTCGTACGCGGCGTCCGGTCCGTCCAGCATCCACGCGATGACGCCGTCCTCGCCCTCGTAGATCGGGGTCGGCGACGTCTCGCCGCGCATCGCCCGGTCGACCGCCTCGATGGCGACCTTGCCGGCGAACGCCGGGGCGTAGGCCTTCCACGACGAGATCTCGCCCTTGCGCGACTGCCGCGTGGCCGTCGTCGTGTGCAGCGCCTGGCCGACGGCGTGGAAGATCACCTCGGGCGACAGGTCGAGCAGCGTGCCCAGGCCGGCGGCCACCGACGGGCCGAGGTGGGCGACGTGGTCGATCTTGTGCTTGTGCAGGCTGATCGCCCGGACCAGGTCCACCTGGATCTCGTAGCCCGTGGCGATGGCGCGGACGAGGGCGGCTCCGTCGCTGCCCACGTGCTGCGCGACCGCGACGATCGGCGGGATGTTGTCGCCGGGGTGGGAGTAGTCGGCCGCGAGGAACGTGTCGTGGTAGTCCAGCTCACGCACCGCGACACCGTTGGCCCACGCCGCCCACTCGGGGCTGACCCGCGTGGTGGGCGCGACGCCGGACACGGTCGCGCCGTGCCTGGCGCCGGCGTACGGGTGCGCCAGCGCCTGGGCCCGGGCCGCCGACGGCGGGGTGCGGGTGAGCGAGGCGACCGTCACCGCCGCGTTGTCGATGACCCGGTTGATGATCATGTCGACCACCGCGTCCGGCACCTCGACGGGGTCGGCGGCGACCTCGGCGATGGCCCAGGCCAGCTGGTCGGCACGGGCCAGGCGGTCGGCGCTCGGGTGCACGCGGACAGGGTGGTTCACGGTCATCGGATCACTTCCTTGTGAGTTCTGACGGTCAGCGGGCGTGGGCCATGTCCCCGACGGCGAGCCGTCGCAGGACCTCGATGACGACGGCGGCGGACCGGTCCGCGGCGTCGTCCACGTGCGTGAGGAAGTCGGCGCCGGCCACGGGACCGCAGAGGTCCGAGATGCCCCGGACGGAGAGGAACGGCACCCCGTAGAGGTGGGCGGTGTGGGCCAGCGCGGCCGACTCCATGTCGGTGGCCATCGCGGTGGGGAACGCCGCACGGATCCGGTCGATCCGGGTGGCGTCGATGAACGCGTCGCCGGACAGCACCGTGCCCGACAGCACCCGCAGGTCGACGCCCGCGGTGGCCGCGGCGTCGTGCAGGATCTGCTCGGCCTCGTACACCTCGGGCATGCCCGGGACCTGGCCCAGCTCGTACCCGAAGGCGCGGGCGTCGGCGCCGGAGTAGACGTACTCGGAGCCGACGACGACGTCGCCGACGCGTACGTCGAGCCCCACCCCGCCCGCGCTGCCGGCGCTGATCACCGCGCGCGGGTGCGTGCCCTGGATGGCCACGGCCGCGGCCGTCGCGGAGTTCACCAGCCCGATGCCGCACTCCACGAGCAGCACCTGCCGGCCGCAGATGGTGAGCAGCCGGTGCACGGCGTGGCCCATCTGGGTGGGGTCGCCGACGACGTCGGCCCGCGCCAGGAACGCCGCGGACTCGTCGGGCATCGCGGTGACGATGACCGCGTCGACGGCGATCACGCGGTCACGTGCTCCCACTCGTCGCGCGCGCCCAGGAACGTGCGAGCCGCGTCCTGCGCACCCGCGAGCGTGTGGTTGGCGCCCCAGCCGCACTGCACCTCGTTCGCGGCCGGCACCTCGGTCGCCGTGGTGATGTCCGTGAGGGTGTCCTCCACGAGCGTGAGCACGTCGTCGTAGTCCCACTCGCCCTGCAGGATCAGGTAGAACCCGGTCTGGCAGCCCATCGGGGAGAAGTCGATCACGCGGTCCGAGTGGTTGCGCGAGTGCTCGGCGAACAGGTGCTCGAGCGAGTGCACGGTCGGCATCTCGAGGTGCGCGACGTTCGGCTGCGTGAACCGGACGTCGTACTTCTGGATGACGTCTCCGGCGGGCAGGTGCTTGGTGTCGGCCAGGCGCACGTAGGGCGCGGCGACGGTCCGGTGGTCGAGGTTGAACGACTCGACGTTCATGCGGGGCTGGTTCACGGCACAGGTCCTTCTCGATCGGCGACGCGCCCATTGTCCCCTGCCGGCGAGGTGGCGTGGTGCACCCGCGATACGGTCGCCGGACCGTCTGGTCGGGAGGAGACCCATGAACGGCACGGTCGTCCGAGCACCCGCCCGGACCCAGCTCGACGGCGAGGCCTGAGCGCGTGGCGATCCCCGAGTACGTCTTAGGCCTGCGCGCGAACGTCGGCCACGACCTCCTGTGGCTGCCGGGCGTGACCGCCGTCGTGCTCCGCGGAGACGAGCTCCTCCTGGTCCGGCGCGCGGACAACGGCGAGTGGACGCCCGTGACCGGGATCGTCGACCCGGGCGAGGAGCCGGCCGTCGCCGGAGCGCGCGAGGTGCTGGAGGAGGCGTCCGTCGTCGCCGTCCCGGAGCGCCTGGTGTGGGTGCACGTGCTGCCGCCGATGGTCTACGCGAACGGCGACCGCGCCCAGTACCTGGATCTCACGTTCCGGTTCCGGTACGTCTCCGGCGAGCCGTTTCCCGACGACGGCGAGAACACCGAGGCCGGCTGGTTCGCCCTCGACGCGCTGCCGCCGATGTCGGAGGAGATGCACGCGCGGATCGCCCGGGCGCTGGCACCCGAGGGTCCGGCCGTCTTCGTGGCTTGAGTCAGCCTGTGCCCCGAGTCAGCCGACCGTGGTCATCGACTGCGTGCCGAGCACCCGGAGCAGCGCCAGCGCGTCGGCGTCGGGGGTACCCGGCTCGGCCGAGTAGACGATCACCGTCTGGTCGCTGTCCGGCACGTGCAGGGAGTCGCAGTCGAGCGTGAGCAGCCCGAGGCTCGGGTGCTCGATGGTCTTGCGGTGGAAGGGCCAGCTGGTCGACGAGCCACCGGCCCGCCAGAGCTCGTCGAACCGCTCGCTGCGCCGGCGCAGCTCGCCGACCAGCTCCCGGACCGACGGGTCCTGCGGGTAGCGGGCGGCGGTCGCCCGCAGGCTCGCGACGGACTGCGCCGCGGTCGCCTCACGCTCCTCGTCGCCCATCGCCACCCGGCTGCGCCGCGGGTCGGGCGTGCCCAGGAACCGCTGCCAGATGATGTTGCGCTGGCGCCGCGGGATCTGCGACCAGTCGCCCAGCAGCGCCGACGCGAGGGGGTTCCACGCGAGGATGTCGCCGCGGGCGCTCAGCACCATCGTCGGCAGGTCGTCCAGCCGGTCGAGCAGTCGCTGCACGCTCGGCCGGACGTGCTCGTCGACCCGGCCGGGCAGCGGCGGCGCGTTGCCGGCCAGGTGGAACAGCTCCGCGCGGGCGTCGTCGTCCATCCGCAGGGCGCGCGCCAGAGCCGTGAGAACCTGCGGCGACGGGTGCGGACCGCGGCCCTGCTCGAGGCGCACCACGTAGTCGACGCTCACGCCCGCCAGCTGCGCGACCTCCTCGCGACGCAGGCCGGGCACCCGCCGACGCGAGCCAGCGGGCAGCCCGACGTCCTGCGGCGAGAGCGCGGTGCGGGCGCGCCGGAGCACCTGCGCGAGCTCGGAGCGGTCCATCGGTCCAGGATGCCCCACGGTCAGGGCCGAGGGCGGGCCGCAGCCGGGCCTCAGCCGGGTACCGCCGGTCCTAGGGTGCGCCGGCACTGGATGGACGCGCCGGTCGGGGCGACCGTAGGGGCATGACCACCACGATCGCCCTCGTCACGGGGGCCACCCAAGGACTCGGCACGCAGACCGTCCGCCGGCTGGCGGAGCTCGGCTGGACCGTCTGGCTCGGCGCGCGGGACGTCGACCTGGGCGCCCGGCTCGCCGACGACATCGCGGGCGACGTCCGCGCCGTCCAGCTCGACGTCACCGACGACGCGTCGGTCGAGGCCGCCGCCCGCACGGTCGACGAGCACAGCGGACGCCTCGACGTGCTCGTGAACAACGCCGGCATCAGCGGCGGCATGCTCGCGCCGCGCGAGACGACCGCCACCGACTTCCTGCGCGTCTACGGCGTCAACGTGCTCGGACCCGTCCGCACCACGCACGCGTTCCTGCCGCTGCTCGACCGCTCCGCGCAGCCCCGGATCGTCATGGTGTCCAGCGGCATGGGGTCGCTCGGCATCACCACCGACCCCGCCCGGTTGGAGTCGACCCTGCACGGGCTGGTGTACCCCTCGTCGAAGACCGCGCTCAACATGATCACCTCGCAGTACGCGAAGTCGTTGCCCGGCTACCAGGTCAACGCCGTCGACCCCGGCTACACGGGCACCGCGCTCAACGGGTTCCGCGGCACGCAGACCGTGCAGGAGGGGACCGACGCGGTGGTCGCGGCCGCCACGCTCGAGCCGGGCGCGCCCACCGGCACGTTCACCGACCGGTCGGGCGCCGTGCCCTGGTGAGTCTCAGCGCGCGAGGCGCTCCACGATCGTCCCGTACAGGCGCGGCGCCCCGGCGGCCAGCGGCACGATGCCGCGCCGCAGGGGTGAGCTCGCGGCGGCCAGCAGCCCGCTGGTGAGCACCCGGTAGTCGCGGGTGGCCGCCGTCCACGCCTTCTCGTACGCGGCGTTGGAGCGGGCCACGTCCTCGTCGAGCGTGCTGATCGCTGCGTGCGCCTGCGCCAGCCCGACGCGCACGCCCTCCCCGGTGAGCGCGTCGACGTAGCCGGACGCGTCGCCCACCAGCCGGACCCGGCCGGCGGTCCGGCGGCGGGACTGCTGGTGCAGCGGCCCGGCCCCCCGGGCGGGCCCCAGCGTCTCGGCGTCGCCGAGGTGGTGGCGCAGGGCCGCGAACGAGGCCAGCGTGCCCTCGTAGTCGTGGTGCGCCGGCCCGAGCAGCGCGACCCCGACCACATCCTGAGCGACGGGTGTCACGTAGGCCTCGACGGACCGGCCCCAGTGCACCTCCACCAGGTCGGTCCAGGGCGCCACCCGGAAGTGCTTGCGGACCCCGAACCGCCGACCGGTCCCGCGGCGGTCGACGGTCAGGTCGGCCTGGCGTCGGATGGTGGAGTGCAGGCCGTCGCACGCGAACAGCCAGCGGCCGCGGATGCCGGCGCACCAGACCGCGTCGGCGTCCTGCTCGACGGCGCCGCCGCGGCCCGGCACGACGACGGCGCCGAGCTCCGCCGCGCGCTCCGCCAGGGCCGCGTGCAGGACGGTCCGGCGCACACCGAGCCCCGGGCTCGTCGCGAAGAGGTGGTCCGCCACCCGCGGACCGCGCAGGTAGCGGATGCCACTGAGCACGTGCCCCTCCGGGTGCACGCCGAGCCGGGCGAGGGCGGCGACCGCGCCCGGCATGAGGCCCTCGCCGCACGCCTTGTCCACGGGCGTGGAGCGGGGCTCGACGACGATCACGGACAGCCCCGCCAGCCGACCTTCGATGGCGACCGCGAGCCCGACCGGCCCGCCGCCGATCACCAGGAGGTCGGCATCGGGCGTCATGCGGCTGCGGGGTCCACGGACCGCAGAGCGCGCTCCTCGGTGGGGATGCGGAAGCCCAGCAGCAGCACGGCGTTGAGCACGGTGAACGCCAGCGCGGTGACCCAGGCCGTGTGCACCAGGGGGAGCGCGGCGCCCTCGACGGCGACCGCGACGTAGTTCGGGTGGCTGAGCCAGCGGTACGGGCCGCGGCGGACCAGGGCCGCGCCGGGGACCACGATCACGCGGGTGCTCCACTGGTTGCCGAGCGTCGCGATGCACCACCACCGCAGCGCGTTCGCGGCGACGACGAAGGCCAGCGCGGTCCACCCGAGCGCCGGCAGGAAGGGCCGGTCGGCCACGTGCACCTCGACCACGCACGCGACCAGCAGGCCGGTGTGCAGAGCGACCATCGGGGGATAGTGCCGTCGGCCGGTCTCGATGCCGCCGTGCGCGAACGCCCAGGTCACGTGCCGTTGCGACACGACGAGCTCGGCCAGGCGCTCGAGCGCGACGACGACGATCAGCCAGTCGTACGGGATCACCTACGGCTCCTCGGGCCAGCGCAGCAGGACGGTCTCGGTGCACACGCCGGGGCCGATGGCGAACAGCACGCCGGCCGAGCCGGGGATCTGGCCGCCCGCCGCCAGCTCGTCCGCCAGCACGTGCAGCACGCCCGACGAGCTGAGGTTCCCGACCCGGGCCAGCGACCGCCAGCTCGCCGCGAACGCCTCGTCCGGCAGGTCGAGCGTGCGCGCCGCGGCCTGCAGGATCTTCGGGCCGCCCGTGTGCGCCACCCACGTCTCGACGTCGGCGACCTTGAGGCCGTGCGCGGCGAGCAGGTCGACGACGCCGGCCCCGAGGTGCCGTTCGACGATGTCCGCGAGGCTCGCCGCGAGAACGATCCGGAAGCCGCTGCCGCCGATGTCCCAGCCGAGGGCGTCGCTCGTGTCGGGGTACAGGGCGCTCGCGGTGTCGACGACGTCGACCCCGCCCGGGACCTGTGCCGCGCGGTCGTCGCCCACCATGACGACGGCCGCCGCGCCGTCGCCGAACAGCCCGCTCGACACGATGTTGGCCATGGAGGCGTCGCCGTGCTGCAGGGTGAGCGAGCACAGCTCGACCGAGACCAGGAGGGCGACGTCGCCGGGATGGCCCTGCAGGTAGTCGCGCACGCGGGCGATCCCCGCGGCGCCGCCGACGCAGCCCAGGCCGAACACCGGGATGCGCTTGACGTCCGGGCGCAGTCCGAGGCGCTCGACCAGGAGCGCGTCGAGCGACGGGGTCGCGATGCCCGTGATCGACGTGAAGAGCAGGAAGTCGACGTCGGACGCCGTGAGCCCGGCCGCGGCCAGGGCCCGGCGGCACGCCTCGGCCGCCAGCGGGGTGCCCTCGCGGACGAAGGCGTCGTTGGCGGCCGTGAAGGTGGTGAGGCCCGCGTACTCGTCGAGGGGCAGGGCCAGGTGCCGCGTCGCGATCCCTGTCGAGGCGTGGATCCGGTCGATCGTCGTGCGCCGTCGCGGGTCGGACGTGAGCAGGGGAGCGATCGCCGCCGTGATCTCGTTCTGGGCATGCACGTGCCCGGGCAGGACCGGGGCGATCGAGGCGATGCGCACCATTCGGGCATCGTGCCATGCGGCTGCGCGGTCCGTCGCGGCTTGCGGCCTCCTTCACCCCGGGTGACGGGCGCCGGACCTGCGACGATGACGCGATCCCCGCGGAGGTGAGCCAGCTGACCGAGCACCCGCGGCGCACCCGCGCCGTCGACCTGGCCCTGGCCTGCCACCCGGGCCCGACCGTCGCCGTGACCGCGTTCTCCGTCGCGATGGCCGCGGGTGCGGGCGCGCCGGCGCGCACGACCGTCCTCGTCGGCGCCGCGATCCTGGCCGGCCAGCTGTCCGTCGGGTGGTCCAACGACTGGATCGACGCCGCCCGCGACGCGGCCGTCGGCCGGGTCGACAAGCCCGTCGGCACAGGTCGCCTGGAGGTGTCCACGGTCCGCACCGCGGCACTCGTCGCCGCCGCGGCCTGCGTCGTCCTGTCCTTCGCCCTGGGCTGGCGCGCCGGGCTGGTGCACCTGGCGACCGTCGCCTCCGCCTGGGCCTACAACCTGCGGCTCAAGAGCACCGTGTGGTCGTGGGCCCCTTATGCGTTCTCGTTCGGCTTCCTGCCCCTGGCGATCGCCCTCGCCCTGCCCGGGGCGCCGGTCGCGGCGTGGTGGGCGATGGTGGCCGGTGCGCTGCTCGGCATCGGCGCGCACGGCGCCAACGTGGTGCCCGACCTGCAGGACGACCGCGCGACCGGGGTCAGTGGCCTCCCGCACCGGGTGGGCGGTCCGGCGACGAGCATCGGGACGGCGTTCGCGCTGGTCGCCGCCACGGTGGTGCTCGTCCTCGCCCCCGCAGGCCCCCCGCGGGCGGCCGCGGCCGGGGTGCTCGTGCTCGCCGTCGGGCTGACGATCGTCGGCACGGTCCTGGCGCTGAGCGGGGGCCGCAGCCGGCTGCCGTTCACCTTCGCGATCGCGGTCGCGGCCGTGGACGTCGTGCTCCTGATCCTGTCGGACTGGGTGGTCCACTAGCCCGCCCGGCTTGACTTCGAGCGCGCTCGAAGGGGCAGGGTGCAGAGCAACAGCACCCGTCGAAGGAGCCCCCCGTGCGCGTTGGCGTCCACCTCATGCGGTTCGACTCGGTCGAGCCCTCCGCCCTGCGCCAGGAGCTGGCCGACACGGCGTCGGCGGCCGAGGAGGCCGGGGTCGCCTGGGTGTCGGTCATGGACCACTACTTCCAGATGGTCGCGGCGGGCTTCCCGGCCGACGACCCGATGCTCGAGGCCTACACCACGCTGGGCTACCTGGCGGGCGTCACCTCGACCGTGCAGCTCGGCGTGCTGGTCACCGGCGTCACGTACCGGCACCCGGGCCTGCTGGCCAAGATCGGCGCGACGCTCGACGTGCTCAGCGGCGGCCGCGCGACCCTCGGCCTCGGCGCTGCCTGGTACGAGGAGGAGCACCTCGCGATGGGCGTGCCGTACCCGCCGCTGGGCGAGCGGTTCGAGCGGCTCGAGGAGACGCTGCAGATCGTCCGCCAGATGTGGGACCCCGCGGACGACGGACCGTACGAGGGCACGCACTACCAGCTGGCGCGGACCCTCTGCTCGCCCCTGCCGCTGACGCGGCCCGAGATCCTGATCGGGGGCGGCGGCGAGCGCAAGACGCTGCGGCTGGTCGCCCAGTACGGCGACGCGTGCAACCTCTTCGCGACGACGCCCGACCAGGTCGCCCACAAGCTCGACGTCCTGCGGGGCCACTGCGAGGACCTCGGCCGGGACCCGGCGGAGATCCGCGTGACCCTGCTGCACGGCGGCGACTCGCTGCTCACCGGCGACGTCGCCACCTTCGTCGACCAGATGACGCCGTACGCGGGCCTGGGCGTCGAGACCGTGATCCTGCGCCCGCCGGCCACCAGCCTCTCCGCGTGGGTGCGGGACCACGTCGCGCCCGCCGTGCCGGCCGTGGCCGACCTCGGCTGACGCGGGTCCCGCACCCGGGGGCGGCTACGCCGGCGAGACGCTGACGTCGTCCGCCGCCGACCGCAGCGCAGCGACGTCGATCTTGCTCATGGTGAACATCGCGTTCAGGGCGCGGTTCGCGCGTGCGGGGTCGGGATCGCTCAGCAGCTCCGGCAGGGCGGTCGGGATCACCTGCCAGGACAGGCCCCACCGGTCCTTGAGCCAGCCGCACGCGCCCGGCTCGCCGCCGTCGGCGACGAGCGCCTCCCAGACCCGGTCGGTCTCCTCCTGGTCGGGCACCGACACCTGCAGCGAGAAGGCGTCGGTGAAGGAGTAGAGCGGGCCGCCGTTGAGCGCCTGGAGCTCGAGACCGTCGAGGACGAAGCTCACGGTCATCGCCGTGCCGGCCGGCTGCGGCGCGCCCTCGCCGTAGCGGGCGACCGCGGTGATGCGGGAGTTCGGGAAGATCGACACGTAGCGCTCGGCGGCCTGCTCGGCCTGGTCGTCGAACCACAGGAACGGGCTGATGGTCTGCATCTCGGTACCTCCGGTGCGGTGACGCGGGCCCGGTGCCTCGCGTCCTTCACGAGGTGGTCGGAGCCGCGTCGTGGATCTCGACACAGGCGGTGCGAGAAGGTCCCGCTCAGTCCGTCGCGGGTCTGGTCAGGTCGATGTGCGGGACGTCGTCGGAGTCGTCGCCCCACGCGATCCGCCGGGGCGTGTCGTGCGACTCGACCGTGGCGGCGTGGTCGCGGTCGAAGTAGTCCCACGCCCAGCTGAGGAAGGCGTCGGTGCGGCTGTGCACGCCGCTGAGCAGCATCGCGTGGACGCCGAGCCAGGCGGCGAAGGCGAGGGGCCCGTCGACCTCGTGGCGGTGGGCGCCCACCTCGGCGACCGCGGCGTTGCGCCCGATCATCGCCATGATGCCCTTGTCCTTGTAGTGGAACGGCGCGAGCGGGTCACCCTGCTCGGAGCGCAGGATGTTCTGCGCGGCCCAGCGCCCGGACTGCTGAGCGACGGAGCCGAGCTGGGGGAGCGTCGGTGCCCCGTCCTTGGGCCCCGAGGGGATGTTCGCCACGTCGCCGACGGCCCACACCCCGGGGAACCCCTCGACGCCGAGGTCCGGCCGGACGTCGATCCGCCCCCCGCGGCCGGTGCTCTCGCCCGCGGCCTGCGCGATGAGCGAGGCGGACTCGCCGCCGGCCCAGATGACCGTCGCCGTCGGCAGGGTCGTCCCGTCGTCCAGCTCGACCCGGTCGGCGTGCACGGCGGCGACCCCCGTCCCCAGCCGGAGCTCGACCCCGGCCTCCGTGAGGTGGCGGTGGGCGTAGCCCTGCGCGCGCGAGGAGAACTGGCCGAGCACCGCGTCCCCGCGGTCGACCAGGTGCACCCGGACGTCGTCGGGCAGCCGGCCGTGCGCCTTGAGGGCCGCGATCAGCTCGGCGAGCGCGCCCGAGACCTCGACCCCGGTGGGCCCCCCGCCGACCACGACGACGTCACGCGCGTGCAGTCCGCTGGCGTGGGCGCTCTCCTCGACCACGAGCGCGCGGTGGTGCCGGCGGAGGCGCTCGGCGTCGGCCACCGAGTAGAGCGGGAACGCGTGCTCGCCGGCGCCGGGGATGCCGAAGAAGTTCGGCCGCCCGCCGGCGGCGATCACGAGGTGGTCCGCGGACAGCGAGCGGCCGTCGTCGAGGACGAGGGTGCGGTCCGCCAGCGAGGCTTCCGCGACGCCCTGGACGACCACGTCGACCGACGGGGCGTCGGCGAAGATGGTCCGCAGGGGCCGTGCGATGTCCTCGGCCGGCAGCTGCGACGTGGCCACCTGGTAGAGCAGCGGCTGGAACTGGTGGTAGTCGGCGCGGTCGACCAGGGTGACGTGCACGCCGGCCTCGCCGAGGGTCTGAGCGGCGGCGACGCCCGCCAGGCCCCCGCCGAGCACCAGCACATCGGTCACAGCGACATCTCCTGGACGCGCTCGGCGAGGATGATCCGGGCGGCGGCCTCGATCAGGGCGAGGTGCGAGAACGCCTGCGGGATGTTGCCCAGGTGCCGCGCGGCGTCCACCTCGAACTCCTCGGCGTACAGGCCGAACGGGGACGCGATCCGGAGCAGGCGCTCCATGAGGTCGAGAGCGCGCTGCCTCTCCCCGACGACCATGAGGGCGGAGACCAGCCAGAACGAGCAGATGACGAAGGTGCCCTCCTTGCCGGACATCCCGTCGTCGGTCTCGTCGGTCTTGTAGCGGAGGACGAACCCGTTCTCGGAGAGCTCGTCGGCGATGGCGAGGACGCTCGCGTGCAGCCGCTTGTCGGTGCCCGGCAGCAGCCCGAAGTGCGCGGCGAGCAGCGTCGAGGCGTCGAGCGCGTCGGTCTCGTAGTGCTGCCGCAGGACGCCGCGCTCGCTGACGCCGTGCTCGAGGATGTCGGCCTTGATCTGCTCGGCGGTGGCGGCCCAGCTGGCCTCGAGCTCCGGCTCCCCGCGGATGCCCGCCAGCTGGGCGGCGCGGTCCATGGCGACCCAGCACATGATCTTCGACGAGACGTAGTGCTGCGGCTTGCCGCGGGCCTCCCAGATGCCCTGGTCGGGCTGCTGCCAGATCGCGGCGGCACACTCGGCCTGCGCCTTGACGATGGGCCAGAGCCGGGCGGGCAGGCGTTCGCTGCGCCGCGTGTGCAGCAGGATCGAGTCCAGCACCGACCCGTACACGTCGTTCTGCTTCTGGTCGAAGGCGCCGTTGCCGAGGCGGACGGGGCGCGCGCCCTGGTAGCCGGTGAGCTCGTCGCGGGTGGTCTCGGTGAGGTCGCGCCGGCCGTCGATGCCGTACATGATCTGCAGCGCGCCGTCCTCGTCGGGCTCGACGTCGGCGACGAACTGCATGAACTCGTCGGCCTCCCAGTCCAGCCGCAGGTAGTGCAGCGCCTGCAGGGTGAACGTCGAGTCGCGCATCCAGGTGTACCGGTAGTCCCAGTTGCGCTCGCCCCCGGGAGTCTCGGGCAGCGACGTGGTGAGCGCGGCGACCGTGGCCCCGGTCGGCATGTAGGTGAGGCCCTTGATCACCAGGGCGGAGCGCTCGACGTAAGGCCGGAGGCGGTGGTCGGGCATCAGGGCCCGGCCCAGCCAGCGGCGCCAGAAGTCCCGCGTCGCCGCGATGCGCGCGACGGCGTCCTGCGCGTCGGTCGGACCGTCGAGGTCGGCCGCCCAGGACAGCGAGCAGAACACCGTCTCGCCCGCCGTGAGCTCGTGCCGACCGCGCAGCGAGTCACCCTCGACGCCGAGCGCGAGGTCGGTGTTCAGGCGCATCGACAGCCCCGACCCGGTGATGTCCGCCGTGTGGGCACCCGGGGCGGCGAGCGACCACGATTCCCGGTTCCGGCCGTAGTCGAACGCCGGGTCGCACACGAGCTCGATCCGCACGGAGCCCTCGAGGCAGGTGGCGGTCCGCACCAGCACGTGCTCGGCGTCGTCGTCGGCGGGCGGACGCGTGTGGGGCGTCGTCTCGTCGGGCGCGTCGCGCCGGCCCATGGTGAGCGCGTCGCGGATCTCGACCCACCCCGACGGCGTGTGCCACGTGGTGACGAGCACGTTGGTGCCGGGGTCGTACGCGCGGGACGTCGGCACGTTGATCCCGTACGGCGCGAACCGGAAGTACCCGGCGCCGCGGTCGAGCAGGCTGCCGAACACGCTCTGGCTGTCGAACCGCGGTGCGCACAGCCAGTCGATCGACCCGTCCGGCGCCACGAGCGCCCCGGTGTGGCAGTCGGAGAGGAAGGCGTACTGGGCGATCGGCGGGAAGGGCGAGTCGGGGCTGTTCGAGTCCATGGGTTCCTCCTGGTCGGGTGGGTGTGTTCAGCCGAGGCGCGCCAGCAGGTGGTCACCCACCCGCAGCGCGTTCGCCATGGCCGTGAGAGCCGGGTTCACCGCGCCGATGCTGGGGAAGAAGCTCGTGTCGACGACGTACAGGTTGTCCACCTCGTGCGTGCGGCAGTTGCGGTCGAGGACCGACGTCGCCGGGTCGTCGCCGAACCGGACGGTGCCCGCCTGGTGCGCGCAGCCGGCGACGGGGATGTCGTTCTTCATGTACAGGTCGCGGGGAACCAGGTGGTGCGGGTGCATCCCGAGGTGCCCCAGGTGGTGCTTGACCCGGCTGTACAGCTCGTCGAGCGGCTGCCGGTTGTTCGGGGTGTACGACAGCACGATGTCGCCGTGGTTGCCCAGGGTCACGCGGTTGTCGGGGTCGGGCAGGTCCTCGGCCGACAGCCAGAAGTCGACCGCGTGCTCCGCGACCTCCTCGAGCGCGAACAGCGGCGCGAGCTTGGCGATGGACTTCTCGCCGCGGTACATCGGCGCGGACGACTTGCCCACCATCTGCACGTTGCCCATCGGGAACGCGAAGCTCTCGTCGCCGAAGTAGTAGTCGTTGACGCCGAGCGTCTTCTGGAACCGGGTGTCGTTGCGCTCGATCGAGATCGCCAGGAACGCCCTGCTGTTGTGGAACATGTAGTGCCGGCCGACGTGGTCGGACCCGTTGGCCAGACCGCTCGGGTGTCGGTCGTTGGCGCTCGCCAGCAACAGCTTCGCCGAGTTGGCGGCGCCCGCCGAGACCACGACGACGTCGCCGGAGAACCTCTGCTCGACGCCCTCGACGTCCGCGACGACCGACGTCACCGTCCGCCCGGAGTCGTCGGTCTCGAGCCGGCGCACCTCCGCGTTGCGGACCAGCGTCACGTTCGAGTGCTCCACCGCGGGCCGCACCGCGATGACCTCGGCGTCGGACTTGGCGTGCAGCAGGCACGCGAAGCCGTCGCACGTCGCGGAACGGATGCACGGGCTGTACGCCGGGTTCGCCTCGTTCAGCATGATGCCCGAGGGGGAGTGGAACGGGTGCAGGCCGATCGCCGTCATGTCGTCGAAGAGCTTCTGGATGCGAGGTTCGTGCGACACCGGCGGGAACGGGTACGGGCCGCTCGACGGCGGCTCGGTGGGGTCCTCACCGCGTGCACCGTGCACCTGGTAGAGCTCCTCGGCCTGGGTGTAGTACGGCTCGAACTCGTCGTAGGCGACGGGCCAGGCGGGCGAGATCCCGCCGTGGTGCTGGAGCTCGCCGAAGTCCTTCTCGCGCAGCCGGTACAGCGCTGCTCCGTAGAACTTCGTCGCGCCGCCCACGTTGTAGTGCACCTGCGGCTGGAAGGCCTTCCCCTGATGGTCGTACCAGGTGTCCTGGGAGACGTACCGGTTCTTGACGAAGGTCTCCGTCGCGTCCCAGTTCTGGGGCTCGCGCGGGAGCCAGTCGCCCCGCTCGAGGAGGAGGATCGTCTTCCCCGACGGGGCCAGCCGGTGGGCGAGGGTCCCGCCGCCCGCGCCCGACCCGATGATGACGACGTCGTAGTGCTCGGTCATCTCGTCCGCCTCACAGACCCGGGCTGCTGTGCATGATGCCGCCGTCGGCGAAGACCGTCGTCGCGGTGAGGTAGGACGCGCCGTCGCCGGCGAGGAACGCGACGAGGCTGGCGATCTCCGAGGGCTCGGCCATCCGGCCCAGCGGGATCGCGGCGTCGAGCGTCTTCATCTTCTCCGGGTCGTTCATGGTGGCGGTGTTGATCGGCGTCGCGACGGCGCCCGGTCCCACGCCGACCACCTGGACGCCCTGCGGTCCGAGCTCCACGCCGGCGGTCCGCGTGAGCATCCGCATGCCGCCCTTGGACAGGCAGTAGGCCGTGTTGCCCGGCATCGGCCAGTCCTCGTGCACCGAGGTCATGTTGATGATCCGGCCACCGGTGCCCTGCTTGATCATCTGCTTGGCGGCGATCTGCGTGCCGAAGAACGCGCTCTTGAGGTTGATGTCCATCACGCGCTGGTACTGCTCCTCGGTGGTGTCGAGCACCGACGTGCGCGTCTCGATGCCCGCGTTGTTCACCATGATGTCGAGGTGCCCGAACGCCTCGACGGTGCGCGCCACCAGCATCTCGAGGTCGGCCACCTTGCTGACGTCGGCGTCGACCCCGATCGCCTGGTCGCCCAGGGCGTGCACCTGCTTCTCCAGCTCCTCGGTGGCCTCCGGGTGCGTGACGTAGTCGATGACGATGTTCGCGCCGGCTTCGGCGAGGGCGAGCACGACGGCCTTGCCGATGCCGCTGTTGCCGCCCGTGACCACCGCTACTTTCCCGTGCAGGCTCATCTGAGTGCTCCTTCGTCGAGGGGTGCGGACGGACCCGTGGTGGGGTCCGGTGGTTCAGATGGTTCCGTCGTCGGCGGGCCTACGATCCGGCGGCGGAAGACGAAGTACGACCAGCCCTGGTAGAGCAGGATCAGCGGCACCAGCACCAGGGCCACGATCGTCATGACCTTGAGCGCGTACTCGCCGGAGGCCACGCTGGTCACCGTCAGGCTGTCGGTGGCGGACGTGCTGGACACCAGGACGTTCGGGTAGAGGTTGGCGAACAGGGTCACCACGGTCAGGGCGATCGCGACCGCCGTGGCCGTGAAGGCCCAGCCGTCCCGGTGCGCCCGCACGAGCAGGGCGGCGGCCAGGACCGCGACGACGGCGAGCACCGGCGGCACGACGCCGCGGACCGCGGGGGCACCGGACACGGCGGGGGTGGCGACGGCGAAGGCGAGGAGGAGCAGGACCGCCGGCACGAGCGCGACGCTCGCGGCGCGCTGCGCCCGGGCGCGCACGTCCTGGGTGGTCCGCATGGCGAGGAACGTGGCCCCGTGCAGGATGCAGAGCGCGGTGAGGGTGAGCCCGACGAGCAGGCCGTAGCCCGTCACCGTGTCGGCGACCGAGCCCGTGAACTCCTCGGTGGAGTCGACCGGCAGGCCGGCCAGCAGGTTGCCGAGCGCGACGCCGAGGAGCAGCGGGCACAGCAGGCTGCCGAGGGTCAGGCTCCACGACCACGTCTGCCGCCACCGCGTCGCGTCCATGCGCCCGCGGAACTCGAACGAGACCCCGCGGGCGATGAGCGCGACGAGGAGCAGCACCAAGGGCAGGTACATCGCGGAGAACCAGGTGGCGTACCAGCCCGGGAAGGCGGCGAAGATCCCCGCCGCGCCGACGATCAGCCACACCTCGTTGCCGTCCCAGAACGGCCCGATCGCGTTGATCGCCACGCGCTGCTCCGTGTCGGTGCGGCCCACGACCTTGTGCAGCATGCCGACGCCGAAGTCGAACCCCTCCAGCACGAAGAACCCGGTCCAGAGGAACGCGATGATCAGGAACCACAGGTCGGGCAGGGTCATCGGGACACCTCCTCAGAACGTCAGGGCGGGAACGCGGGGCTGGTCGTCGTCGACGTGCTCCTCGGGCTCCTCGAGCTCGAGCCCGCGGCGCGCGTAGCGCATCATCAGGAACACGTTGACGGCGCCGAGGAGCAGGAAGATGCCGTAGAAGACGACGATGCTGATGATCAGCTCGGTCCTGCCGACGGACGTCGAGACGCCGTCATTGGTGAGCATCAGGCCCTGCACGATCCACGGCTGCCGGCCGTTCTCGGTCAGCATCCAGCCCGCCGTGTTCATGAGGAACGGGAAGGCGACGGCCCACGTCGCGACGAACAGGAACACGCGGGCGGTGGGTAGTCGTCGCCGCCAGAGCAGCCACAGGCCCCACAGAGCGACGAGCGCTGCCAGGGAGCCCAGGTAGGCCATCACCCGCATCGACCAGTACTGGATGAAGACGTTCGGCACGTAGTTCCCCGGGCCGTACTGCTCCTGGTACTGGGCGTTGAGCTCGTTGAGCCCCTGCACCTCGCCGTCCCACGTCCCGGTCGCCAGGATCGAGAGCAGGTGGGGGATCTCGATGATCTTGGTGGGGTCCTGGTCGTTGTTGCCGCCGCCGATCTGGAAGGCCGAGAACGAGCAGGGCTGGCACGTCTCCCACTGGCCCTCGGCTGCGGAGATCTTCATCGGCTGGTACGTCGCCTCGATGACGCCGAGGTGGCTGCCGACGCCGAGCGCCAGGAAGATCGAGGGCAGGAGCACCGCGATCGACACCTTGGCCGAGCGCAGGAACACCTCCTCGTGCTGCTTGCGACGCAGGTACCAGGCCGAGACCGCGAGCATGAGGACGGTCCCGGTGACCAGGGACGCGGTGAGCACGTGGGCGTAGCCCCACAGGAAGACCGGGTTGGTCATCACCGCGCCGATGTCGGAGAGCTCCGGCCGGCCGGTCGACTGGTCGACGGTGTACCCGACCGGGTGCTGCATCCACGAGTTCGCGGCCATGATGAACGCCGCCGAGCCCGCCGCGCCGACGGCCACGAGCCAGACGGTCAGCAGGTGGATCCCGCGGGGGAGCACGTTCCAGCCGAAGACCCAGAGCCCGATGAACGTCGACTCGAGGAAGAACGCCGCGAGGCCCTCCATCGCCAGGGGCGCCCCGAAGACGTCGCCGACGTACCGGGAGTACGCCGACCAGTTCATCCCGAACTGGAACTCCTGGATCAGGCCGGTCACCACGCCGACCGCCACGTTGATCAGCAGGAGCGTGCCGAAGAACTTGGTCAGCCGCTTGTGGTCGGGGTTGCCGGACCGGAACCACATCGTGTGCAGCACCGCGACCAGGAACCCCAGGCCGATCGTGATCGGCACGAAGAGGAAGTGGTAGATGCTCGTCGAGGCGAACTGCAGGCGGGCCAGGTCGAGATCGGACACCGGTCCTCCTGGAGATCGACGGTGCGGCTGTGAGGCGACGTCCGCGGAGGCTGTCGACCCGCTTCGAGCGTCCCCCGGCCACGACGGCCGAGCATCATCCCGTCGGGATGAAAGGGCCCGGGTTCAGGGGAGGGCGACGACCTCGTCCGCCGGGACGGAACGTCTCCAGGCCAGGACGAACACCAGGACGACGATGATCCCCACGGTGTTGAGGATCGTGATCGAGACGGTGACGAGTGGGTCGGAGACGAACGGGAAGATCATCATCAGGAGCATGGGACCGATGTTGCGGACCGCCGTCGTCACCTCGCTCGCATGCCTGATCCCCAGGTCCTTGACTCGCAGAGCGGTGACCAGCAGGTAGCCGCACCCGAGGCCGATGAACGGGCCGGCGATCGCCGCGGCGTAGCTCTCGGTGCCCCAGTTCTGCACGAACAGGTCCCAGTACGCCACAAGCGTGAAGTTGAGGTTGAAGAGCAGGCACAGGATGGCGACCCGGACGACCCACCGCCGCAGGGGCGGCGTGAGGTCGGGCCACCAGACCCGGAACGCGCACCCGAGAGCCAGCGGGAGCAGCAGGAAGAGCACCAGGGGCCATGCGACGTCCCACGCCGTGGTGCTCAGCTGCGCGTCGACGGCGTTGATCGCCAGTGGCAGCCCCACGGGCAGGGCGATGACCGTCCCGATCGTCAGGACCACCAGCAGGGTGGTGGCGATGCTGACGTCCGCCTTGGCCAACCGGGCGAGGATCGGAGCGAACGGCATGCCCGCACTCAGCGCTGCGATGCAGAAGCCGACCTTGATCTCGCTCGGGATGGAGGACGCGATCGTGAGCAGATAGCCGACGAACAGCAGCGGGATGATCACGAAGTTGACCACGAGGACCGACACGGTGATCTTCCAGTGCGCGACGGCCTGCGCCACCACCTTGCCGACCGGCAGCCTGAGCCCGAGGCCGAACGAGTTCAGGATCACGAAGAGCAGGCCGAACCCGTTGATGAGAACGCTGTGGTCCGTCTGCGTCGTCACGGCTGGTGACCCTTCGCAGGAGCGTGGTCGACGAGCTCTCGGCCGACGTCGACATGGACAGGTGATCCGCGTGCCTTCGATGCTCCGCACCAGACCAGGTGCGCGCATCATCCGGACGGGGTGATGCGCGGCTCGGTCGTCGCGAGCCGCCGCATCATCCCGAGTGGATGACGACGGCGGTTGCCGGTGGTGCTGGACTCGTCGTCGTGCACCTCACCGCCGAGGACGTCCTGAGGGGTCCCGGTGGGGCGGACGAAGGAGTTGTCGCCATGGACGCTCAGCCCTGCACCCCGACTGCACCCACCCCCGCGGCACTCCGATGACCGCCGACGCGGTGGTCCGGTCCACCATCCCGGCCCGGCTCGACCGACTGCGCTGGACGCCGTTCCACACCCGGATGGTCGCCGGCCTCGGCGCCGCCTGGATCCTCGACGGCCTGCAGATCACGATCTCCAGCTCGGTCACGGGCGTGCTGACCAGCCCGGAGACGCTGGGCATGTCCTCCCAGGAGATCGGCCTGATCGCGTCGGTCTACCTGATCGGCGAGATGGTCGGCGCCCTGTACTTCGGCCGCATGTCCGACAAGCTCGGCCGCAAGCGGCTCCTCATCGTCACGCTGCTGCTGTACCTGCTGGGCACGGGCGCGGCGGCCTTCGTCACGGGGCACCATGAGGGCTGGCTCGTGTTCTTCTACGCCACCCGGTTCGTCGCCGGCATGGGCATCGGCGGTCAGTACGCCGCGATCAACTCCGCGATCGACGAGATGATGCCGTCGAAGTACCGCGGCCGCGTCGACATCTGGATCAACGGCACCTACTGGGCCGGCGCGATCATCGGCTCGTTCGCCTCGCTCATCTTCCTCAACCAGTTCGCGATCAACGTCGGCTGGCGGCTCGCGTTCCTCATGGGGCCCGTGCTCGCGCTCGTCGTGATCATCGTCGGCCGCACCCTGCCGGAGAGTCCTCGCTGGCTGATGAGCCACGGCCGGCTGGACGAGGCGGAGGCCGAGCTCGCGAAGATCGAGGACAACGCACGCAAGCACGGCCAGGAGCTCCCCGAGCTGGACGACAGCCACGCCCTGTCGCTCGTGCCCGACAAGAAGTACGGCTACATGGTGTTCCTGCGACTCGTCTTCCACGAGTACCCCCGGCGCGCCATCCTCGGCTCGACCCTCATGATCACGCAGTCGTTCCTCTACAACGCGATCTTCTTCACCTACGCCCTCGTGCTCACCAAGTTCTACGACGTGCCCGCAGCCACGGTGCCGCTCTACGGCCTGGCCTTCTCGGTCGGGAACCTGCTGGGGCCCCTCATCCTCGGTCCGCTGTTCGACAGCGTCGGGCGCAAGAAGATGATCTCCGGCACCTACCTGGTCTCGGGGGTGCTGCTGGCGATCAGCGCCTGGCTGTTCGGCGAGGACCTGCTCACGGCCACGACGCAGACGGTCGTGTGGGTGGTCATCTTCTTCTTCGCGTCGGCGGGCGCGAGCGCCGCCTACCTGACCGTGAGCGAGACGTGGCCCATCGAGATCCGCGCCGAGGCGATCGCGGTGTTCTTTGCCATCGCCCAGGTCTTCGGTGCGATCGGCCCGTTCTTCTTCGGCTGGCTCATCGGTGACGGGTCCGACCGCACCGGTCTCGTGATCGGCTACGTGATCGGCGGCCTGATCATGGTCATCGGCGGCGTCGTCGAGATCGTCTACGGGATCAACGCCGAGGGGAAGTCGCTGGAGGAGATCACCAAGCCGATCACGTCGGTCGACCAGAGCGCCCCGTGAGCAGGACCCCTCCGTCGGGTCGGCAGTACCGCCTCACGGCGGGCGACCACGAGGCGGTCGTGACGCAGGTCGGAGCCGGGCTGCGGCAGTGCGTGCTCGACGGGCGGCCCGTGCTCGACGGCTACGCGGAGACCGAACGCGCGCCCGACGGCCGGGGCCAGGTGCTGGCGCCGTTCCCGAACCGGCTGGCCGGCGGCCGGTACACCTTCGGTGGTCACTCGTGCCAGGTCGCGCTGGACGAGCCGGAACGCGGCAACGCCATCCACGGCATGGTCCGCTGGCTGGACTGGTCCGAGGTCTCCGTCACCGAGCACGACGCGGTGCTCGCCTGCGTCCTGCGCCCCCAGCCGGGATACGCCTGGGAGCTCGGCCTGCAGGTCGGGTACCACCTGGCGGCGGACGGGCTCACGGTCGCTGCCACGGCGACCAACCACGGCGACGAACCCGCTCCGTTCGGCATCGGGTTCCACCCGTACCTGAGCGTCGGCGCGCCCGTCGACGGCCTCGAGCTGCGCATCCCTGCGCGGAGCCACCTCCCCGTGCCGACCGACCCCGACGAGCGCCCGGTGCCCCTCGACGTCAGCGGGACGCACCTCGACTTCCTGGAGCCGCGGACCCCCGGACCGGAGGTGCTGGACACCCTGCTCGGCGGCCTCGAACGAGGCGACGACGGGCGCGCCGTCGTGCACCTGGTGGACCCGGCCACGGCTCGGGGCGTGCGCCTCTGGGTCGACGACGCGTTCGGGTACCTCATGGTCTACACGGGCGACGCCGTCCTCCCGTCCGAGCGCCGACGGCAGTCCATCGCGATCGAGCCGATGACCTGCCCGCCCCACGCGTTCCGGTCGGAGGCCGACGTCGTCACGCTCGCGCCGCGCCAGTCGTGGAGCGGCTCCTGGGGGCTGGCCGCGGGATGACCACCGTCGACGCGACCCCGCGCTCCCGTTCCGTCCTCGTCTACGGCGGCGGCCTCGTCCAGGGGCTGGCGCTCGTCTCGTTCCCCGCCGCGAGCTCGATCCTCCTGAGCCCGACCGGCTACGACCTCACCACCACCCAGTACGGGCTGATGTTCGTGCCGCAGGTCGTCCTGGCGATCACCGGGGCGGCGACGTCCCCGCTGCTGGCCGCGCGCTGGTCGCTGCAGCGAGTCCTGCAGATCGGTCTCGTCTCGAACCTCCTTGCGATGCTCCTGCTGGTGCTGAGCCAGGTGGTGTCGACGTCGCCCGCCGCCTACCCGGTGCTCCTGTGCGCGACGGGTGCGCTGGGCTTCGGCTTCGGCACCACGGTGCCCGCGCTGAACACGTTCGCCGCGCGGCTGAAGCCCGCCGACCAGGACCGGTCGATCCTCACCCTCAACGCGCTGCTCGGCACCGGGACCGCGCTCGCGCCGCTGCTGATCGCGCTCTTCCTCGCGCTCGGCGCGTGGTGGTTGCTGCCGGTGATCGCCGCCGTGGGTCTCGCGTTCTTCCTCGTCCTCGCCCTGCGGACCGCGCTGGACGCCGGGCCGTCGCCGCACCGTGCCGCCGGACAGCGCCAGAAGCTGCCCACCCGGTTCTGGTGGTACGCCGGCGCAGCCGTGCTGTACGGCGTGTGCGAGACGCTCTTCGGCAACTGGTCGAGCGTGTACCTGACCGGCGAGCGCGCCCTGTCGGCGCAGGTCGCCTCCTTGGCGCTGGCCGCCTTCTGGGCCTGCGTGACGCTGGGCCGCGTCATCGTCGCCGCCCTCACGTCGCGTGTCGCCGCAACGGTGGTGTTCGTCGTGCTGCCCATCCTCATCGCCGGGTCCAACCTCGCGGTCTCCTCGTCCCACGGCGCGGTCGCCGCCGTCCTCGCCTTCGCCGCCGCCGGGTTCGCCTGCTCCGCCATGTTGCCCCTCACCCTGAGCCTCGCCGGGGAGGAGTTCCCCCGGCTCGGTGCGACGTCCTCCGGCGAGCTCATCGCGGCGTACCAGGTCGGCTACGGGTTCGCCGCGTTCGGCGTCGCGCCGCTGGAGTCCGCGACCGGCATCGGACTCGCCGGTGTGTACCTCGTCGGCGCCGGGGTCGCGATCGTCCTCGCGGTGGTCGCGCGCGTCATCACCGCGCGCTCGCGGCCCGCCACCTGAGCGCAGCCGTCACCAGTGCGCGGGTGCGACGAGGCCGACGGGCAGCCGGGTCGTCGCGTCGCCGTACGCCGAGGCCACCTGCGGGGGCGTGAGGAACAGCGCGCCMGTCAGGTCGGCGCCGTGCAGCCGGGCGCCCCGCAGGTCGGCGCCGAGCAGGTCCGCCCGGCGCAGGTCGGTGCCGCGCAGGTCCGCGCCCAGCAGGTAGGCGCCCCGCAGGTCCGCCCCCCGCAGGTCCGTGCGGCGCAGGTCGCGGCCGACGAGGTCGGCGTTCCGGTGCTCGGGCCCGCGTCGGCCGGCGCGGGCCAGCGCGCTCGCGCGGCCGAGCACCGGTCCGACGCGGCCGCGCAAGGCACCGACGTCCACGTCCAGGATCGTCGAGGGGTCGCTCTCCGACCATCGCGCGATCTCCTCGACGAGGACCGCGACCTCGTCGTGGACGGGTCGCGCCTCCTCGATGGCCGCCGCCTCGGCCAGGTGCGCGAGCAGCTCGTGCAGGTGGCGCATCACGGGGAACACCGCGAACATCTCGGCCCTGGTCTCGGGGTGCTCGCGCCAGCTCCGGCCGCCGTACGTGCCCTGGGTGACGTGCTGGCCCGCACCGAAGCACTCGTAGACGGTGCAGCCGGTCATGCCGCGGTCGCGCAGGCTCGCATGGATGGTGCACCGGAAGTCCGTCGTCAGGTTCCGGCACGGCTCGCCCGCGGGCTTGTCGAACGCGAAGTCCGAGGACCTCGCGAACGGGAGCGCGACGCAGCACAGGCCGACGCAGCGGGTGCAGTCGGACCGCAGCGGGATCGCGGAGCCGGGCATCCGTCGAGGCTAGCCGTCACTCCACGGCGTCGATCAGGCGCCGCACCGCCACGACGTGCTCGTGCAGGGCCCGCCTGCCGACGGGGGTCAGTCCGACCCACGTCGTCCGTCGCCCCGCGTGGACGCTCTTGCGACTGTGCAGGTAGCCGGCGTCGACCAGCGCGGAGACGTGCTTGGACAGCACCGAGTCGCTGACCTCGAGGGCGGTCCGCAGCGTCGCGAACTCCGCCTCCGACACGCCGGAGAGCGTCGTCACCAGCTGCAGCCGCGTCGGCGCGTGGATCCGGGGGTCGAGCCCGGCCATCAGCCGAGGACCAGCAGCGCCGCGCACCCGAGGCACGCCACGACGGCGAGCGCGCCGAGCACCCGCGGGGAGGCGCCACGCGTGTGGGCGGCCGGGTCATTTCGGTAGGTGTGCCACCAGTGGCGGACCCCGAGTGCGCAGCCGACGCCTCCGACGACGGAGACCACCCCGACGAGCCACCATCTCGACGCGAACGCGGCCCAGATCCCCGCGGCGAGTGCGCCGAGGTAGACGAGCGAGGCACCGGCGCCGGCCGCGAGCACGACCTGGCTGGCCAGACCGTCCACCCTGACCCCGTTGATCCGGCTGAACCGCTGCAGCAGGACCGCCGCGACCCCCAGGAAGACGGCGACCCCGGCCAGCCCGATCCCGACCCCCGCGACCGTCTGCGCGGCGATCCCGTAGGACGCGGTGCCGAGCTGGACCGCGACACCCGTGGCGAGGACGGGGTAGAAGCCGGCGGGCAGGCGCAGGCGGGTGGTCAGCCGTCGGCGCGCCTCGTCCGCCATCGCCAGAGCTTCCCGTGCGTCGTCGGGGTCGCTCTGCGTCGGGTTACTTTCCATGGTGGAAAGTGTAGGTCGAGCTTTCCAGATCGGCAAGTATCCGGCGGCGCCGACGTCTGCCGTCGGCAGATCCGCCCACGGCAGACCGGGGGCCGTCCGACGCCCGCGCCGTGCCACCGTCGAGGGACCAGCGATCACCACGGAGGCACTCATGGCCACGGCCCCACCCACCGTCCGCCCGTTCGACGACGACCTGTCCACCCGGCTCCTGCACCAGCGCATCGTCGTGCTCGGCCAGGAGGTCGACGACGCCATCGCCAACCGGGTCTGCGCGCAGCTCCTGCTGCTCTCCGCGGAGGACCCGCGGCGCGACATCGCCCTCTACATCAACTCGCCGGGCGGCTCGGTCAGCGCGGCGCTGGCGATGTACGACACCATGCGGCTGATCCCCAACGACGTGTCCACGCTGGCGATGGGCCTGGCGGCGAGCGCGGCCCAGTTCCTGCTCAGCGCCGGCACGCCCGGCAAGCGGTACGCGCTGCGGCACTCGCGCGTGCTCATGCACCAGCCCTCCGGCGGCATCGGCGGCACCGCGATCGACATCGCGATCCAGGCGCAGAACATGGCCCACGTGAAGCGCACGATGCAGTCGCTGACCGCGGAGCACACGGGCCAGTCGGTCGAGACGATCGAGCGCGACGCCGACCGCGACCGCTGGTTCACCGCCGAGGAGGCGTTGGCCTACGGGTTCATCGACAAGGTGGTCGAGCACCTCGACGACGTCCGCCCGGACGCCTCGATGCGACGGGCGGGCCTGTGATGGCCGGCCAGTACACGATCCCGGTGGTCATCGAGCAGCGGCCGACGGGGGAGCGGGCCTCCGACGTCTACTCGCGGCTGCTCACCGACCGGATCATCTTCCTGGGCACCGAGATCGACGACGGCGTGGCCAACGTGGTCATCGCGCAGCTGCTCCACCTGCAGTCCGAGAGCCAGGACTCACCGATCCACCTCTACATCAACTCGCCCGGCGGCTCGATCACGGCGCTGCTGGCCGTCTACGACACCATCCAGTACATCAAGCCCACCGTGGCCACGTTCTGCCTGGGGCAGGCCGCGTCCGCCGCCGCCGTGCTGCTGGCCGCGGGCACGCCGGGGAACCGGCACGTGCTCGAGCACGCCCGCGTCCTGCTGCACCAGCCGTCGGGCGGCGGCGAGGGGACCGCGGCCGACCTCGAGATCCAGGCGCGGGAGATCGCGCGCCTGCGCGAGCAGGTCGACCGGATCCTGCACCGGCACACCGGGCAGCCCCTCGCCAAGCTCCGCACCGACACCGAGCGCGACCTCATCCTCACCGCGCAGCAGGCCGTCGACTACGGGCTGGCGGACCGCGTGGTCACGACGCTCAAGGAGGTGCAGGCGGTCGCCTGATCAGGCGGCGAGCAGCAGGCCGGTCGGGACCGTCGCGTCCGCCCGCGCGGTGAGCGTCGTGACCGTGGCGAGCTCGTGCCGGGCGGACGCCGACGCCGGCTCGAGGGCGGCGGGCGCCGTGAGGTCGACGACGACGCGGCCCTCGGCCAGCGCGAGCTGCGCGTGGGCGGTGCCGACGAGGTCGACCAGCCGCAGCCCGAGCGCCCGGCACACGGCAGCGAGCACCTCCGACGAGGCCTCCTTGCGGCCGCGCTCCACCTCGCTGAGGTACGCGATGGACACGCGCGCGTCCTCGGCGACGTCCCGCAACGTGCGGCGCTGGCGCTCGCGGTTCTCCCGCAGGATGGCGCCGACGAGCCGGCGCAGCAGCGGTTCGGGACGGTGCTCCAGGTGCGTCATGGCGTCCTCCGGGGTGCGGCTGCGTGCTCCGCAGCCACGCTAGCCCGCGAACCCGGCCGCCCGTCCCCGCGACGCGTCTGCCCTGAGCGGACACGCACGACCCCGAGCGGACCCGCACGGCCTTGAGCGGACACGCACGGCGTGTCGCTCAGCTCGAGACGTCCGCCGTCGTGAAGCGGCTCCACGCGAGCGCGCCGAAGATGACCACCCAGGCGGCCTGCAGCGCGAGCCCCTGCCCGAGCACGCCCCAGTCGGGCTCGAGCCGCAGGAACTCCGCGAAGTCGAGCCAGTGGTGCGTGAGCAGCGCGGGGGCGATCGCGTGCAGCTGGGGGAGCTGGTCCAGGACGCCGCAGACGATGGCGGTGACGACGGTCGCGGCCATGGCGCCGACCGGCACCTCGGTCAGCGTCGAGTAGAACAGCCCGACCGCGACGAGCCCGGTCATGGACAACCCGACGTAGGCCACGATCGCGGCGACGCGGAGCACCCCGTCGCCCAGCGGGACGGTGGTACCCGAGAGGAGGGTGACGCCGTGCAGCCCGAAGTACCCGGCACCGGCCACCAGCCCCACGATCGCGATGGCGAGCACGGCGGACGCCGCGAACGCGAGCGCGCCCACGGCCTTGACCGCGAGCAGCCGGCCGCGCGCGACCGGGACGGTGAGCAGGTAGCGCAGGGTCCCGGCCGACGCCTCGCCGGCGATGGCGTCGCCCGACGCGATGCCGATGGTCAGCGGCAGCAGGAACGGCAGGCAGAGGAACAGGGACGCGACGACGAGGAACAGCCCGTTGCTGGTCACCTGGCCGATGAACCCCGGTCCCTGGCCGTCGAGCGCCGAGTCCTGGGTCAGGAACAGGACCGTGCCGAGCAGCAGCGGCACCAGCGCGAGGCCGGTGAGGAGCACGAGGTTGCGGCGTCGGCCCAGCACGAGGCGCAGCTCGCTGCGGGTGAGCCGGAGCAGCGAGCCCCGCCGGGGCGCCGCCTCAACGAGCGACATCGAAGCCCTCCCCGGTCAGCTCGACGAAGATCTGCTCGAGGTTCGGCCGGCGCACCTCGAGGCCCAGCAGGTCGACGCCCGCGTGCACGAGCGCGGCCGAGACCTTCTCGGGCGGCACACCGCCGAGCAGCCCGCTGACCGTGCGGCCGACCACCCGGAGCTCGGTGAGCCCGAGCCCGGCGAGCACCTCGGTGGCGGCGCCGACGTGGTCCGCGGAGGTCTGCACGGACACGCGGGCGGCGCCGCGGTCGGTCAGCGCGGCGCGGTCGCCCTGCAGCAGGAGCCGACCGCGGCCCATGATCCCGACGTGCGAGCAGACCTGCTCGATCTCGGCGAGCAGGTGCGACGAGACCAGCACGGTCGTGCCCTGCTCGGCGAGCTCGCGCACGAGGTTCCGCACCTCGCGCGTGCCCTGGGGATCGAGCCCGTTGGTCGGCTCGTCGAGCACGAGCAGCTCGCGGGGGCGCAGCAGGGCGGCAGCGAGGCCGAGCCGCTGCTTCATGCCGAGCGAGTACTGCCGGTACGGCTTGGCGGCCGCCGCGCCGAGGCCCACGCGCTCCAGCGCCTCGTCGGCGCGCTGCGTGGCCGTGCGGGGGTCCGCCGTGGCGTCGCTCGCGTCGAGCCGGCCCAGGTTGGCGCGCCCGGTCAGGTACGGGTGGAACGCGGGACCCTCGACGAGCGCGCCGACCCGCGGGAGCACCACGGCACCGGCCTCGGGCATCGGCTCCCCGAGCAGGTACGCGCGCCCGCTGGTCGGCCGGACCAGCCCGAGCAGCATCCGGATGGTCGTCGTCTTGCCCGAGCCGTTGGGACCGATGAACCCGTAGACCGCGCCGCGCGGCACCTGCAGGTCGATCCCGTCGACGGCCACCTGCCCGGACCGGAACCGCTTGGTGAGCCCGTCGGTCCGGATGGCGAGGTCGACCGAGGCCGCACCACCGGACGATCCCGGCGGCACGGCCTCGGCAGCCCGTTCGGTCACTGCGCCGCCAGCGCCTGGAGCGTGGCGCCCGGCACCGCGCCGACCAGCACGCGGCCGTCGTCGGTGACCAGCACCGAGAGCAGCGCCGACTGGAGCAGGCGCCCCTCGGGCACGGCGGTGGTGAGCGTGTCGTACAGCGCGGAGGTGTCCAGCGAGCCCATCGGGGAACCCGAGCCCTCCTCGGGCACGAACTCCTGGTACAGCTGCTCGGCGCCCTGCGACCCGAAGGTCTTGTCGACGCCGGGCAGAGCACCCGCCGCCCCCGGCTGGCCGGCGAGCAGTGCGGCCACGTCCAGGCCGGACGCCTGCACCACGGTGTCCCAACCGGTGCCGGTGACCGTCACGCCCTCGGGGAGCTCCTTGTCCGCGGCCTCGCTCGCGGCCGCGGGCTCGTCCGGCAGCGGCACGACGACGTCCCTGGTGGAGGCGCCGGCCGGGGCCGAGAAGGCGAGCACGGAGTCGGCGGGCGTCGCGAAGGAGACGTCGGTGAACCCGATCTCCAACGCGGGCGTCTCGGTGTCGGCCTTGCTCCACACCTGCACCCGCAGCGGGGTGGAGGTCTTCGCGTCCACGGCGACGACGATCCTGCCGACGAGGGTCGTGTCGCTGGTCGGCGTCACCACCAGCTGGTACGCGGCGTGCCCCGCGACCTCCGTCTGCGCGTCGAGCGTCACGGTGGACGACTGCTCGGCCAGCCCGACCGCCTCACGCCCGGCCTCGGCCGGCGTCGGCAGGTCGTCCTGCACCGGCAGCTCACCCGCCTCCGCCTGCGCGGCCAGCTCGCCGTAGCGCGCCGCATCCGCGGCGTCGAGGGTGTAGTGGACGACCGCGTCGTCGGTGCTCGAGTACGTCCACGCCTGCGGCCCGTCCTGCACCACCGAGTACTCGCTCGTCGGGCCGAGGAGGGCGACGCGGGACCGCTGCTCGCCGTCCGACCAGACGCGCATCGTCGAGCTGCCGCTCAGCAGCGCGACGGGGTTGGCGCCGCCGACGTCGCCGAACGGGAGCTCCGGCAGCCCGAGCCGCGCCGTGTAGACCACGGTGCCCGACAGCGGCGACGGCTCCGCGCTCGCCACGCGGGCGGCGAGGTCCTCGGGGCTGATGGTCGGCAGGCCGGCGTCGTCGGCGGAGGCGAACAGCGGCGGGGCGACGAAGGCCAGGCCGACCGCGACCGCGGCGACGACGGGGACGGCCCAGCGGGCCCGGGGAGACAGGGTGCGCCGGGTGGGGGATGTATCGCTGCGACGGGACTCGTTCATGACTCCACTGTGCAACGTCCCTGCTGAGGGCATGCTGAGAGCGCGGGCGCACCCCGGTGGCCGACGGGTGCGATGCTCGGAGCATGCGGGTGCTGGTGGTCGACGACGAGCGGGGGCTGGTGCGCGCCCTGCACCGGGGCCTCACGGCCGAGGGTTTCGCGGTCGACGTCGCCTATGACGGTGAGCGCGGCCTCGAGCTCGCGTCGGAGGACGGCTACGACGCGATCGTGCTGGACGTCATGCTTCCGCGGCGCAACGGCTACGACGTGGTGACCGAGCTGCGGGCCCGGGACGTGTGGACCCCCGTGCTCATGCTCAGCGCCAAGGACGGCGAGTACGACGTGGCCGACGGGCTCGACGTGGGGGCCGACGACTACCTCACCAAGCCGTTCGCGTTCGTCGTGCTGGTCTCGCGGCTGCGCGCGCTCCTGCGCCGGCAGGGCCAGGTGCGCCCGCCCGTGCTCACGGTCGGGGGGC
Source organism: Cellulomonas sp. P4_D11 (assembly GCF_056401915.1). Classification (NCBI taxonomy): domain Bacteria; kingdom Bacillati; phylum Actinomycetota; class Actinomycetes; order Micrococcales; family Cellulomonadaceae; genus Cellulomonas; species Cellulomonas sp. P4_D11. The sequence goes on along the minus strand of NZ_JBFUIK010000015.1, from coordinate 40,856 downwards.
TCGTGCTCGACACCGCGACGCGGCGCGTGAGCCACGGCGGCGAGGCGGTCTCGCTCACCACGCGCGAGCTCGCGCTGCTGGAGTACCTCATGCACCACGCGGACCGCGTGGTCGGCAAGGTCGAGCTGCGGGACCACGTCTGGGACGGCACCGGCGAGGACGTCAACGTCGTCGAGGTCTACGTCGGCTACCTGCGCCGCAAGCTCGGTCGGGACGTGGTCGAGACCGTCCGCGGCGCCGGGTACCGCGTGGCGGGCTGACCGTGGCGGGCGTCCGCCGCGGCGCGTCGCTGCGGCTGCGGCTCACGCTGCTGGCGTCGGGGGCGTTGTGCGTCGCGCTCGTCGTCGGGGCGATCGCCCTCACGATCGTCCTGCGGAACACCCGGGTCGACGCGCTGTCCGACGTGGTGCACGACCGCGCCGCGACCGTCGCCGCGCTCGCGTCCGACGACCGGCTGCCCGAGACGCTGCCGGTGGCCGAGCCGGGCGAGATCGTCCAGCTGATCGACTCCGGCGGCGCCGTGCTCGCCACGTCCCCGAACGCCAGCCGCACCCTCCCGGTGGTGCCGGCCGACGTCCTGGCCGGGCTCAGCGGGGTCTCGACCACGGACCAGAGCGCCTACGACGACCTCGCACGGGTGGCGGTGCAGCAGACGACCTACCGCGGCGAGCCGGCGACGGTCGTCGCGAGCGTGCCGCTCACCGAGGTGCAGGGCGTGCTGGACGCGCTCCGGCTGGCGCTCGCGGTCGTCGTCCCGCTGCTCACGCTCGCGCTGGGCCTGGGCGTCTGGCTCATCCTCGGGCGGGCGCTGCGGCCGGTGGAGGAGCTGCGGCGGGGGGCCGCGCGTGTGGCGTCGTCGGGAGGGCCGGGCTCGCTGCCCGTGCCCGCGCGCGACGACGAGCTCGGGGCGCTGGCCCGCACGCTCAACTCGATGCTCGACCGGCTCGAGGCCGGCGCAGCGCGGCAGCGGGCGTTCGTCGCCGACGCGGCCCACGAGCTGAGGTCGCCGCTCGCGGCGCTGCGCACCAGCATCGAGGTCGCCCGCGCGCACCCGGCCTCGTACGGCACCGACGAGCTCGCGTCCGACCTCGAGGGTGAGGTGCTGCGGATGCAGGTGCTGGTCGACGACCTGCTCCTGCTGGCCCGCGTGGGGTCGACACCCCTCGCGCACGAGGAGCTCGACCTGGGCGTGGTCGCCCGGGACGTCGTCCGGCCCGGCGGGGCCGTGGCTATCACGGTGACGGGCGACGGCCGCGCGCACGGCGATGCGACGGCCGTCGGGCGGGTGCTGCGCAACCTCGTCGACAACGCCGCGCGGCACGCCGTCGACCGGGTCGACGTGGTGGTCGCCGACGGCAGCGTGCGGGTCGAGGACGACGGTGCGGGCCTGGCCCCCGAGGACCGCGAGCGGGTGTTCGAGCGGTTCGTGCGGCTGGACGAGGCGCGCGAGCGCGACGCGGGCGGCAGCGGGCTCGGGCTCGCCATCGCGCGGGAGATCGCGCGGGAGCAGGGCGGCGACGTGGTGCTCGGCGACTCCGGGCTGGGCGGGCTGCGGGCGGAGCTGCGGCTGCCGCGGTGACGTGCGGCGATGGCCGAGGCCGTCGTAGTTTGGGGTCCGAGGTTGGGGTGGCGACGAGCACCGGAGGTGACGATGCCCGAGCACGACCCGGTGCGCGACGCCGCCCGGTATCGCGTGGACCGCGACGCGGCGCGCGACGGTGCCGCCGAGCGGTCCTCCGAGAGCGACCCGCCCGCGTCGGCGGCCGGGCGGATGGCGAACCGGCACCTGTGGGTCGACGTCGTGATCGACCAGGCGATCGCCCGCGGGGAGTTCGACGACCTACCCCTGGCCGGCAAGCCCATCCCGGGCATCGGCACGCAGCACGACCCCGACTGGTGGCTCAAGGCGCTGATCGCGCGTGAGCAGATCACCGGTGTCGTGCCCGAGGCGATCCAGCTGCGCAAGGACGACGCGGCGCTGCTCGACCGGCTCGACGCGCTGCGGACCGAGCAGGACGTACGGGAGGCCCTGGCCGAGTTCAACGCCCGGATCGTGTCGGCACGGCGTCAGCTGATGGGCGGCCCACCGGTGGTCACGCCGCTGCGCGACGTGGAGGTCGAGGTGCGCTCGTGGCGCGCCCGTCGCACGGCGTCGGCCGCGCCGGAACCGGTCGAGCCACCCCCCGAGCCCCCGCGCCACTGGTGGCGCCGGTCGCGCTGAGAGGTCAGCGGTCCTCGAGGGCCGGCAGGATCGTCGTCGGGATGGCGAACGCCAGCGTGATCGACAGGATGCCGCCCGCGAAGAGCCACGGGCCCCAGTCGCCGACGTTGAAGGCCACGGTGAACAGGCCGAGGCCCAGCAGGAACAGGATGGCCGGGAACACGACGGCCAGGGCGCGACCCGGCGTGCTGGACCCGTCCTCGCGACGCTCGATCACCGGGTAGCTCATGAACGTCCTCCTGGCGGCTGGTGGCCCCCGACGACGGTTCCGTCGGAGGCCACCAGCGTAGTCAGTGAACGACGCGTCGTCAGTGAACGGGCGTCGTCAGTGGACGAGGCTCGTCAGTGAACGAGGCTCGTCAGTGCGCGAAGGCCTCCGCCGTCTCGTCCACCGGCAGGTCGTGCGGGGTCGGCGCCGCCCGCACGAAGAACGCGGCGGGGATGGCCACCAGGGAGATGACCGCGCCGACCAGGAAGGCGGCGTGGATGCCCCCGGCGGTGGCGTCGAGGACGTCGGACCCGCCGGCCACGAGCGTCGCGCTCTGCGCCGTCAGGACGGTGACGAACAGTGCGGTGCCGGCGGCGCCGGCGACCTGCTGCACGGTGCCGACGACCGCGCTGCCGTGCGAGTACAGGTGCATGGGCAGCGAGCCGAGGGCGGACGTGAACAGCGGCGTGAACATCAGGGCCAGGCCCGCGCTGAGCAGGACGTGCGAGGCCAGCAGCAGCCACGGAGAGCTCGTCGTGCCCAGGAGCGTGAAGCCCCAGGCGCCCGCACTGACGACGACCGCGCCCGGCACCAGCAGCGGCCGAGGGCCGTACTTGTCGTAGGCGCGCCCGACGCTCGGCGCGAGCAGACCCATGAGCAGGCCGCCGGGCAGCAGCAGCAGACCCGTCTGCAGCGCCTCCAGCCCGAGGACGGTCTGCGCGTACAGCGGCACCAGGATCAGCGTGCCGAACAGCGACATCATGCTGATGGCCATCACGCCGACCGAGATCCGGAAGGTCGACGACGAGAACGTCCGCAGGTCGAGCAGCGCGTCGTCCACCTTCTGCAGCTGGAGCTGGCGCCAGATGAACACGGCGAGCGACACCGCACCGACGCCTAGCGACACCCAGGTGGCCGTCGAGACGCCGGTGGTCGCCGCCGCGCCGAGACCGCTGAGGCCGTAGACCAGGCCGCCGAACGCGAGCGCCGACAGGACCACCGAGCCGATGTCCACGCGGGCAGTCTTGGGCTCGGTGAGGTTGGGCAGCCGCACCGCGCCGAGCGCGAGCGCGCCGATGGCGATGGGCAGGACCAGCGCGAACAGCCACCGCCAGTCGAGCACGCTCAGCACGAGCCCCGAGATCGTGGGGCCGATGGCGGGCGCGACCGAGATGACGATGGAGATGTTGCCCATCGTGCGGCCGCGGCTGGCCGGCGGCGTCACGGTCATGACCGTCGTCATGAGCAGCGGCAGCATGATCGCCGTGCCGCTGGCCTGCACCACGCGGCCCGCGATGAGCACGCCGAACCCGGGGGCCAGCGCGCAGATGGTGGTGCCGATGCTGAACAGGGTCATCGCCGCGAGGAACGTCGTCCGCGTGGTGAACCGCTGGATCACGAAGCCGGTCACCGGGATGACGACGGCCATCGTCAGCATGAACGCGGTGGTGACCCACTGCGCGGTGCTGGCCGGGATGTCCAGGTCGGTCATCAGGTGGGGGAGCGCGACGCCCATGATCGTCTCGTTGAGGATGACGACGAACGTCGAGGTGAGCAGCAGGCGCACGGCGAGGCGGTCGCGCGGGCCGTTGTCCGTCGGGCTCGACGGCGGGTGAGTGGTGGTCAGGGTCTCGTCGGTCACAGCGGTGCACCTCGGGTGTGAGAGGGAGGGGTGTGGCGCGGCCGACGGGGTCGGCGCGGACGGTAGGGACAGTCTGTGCGGTGCGGCCCCGCGGGGTCGACGTCTTTCGCGGTGAGAAGAACGAGGTCAGAGGTCCAGGGGCCAGGTGGCTCGGACCTCGACGCGCCCGAAGCGGGCCATCGGGTGCGCGGCCGCCCGCTCGAGGGCCTCGTCGAGGTCGGCACACTCGAGGACGTCGAACCCGGCGATGTGCTCCTGCGTCTCGGCGAACGGCCCGTCCGTGACCAGCAGCTGCGACGAGCGCACCCGCACGGTGCGGGCGTCCTCGACGGGACGGAGCCGGTCGCCGATCAGGCTCAGGCCGCGGCGGTCGTTCTCCGCGACCCAGTCGACGATGGTGTCGTCCTCGGGGCGGTAGGGCTCAGCCGCGGGGTCGTCGCAGATCAGGAGCAGGAAACGCATCGGTCCTCCAGGTCGTCTCGTTCGGTCCGTCATCTGATGGACGAACCTGAGCGCCGCGGATCGACACGATCCGGCGAGAAGTTTTCAGCGGCCCGTCACCGCAGGGGACGCGCGCGCGGTGCGCGCGGTCCGAACCGCGGCGCGTTCGCCGCCTGGGTGAGCTCGATCAGCCGGATCACCCGCTGCCGGTGACCGGACCACGGCTCGAGCAGCTGCAGCATGCCCGCGTCGTCCGTGCGGCGCCCGGTGAGAGCCCAGCCGACCAGGTGGGCCAGGTGGAAGTCGCCGACCGACACCGCGTCGGCGTCGCCCAGCGCGCGCGACGCGATCTCGGCGACCGTCCACGGACCGATGCCCCGCACGGTGAGCAGGCGCCGGCGGGCCTCCTCGATGGGCAGGTCGGCGCCCTCCTGAAGGCGGTTCGCGACGACGGCGGCGCGCAGGACCGTCCCGGCGCGCTGCTCCTCGACGCCGGCCCGCCGCCAGTCCCAGACGGGGACCGCGCGCCACGCCTCGGCCGTCGGCGGGACGCGCATCGTGGCCGGCGCAGGCCCGGGCGCGGGAGTGCCGTGCTGGAGGACGAGCCGCCGCCAGGCCGCCTTGGCGTCCAGGCCCACCACGCGCTGCTCGAGCACCGCGGGCACCAGCGCCTCGACCACGTTCCCGGACCGCGGGATCCGCAGCCCGGGCAGGCGGTGGTGGGCGTCGCGGACCACCGGGTGGCGGGCGGCGTCGAAGCCCGTGGGGTCGTCGCGCGCGCCGAGCAGGTCCGGGACGCCCTCGAGCGCACGCTCCGCGCCGGGTCCCCAGGCGGTCGCGTGGATGCCGTCCTGCCGGCGGACCAGGTGGCGGGTCGCGGGTCCGTCCGGCGTCCACGTCGCCTGCCAGACCGAGCCGTCCGCGGCGAACAGCCAGGCCGGGTCGCCCGCGCCCCGGCGCAGCGGGCCGAGCGTGAGCCGGACGTCGACGGGCGCGGCCGGACGGTAGACCGAGGCCAGCCAGGTCTGCTCGTCGGCGATCACCCCTCCACTATGCGCCGTCGGGCCGCGACCGGCGTCGCACGGCACACTGCCTGCATGACGATCCGCACGGGGATCTCCGGCTGGCGCTACCCGCCCTGGCGCGGCGTGTTCTACCCGCCCGACCTGCCGCAACGCCGCGAGCTGGAGTACGCGTCGCGGCGCCTGACCTCGATCGAGATCAACGGATCGTTCTACGCGCTGCAGCGGCCGGAGAACTACGCGAGCTGGGTGGCGGAGACGCCCGACGACTTCCTCTTCTCGGTCAAGGGGCCGCGGTTCGTCACGCACATGAAGAAGCTGTCCGACGTGCGGGTGCCGGTCGCGAACTTCTTCGCGAGCGGGGTCCTGGCGCTCGGCCCCAAGCTCGGTCCCATCCTCTGGCAGCTCCCGCCCAACCTCGGGTTCCACCCCGACAGGCTCGCCTCGTTCTTCGACCTCCTACCGCGGAGCACCGCCGCCGCGGCGTCCCTTGCCACCGAGCACGACGAGCGCCTGGACGACCGCGCCTGGACCACGACCGACGCCGACCGACCCCTGCGCCACGTGCTCGAGGTCCGGCACGCCAGCTTCGAGGTGCCCGAGTTCGTCGAGCTGCTCCGCGCGCACGGCATCGGTCTCGTGATCGCCGACGCCGCCGGGCGCTGGCCGGTGATCGAGGACGTCACCGCGGACCTGGTCTACGTCCGGCTGCACGGCGAGACGGAGCTCTACGCCAGCGGGTACGACGACGAGGCCCTCGACCGCTGGGCCGCCAAGGTCCGGACCTGGTCCGCCGGCGGCTCACCCGCGGGCGCGCGCACCCTCTCCGGTCCTCCCGCGCACGCCGACGCGCGCGACGTCTTCGTGTACTTCGACAACGACATCAAGGTCCGCGCGCCCTACGACTCCATGGCGCTCGCAGCCCGCCTCGGCCTCACGCCGCCGCAGTAGCTGCGGGGTCAGCGGCCCTTGAGGCGCTGGATCAGTCGGCGGTCGCGCTTGGTGGGCCGCCCTGCGCCGCGGTCGCGCTCCCCGGGCACCACGTGCTCCTTGGGCAGCGGGGCGGGGGAGCGGTCGAGGTAGCAGGCCACCGCGACGGGGGCGCCCACCCGCTTCACCACGGTGCGCTGCACGACGACGATCCGCTCGCGCTCGCCGCCGCGGACGTGCACCTCGTCGCCGGGGACCACCATCGTCGCCGGCTTGGCGCGGTCGCCGTTGACCCGCACGTGACCGGCGCGGCAGGCGGACGCGGCGGCGGACCGGGTCGGGAACAGCCGCACCGCCCAGGTCCACGCGTCCACGCGCGCCCGCGTCACCTCCGCCACGGCCCGAGCCTCTCACGACGCCGCCGAGCCCCCGCCGCGGCCGACCCATCGCGCGGCCGGCTCGCGGAGTGACCGACGGCCCGAGCTCGATGGCTCCGCCGACCGACACGGCTGCGACCGACCGAGTCCGCGCGGTCGACCATGTCGTTGGTCGCCCCATTCCGGCGAATGAGACTGCCAACCGCATGGTCGACGACCGCGGCGGCGCCCGCGGAGGCGGTCGGCGACGGTGGGCGACCGGTCGACATACGGTGGAGCGATGACCTCCACGCCTCGTCAGATCGTCGCCGTGACCGGCGGCTACGTCGTCCCCGTCGTCTCCGAGCCGATCGAGGGTGGCACGGTGCTCGTCGTCGACGGCCGCATCACCGCGGTCGGCGCCGACGTCGAGGTGCCGGACGGCGCCCGGATCATCGACGCGACGGGTCGGTGGGTGCTCCCGGGGTTCGTCGAGTCGCACGGGCACGTCGGCCTGCACGAGGAGGGCGAGGGCGCGGCGGGGAACGACACCAACGAGATGACGACCCCGAACGCCGCCGCGGTCCGGGCGATCGACGCGATCAACATCGAGGACGAGGGCTTCCGCGACGCGCTCAGCGGGGGCGTGACGTCGATCGTCGTGAAGCCGGGGTCGGGCAACCCGATCGGCGGGCAGTCCGTGGCCATCAAGGCGTGGGGCGGGCGGACGGTCGACGAGCAGGTCATCTCCGCGGCGGTGAGCGTGAAGTCGGCGCTGGGGGAGAACCCGAAGCGGGTCTACGGCGAGCGCAAGCAGACGCCGTCGACCCGGCTGGGCACCGCCCTGGTGATCCGCGACGCGTTCACGCGCGCCCAGCACTACGCCGCGGCGCGGGCCGCCGCCGCGACGAAGGGCGAGCCGTTCAAGGTCGACCTCGCGCTGGACACGCTCACCCGGGTGCTCGACGGCGAGCTGGCCTGGGACCAGCACACGCACCGGCACGACGACATCGCGACCGCCCTGCGCCTGGCTGACGAGTTCGGCTACCGGCTGGTCATCAACCACGGCACCGAGGCGCACAAGATCGCCGACGTGCTGGCCGAGCGCGACATCCCGGTGATCTTCGGTCCCATGTTCACCACCCGGTCGAAGGTCGAGCTGCGCGACCGGGCCATCGCGAACCTGGCCACGCTGGCCGCCGCGGGGGTCCGGGTGGCGATCACCACCGACCACCCGGTGGTCCCCATCAACTTCCTGGTCCACCAGGCGACGCTCGCGGTCAAGGAGGGTCTGCCGCGGCAGACCGCGCTCGAGGCGCTGACCGTGAACCCGGCGGCGTTCCTGCGCCTGGACGAGCGGGTCGGCGCGCTCGCGCCCGGGCTCGACGGGGACGTCGTCGTATGGTCCGGCGACCCGCTCGACGTGACGTCGCGCGCCGAGCACGTGCTCATCGACGGCGCGACCGTCTACGAGTGGGACGCGACCGCCGGCCGCGGCGTGGTGGTCGAGAGGTCGGCGCGCTTCAGCTAGGGCGAGCACGCGACCGTGGTTGCGTCCGCGTGACGACGCCAGAGCGCGACGATCGCACGATCCTGCGCCGGCCCGCGATCGCGCGGCGTGTCTCAGTCGCTCGCGTGAAGACTTCGTCCCGCGGGGCGCGACGAAGTCTTCACGCGAGGTGTCGCGGGTCAGTCGCGCAGCTCGAGGTACTTGCTGATGAGCGCGCGGGTCGACGGGTCCTGCGCGTCGAGAGCGGCGGCGTCGCCCTGGACCGCCGGGGCGATCTCGAGGGCGAGCTTCTTGCCCAGCTCGACACCCCACTGGTCGAACGAGTCGATGCCCCACACGACCCCCTGCACGAAGGTGATGTGCTCGTACAGCGCGATGAGCTGGCCCAGCACGCTCGGCGTGAGCGACGCGGCGAGGATCGAGGTGGTCGGGCGGTTCCCGGAGAACACGCGGGCGGGCACGATGTCCTCGGCCGTGCCCTCGGCGCGGACCTCGTCGGCGGTCTTGCCGAAGGCCAGCGCCTTGGTCTGCGCGAAGAAGTTGGCCAGGAACAGGCCGTGCACGTCCACGCCAGCGTCCTGCAGCGGGTGCGCCGGGTTGGCGACGGCGATGAAGTCGGCGGGGATGAGCCTCGTGCCCTGGTGGATGAGCTGGTAGAACGCGTGCTGGCCGTTGGTGCCCGGCTCGCCCCAGAACACCTCGCCGGTCTGCGTGGTGACGGGGGTGCCGTCCCAGCGGACCGACTTGCCGTTGGACTCCATGGTCAGCTGCTGCAGGTACGCCGCGAAGCGGTGCAGGTACTGCGCGTACGGCAGGACCGCGTGGGTGTGCGCGCCGAGGAAGTTGACGTACCAGACGTTGAGAAGACCCATGAGGACGGGCACGTTCTGCGCGAACGGCGTCGTCGCCACGTGCTCGTCGACCGCGTGGAAGCCGGCCAGGAAGTCCCGGAAGGCGTCGGGGCCGATCGCGATGGCCAGTGACGTGCCGATGGTCGAGTCCACCGAGTAGCGGCCGCCCACCCAGTCCCAGAAGCCGAACGCGTTCGCCGGGTCGATGCCGAACGCAGCCACCTTGTCGAGCGCCGTCGAGACCGCGACGAAGTGCTTGGCGACGGCGGCGTTGCGGGACTCGTCGTCGTCGGCCGTGCCCAGCTGCTCCCACAGCCAGGCGCGGGCCAGGCGCGCGTTGGTCAGCGTCTCCAGGGTGCCGAAGGTCTTCGACGCGACGATGAACAGCGTGGTCGTCGGGTCGAGGTCCTTGACGGTCTCCGCGAGGTCGCTCGGGTCGATGTTGGAGACGAACCGCACCTCGAGACCGTCCTGGACGTACGGCTTCAGCGCCTCGTAGGCCATGACCGGCCCGAGGTCCGACCCGCCGATGCCGATGTTGACGACCGTCCGGACGCGCTCGCCGGTCACGCCGGTCCACTCGCCGCCGCGGACCTTGTCGGCGAACGCGAACATCGTGGTGAGCTCGGCCTGCACGTCGCGGTCGATGTCCTGGCCGTCGACCGCGAGGGAGGGCGACGCACCGGGCGGGCGGCGCAGGGCCGTGTGCAGCACCGCGCGGTCCTCGGTGACGTTGATGTGGTCGCCGCGCAGCATCGCCTGGAGCCGGTCCGCGACCCCGACCTCGTCGGCGAGCCGCAGCAGCAGCTCGATCGTCTCGTCGGTGACCAGGTTCTTCGAGAGGTCGACGGTGAGGTCCGCCAGCGGGAGCGTGAGGCGTGCGGCACGGCCGGGGTCGTCGGCGAACCAGGCGCGCAGGTCGGGCGTCAGCGTCGACTCGTGGACGCTGAGCGCCTCCCAGGCGTCGGTGGTCGTGGCGTCGATGGGCTGCGTGGACACGGTGTTCCCTCTCTGCCGGCGTCCACCCGGCTGCACGAACGATCCGTGCGGGGGGTGTGCGGCGGGTCTGCGGAGTGCTGCGCAGCGGCGGTCGCGACGTCAGCCTGGGACCACCGTAAGGCGCAGCGGCGACCCCTCGCACCGCACGTTCGTCCTGCACGTGGCGGGTTAGGTTGTGCGGCATGTCTCGCATCCCCACCGCGGTCCTCGCCGCGCTCACGCTGGTGGTCGGCTTCGCCGTCGCGGAGCTCACGGACGTGCGTGCGCTGGGCGGCGTGGTGCTGCTCGCCGGCGTGGCCTGGTGCGTCGTCCGCGCCCGGTCTGCCGGCTGGTGGCGGGTCGGGGCCGTCGTCCTGGTGGGCGCCGTCTGCTTCGCGGGGTCGCACCTCCTCGGTCGTGTGATCGGGGCGTGGCCCGCGGTCGCCGTCGCGGCCCTGGTGCTCGGCGCGGCGACGTTCGCGCTGGTGGACAGGCCGGCCGCCCAGCCCGCGCGCGTGGGGTGAACGTGACCGACGCGCGGCCGTTCCTCGTCTGCTGCGGCCTCGCGACGCTCGACGTCGTGCAGGTGGTCGACCGGGTGCCCGGTGCCGACGAGAAGGTGGTCGCCCGCAGCCTCGAGGTCACGTTCGGCGGTCCGGCGGCCAATGCTGCCGCGACGGCCGTCGCCCTGGGCGTCCGGACCCGGCTGGTGACCGCGCTGGGGTCGGGACCGGTGGCCGACCTGGTCCGCGACGGGCTCGTCCGCGCCGGCGTCGAGGTCGTCGACCTGCTGGCGGGGCGGCCCGGGTCACCGGCCGTCTCGACCGTGCTGGTGACCGCCGCGACGGGGGAGCGGGCGGTGGTGTCGGTCAACGCGACGGGTTCCGCCGACGTGCCGCTGCCCGCCGCCGCCGCCCTCGACGGGGCGACCGCGCTCCTCCTCGACGGGCACCAGCTCGAGGCGGCGATCGCCCTCGCCACGCGCGCTCGGGACCGGGGCGTCCCGGTGCTCCTCGACGGCGGCAGCTGGAAGCCCGGGCTCGACCGGCTCCTCGCCGTGGTCGACCACGCGGTCCTGTCCGCGGACTTCGCCCTGCCCGGCGCGCCCGCGCCGACCGACGACCTGCTGGACCGCGTCGCGGCCCTCGGGCCGGTCACGGTCGCCCGGTCCGCGGGTGCCGGACCCCTGCGCCTCCGCCTTTCGGGCCCCGACGGTCGCGCCGCATGGTCCACCGTCGTGCCGCCGGCCGTGCAGGTGGTCGACACGCTCGGCGCCGGCGACGTGCTGCACGGTGCGACGGCGGCGTCGCTCGCCTCGGGGCAGGGAATCGTTGCCGCGCTGGACGAGGGGGTCCGCCGCGCGAGCGAGTCCGTCCGCTGGCCGGGCGCGCTCGGCTGGGTCGGCGCGGTGCGCTGACAGCGGTGCTCGTCGAGGACCGCGACGGTCGGCGCGGACCGGGCGACGGACGCCCGACGGATCGGCCGAGCGCGGGGTAGACCGTTCGGCCGACCCGCAGCGCGCACCGCGTGCCTAGGCTGCAACGCGTGATCCCCGACGCCCTCCGCCCCCTGTGGGCGGCCTCCCGACCGCCGGGCGCGCCGGCGCGGGTCTGGCGGGACTGGGTGCTGGTCGGGCTCCTCCTGCCGACCGCCGTGCTCGAGGGGCTGCTCCGTCCCGACGTGACGTGGCGCCCGGTCGCGCTGGTCGTGGCCGTCGTCGTCGTGCTCGCGCTGCTGTGGCGGCGCACGCACCCGCTCGCCGCGGTCGTGGCGGTCTTCGGGGGGCAGGCGCTCGTCGACGCGATCGCGCTCGCCTCGGGCGCGGGGCAGTGGGGGCTCTACACGACGGCGGTCGTGCTCGTGCTGCCGTACGCGCTCTGCCGGTGGGGGAGCGGACGGGAGATCGTCCTCGGGCTCGCGGTCGTGGCGACGTCGGCGGCGCTCGGGATCGCGGGCCACTGGACCGGCATCGGCGACGCCGTGCTCGAGGTCGTCTTCGTCATGTCGCCGGCGGCGATCGGCGCCTGGGTCCGGTACGGCGCCAGCTCGCGGATGCGCGAGCGCGACCTCGTCCGTGTCCGCGAGCGCGAGCAGCTCGCCCGAGAGCTGCACGACACGGTGGCGCACCACGTCTCCGCGATCGCGGTCCGGGCCCAGGCGGGCCGCGTGGTGGCGGCGACGAACCCCGAAGCTGCCGTCGACGCGTTGCGGCTCATCGAGACCGAGGCCTCCCGCGCGCTCACGGAGATGCGGCTCATGGTCGGCGCCCTGCGCGGCGGTGATGCCCCCGACCTGGCGCCGCAGCAGGGCGTGGCGGACATCGAGCGGCTCGCGCGGGCCATCGACGGACCGCCCCGCGTCGACCTGCAGCTGTCGGGCGACCTGGACGACCTGCGGCCCGCGGTCGGCGTGGCGGTCTACCGACTGGCGCAGGAGTCGATCACCAACGCGCTGCGGCACGCGAGGCACGCCTCGCGGATCGACGTCCGCGTCGCGGGGGACGACGAGTGCGTGCGGTTGACGGTGGTCGACGACGGCGAGGTCCACTCGCGCAGCGGCACGGGCTACGGGCTGGTCGGGATGACCGAGCGCGCCGCGCTGCTGGGAGGCACCCTCGACGCGGGTCCGGGCGCGGAGCGAGGCTGGACGGTCGCGGCCGTGCTGCCGAAGGCGGGAGCGGTCCGGTGACGGTCGTGGTCCGAGATGGTCGTCGGCGGGCGGAACACGACGGCGTGCCGACGACGCCGACAGCCGCCGGACCGAGTGCGAGGGTGTGCCGATGACGATCCGTGTGCTGGTGGCGGACGACCAGGAGATCGTCCGGACGGGCCTGTCGATGATCCTCGCCGCGCAGCCCGGGATCGAGGTCGTCGCGCAGGTGGCCGACGGCCGCCAGGCGGTGGCCCGGGCCCGCGAGCTGCGCCCGGACGTGTGCCTGTTCGACATCCGGATGCCCGAGATGGACGGCATCGAGGCGACCCGGCGGCTGGCCGGCCCGGACGTCGCCGACCCGATGGCGGTCGTGGTGATCACCACGTTCGACCTCGACGAGTACGTGCACGGCGCCCTCAAGGCGGGTGCCCGCGGGTTCCTGCTGAAGGACGCCGGTCCCGAGCTGCTGGTCCAGGCGGTCCACGCGGCCGCCGCCGGCGACGCGCTCATCGCCCCCAACGTCACGGTCCGCCTGCTCGCCGCGTTCGCGGCCGGGGGCGACGACGGTCCGCCGGCCCAGCCCATCGCCCCGCTGACCGGCCGCGAGGAGGAGGTGCTGGTCACGGTGGCGCGGGGGAGGACCAACTCCGAGATCGCCGACGAGCTCCACATCAGCCTGGGGACGGTGAAGACCCACCTCGGCAGCCTCATGGACAAGCTCGGCGCGCGGAACCGCGTGGAGCTCGCGATGTGGGCGTACGAGACGGGCCGGATGGGCCGCTAGCTAGTCGCCGAGTGCCGCGCGGACCAGCGGGGCGATGCGGGTGCCCAGCAGCTCGATGGAGCGCAGCGACTCCTTCTGCGGCACGCTCGAGAGGTCCATCTGGAACGACTGCCGGTCGTGGTGCAGCACGCCGTGCAGCGCGACGATCCGCTCGGCGACCTCCTCGGGCTCGCCGACGAAGTACGCGCCGCCGCGCGCGGCCTGGGACTCGTAGGAGATGCGGTTGGGCATCGGGAAGCCGCGTTCCGACGAGATCCGGCGCATGGACTCGAGCCAGTAGGGGTAGAAGAAGTCCCGGGCCCCCTTGCCGTCTTCGGCGAAGAAGCCCATGCCGGCCACCGACACGAACCGCGACGCCTCGTCGTGCCCGGACTCGGCGTGGGCGCGCCGGTACAGCTCCACCAGCGGGGCGAACTGGGCGGGCTGGCCGCCGATGATCGCGTAGCTGATCGGCAGCCCGAGCACGCCGGCGCGGACCGACGACTGCGGGTTGCCGCCGGTGGCGACGGCGATCCGCAGGTGCTGGCCGCGCCCGGGGTGGTCGAACGGGCGGGGGAGGACCAGCGCGTCGTCGAGGGCCGGCCGGAACCGCCCCTGCCAGGTGGTGCGCTCCGCCTGGTCGAGCCGCAGGAGCAGCTGGATCTTCTCGTCGTAGAGCTCGTCGTAGTCGTCCAGCGACGCACCGAACAGCGGATACGACTCGATGAACGAGCCGCGCCCGGCCAGCAGCTCGACGCGGCCCTCGGAGAGCAGGTCCATCGTCGCGAACTGCTGGAAGACGCGGACGGGGTCCTCGGTCGACAGGACCGTGACGGCACTGCCGACGGTGAGCCGCGAGGTCTGCGCGAGCGCCGCCGCGATCACCGTCGACGGCGACGAGATCGCGTAGTCGGGCCGGTGGTGCTCCCCGAGCCCGACGTAGTCGAGGCCGACCTCCTCGGCCAGGCGGACGCGTTCCAGCACGTCGCGGATCCGCTGACCGGGTGAGACCTGGACGCCCGTGACGGGGTCGGGGTGGACGTCGCCGAACGTGTACAGGCCGAGTTCCATGACCATGCGAACGCATCGAACCAGCGCCCTGTTCCCGGCGTTCTCGCAGGTCGCAGCGTCGCCGCAGGTGGCGAGCGTGGGCGCGTTCCCACCGGCCGGACCTGAATCGTTACGACCGTGTCATCCCATGAGTCGGTCGAGTGAACGTCCGGTCACGATGTGGTCACAGTCACAGAAGTGAGTTGACTTCGATTTGTAAGGAAGGTCTACTAACAAACGTGACAGCGACCACGCAGCCCCTCGCGGCAGCACGCGGAGTCGGTCGGGCCCTGCGCCCGACCGGCAAGGTGCTGCCCGAGCACGCACGTGCGCACAACCGCTCGCTGGTCCTCGCCCACCTGTTCCACATCGGCCACGCGTCCCGCGCCGACATCGCGCGGAGCACCGGCCTGACGCGCGTCACCGTCTCCGGTCTGGTCGCGGAGCTGATCTCCGAGGGCCTCGTCGAGGAGCTCGGCGTCCGCGTCGAGGGCAAGGTCGGCAAGCCCGCCACGCTTGTCGGGATGCGGACCGAGGCGTTCCAGATCGTCGCCGTCGACCTCACCGACGACGCCCGCCTGCTCGGTGCGGTCCTCACGCTCGTCGGCGACGTCGTCGTCCGCCGCTCCGTGGCCCTCGAGGGGCGCACGGGGGAGGCCGCGGCCGACCTGCTCGAGAACCTCTGCCGCGACCTGCTCGCCGCCGCGACCCGCCCGGTGATCGGCGTCGGGATCGCGTCGCCCGGCGTCATCGACCTCGCCGGCACCGTCGTCCAGGCGCCCAACCGGGGCTGGTACGACCTGCCGCTCGCCGCGCGCCTGACCGAGAGCCTCGGCGTCCCGGTGCACGTGGCCAACGACGCCAACACGCGCGCGCTGGGCGAGTTCACGTACGGCTCCGCGGCGGGCTCCGGCTGCATGGTCGTGACGATCGGGGAGGGTGTCGGTGCCGGCATCGTCGTCGACGGCGCGCTCGTGCTCGGCCGCCACCACGCCGCCGGGGAGATCGGTCACGTCACGGTCGTCGACGGCGACGTGCGCGACGAGCCCCCGCTGGACTGCGCGTGCGGCCGCTCCGGCTGCCTCGAGACCGTGCTGAGCGTCCCGGCCCTGCGCCGCCGGACCGCCGGTCTGTCCCCCGAAGACTCCGACGCCGCGCTGGCGTCGGTCGGACGGCTGCTGGGCATCGCCCTGGCACCCGTCGTCAGTGCGCTCGACCTCGCCGAGGTCCTGCTCTCCGGCCCGCCGGAGCTGCTGGACGGACCTCTGCGCGACTCGGCGCTCGCCACCGTCCGCGCACGGACCATGCCCGTCATCGGGCACGGGCTCGCCATGCGGATGGGATCCCTCGACGAGGACGGGGCTCTCGCTGGTGCGGCAGTCCTGGTCCTGTCAGGCCAGCTGGGGGTCTCGTGACGACCCCCAGCCGGCCCATTGCAGGTCGGAAGAAACCCCCGGCGACGCCGTCCGGCGCTCGTCTCGCTCACGGGAGGAACCCCAACGTGAAGATCCTACGTTTCGCGGCCGTCGGCGTGGCGGCCGCGCTCACGCTCGCGGCCTGTGGCTCCGGCGACGACGCCGGCGACACCGCCACGACGCCGCCCGCCGGTACGCCCGAGCCCGCCACGATCAAGCTGTGGCTCAACGGCACGGACACCCCGGACGCGCTCCGCGAGTACCTCACCACGACCTTCGAGTCGGAGAACCCGGGCTCGAAGCTCGTCATCGAGGAGCAGGACTGGAACGGGCTCGTCCCGCGCCTCCAGACCGCGCTCGCCTCGGAGGACCAGACCCCCGACGTGGTCGAGATCGGCAACACGCAGTCGCCGACCTTCACCTACGCGGGTGCGTTCTCCGACATCTCGGACATGTACGACGAGCTCGGTGGCGAGAAGCTGCTCCAGGGCTTCGTCGACGCCGGTAGCGCGGACGGCAAGTTCTACGCCGCCCCGTACTACTCCGGTGCGCGTGCCGTGTTCTACAACAAGGACGCGTTCGCCGCGGCCGGCGTCGAGGTCCCC
This sequence comes from Cellulomonas sp. P4_D11, assembly GCF_056401915.1. Taxonomy (NCBI): domain Bacteria; kingdom Bacillati; phylum Actinomycetota; class Actinomycetes; order Micrococcales; family Cellulomonadaceae; genus Cellulomonas; species Cellulomonas sp. P4_D11. The sequence goes on along the minus strand of NZ_JBFUIK010000015.1, from coordinate 24,212 downwards.
ACCACGCTCGCCGAGTTCACCGAGGTCGCGAAGAAGCTCCAGACGGACACGCAGTCCGGCTTCTGGCTGCCCGGCCAGGACTGGTACAACGGCGCCGCCTGGATCTACACCAACGGCGGTGACCTCGCGGTCAAGGACGGCGACACCTGGAAGGGTGCGCTCTCCTCGCCGGAGTCGATCAAGGGTCTGGAGGAGGTCCAGGACCTGTTCCAGAACGCCACTCACGCCCCGGCCGACAGCGACTCGAACGAGCCGTGGGTCCCGTTCAACGCCGGCCAGGCCGCCATGTTCTCCGCCCCGACCTGGGCGCGGTGGAGCATCGACCTGCCCGCCTGCAACAAGGGCGTCGCGGCCGACGACAAGTCGGACGCGGCCAAGGCGCTGCTCGCCGAGCAGCAGGCCTGCAACGAGGAGCACACCGGTGTCTTCCCGCTGCCGGGCATCGACGCCGACTCGTACGCCAACGGCTTCGCCGGTGGCTCGAACATCGCGGTCGCGGCCAAGTCCAAGCACCAGGAGCTGGCCAAGAGCCTGATGCGGATCATCTTCACGGCCGACTTCCAGAACCAGCTCGGCCAGAACGGCCTGATCCCGGGCAACACGGAGTTCGCCGACTCGATGGGTGACGACGTGTACGCCAAGGCTGCCGTCGCCGCCGCGCTCAACGCCAAGCTCACGCCGGCGGCCGAGAAGTGGGCCGACGTCGAGGGTGACCGCATCCTGGAGGACTTCTTCCAGAAGCTCGCGACCGGTGCGGACGTCAAGGAGAGCGCCGCTGCGACGGACAAGCTCCTCGAGGACGCGCTGAACTGATCCGGCTCCGGCCGGCCGCCTCCCCACCCGGGGTGCGGCCGGCCGGGACCTGATCGGCCGGACGACCTCCGACCGATCGCCCCGCTCGACGATCACGGTCCACCGGTCCTCGATCGGCGGACCACCTGATCCGGGCACGACCGGGCCTGCCTCGCAGGCCGGCCCGGTCGTGCCACCAGACAGGAGTTCCCCATGGCAGCCTCTGCCCCCGCGCTGCAGCAGGACGACGTCGCCGTCGCCTTCCCGCGCCGCCGCCGACGCAAGCTCGGCGTGTACGGCCTGCTCGTCCCCGCCGCCGTCCTCATGGGCGTCGCCCTCGGCTACCCGCTGATCCGCCAGTTCGTCATCTCCTTCCAGGAGTACGGCCTGCGCCAGCAGTTCGGTCAGCCCGCCGAGTGGGTCGGGCTCCAGAACTACACCGACCTCCTGACGGACCCCTACGTGTGGGCCGTCATCGGACGCTCGATCGCCTTCTGCCTGGTCAACGCCGCGGTGACCATGCTCATCGGCATCGCGTTCGCCGTGCTCATGTCGCGGATCGGCACCGCGTCGCGCATCACGCTGCAGGTCTCGCTCCTGCTGGCCTGGGGCACCCCGGTGCTCGCGTCGATGACCGTCTGGCAGTGGCTGTTCGACTCGCAGTACGGGGTCATCAACTGGGTCCTGAGCAACGTCTTCGGGATCGACAGCATGGCGGGCCACTCGTGGATCATCCAGCCGCTGTCCTTCTACTTCGTCGCGACGGTCATCGTCGTATGGATGTCCGTGCCCTTCGTCGCGTTCTCCGTCTACGCGGGCCTGCTGCAGGTCCCCGAGGAGACGATGGAGGCCGCGCAGCTGGACGGCGCCTCGTCGCGGCAGCGGTTCTGGAACATCACGATGCCGATGATCCGGCCGGTGCTCTCCATCGTGCTGCTGCTGCAGGTCATCTGGGACCTGAAGGTCTTCACGCAGATCTACGTGCTCCAGCGGGCCGGCGCGCCGACGCGCGAGACCAACCTGCTGGGCACCCTCATCTACTCCTACGCCAAGGAGTTCTCGCTGGCCGGCGCGCTCGCCACGATCATGCTGGTGCTCACGCTCGCCCTCACCGGGTTCTACATCCGGCAGATGCTGAAGGAGGACGAGCTGTGAGCGCCGTCCACGTTCCCGCACCCGCGCCCCAGGCGACGCCGCAGGAGATCCCGCTGCGCAAGACGCCGAAGTCCTCCGAGGCCGGGCGGGCGCAGTCCCGCGGAGGTCGTCGCGCCCTCGGCATCCTTGCCGTCGTGCTCGCCGTGCTGTGGGTCTTCCCCATCTACTGGATGATCAACAGCGCGTTCCTGCCGCTGAACAAGCTGCAGACGCCCGACCCGACGTTCTTCCCGCTCGGCGGCACGCTATCGAACTTCCGCCGCGTGCTCGACGACCCGACGTTCTGGGCCGCGATGCGCATCTCGCTGGCCGTCGTCGTGATCGTCCTGGTGGCGGCGCTGATCTTCGCGTTCCTCGCCGCGCTGGCCGTCAGCCGGTTCCGGTTCCGGGGCCGCAAGGGCTTCATCCTAACGATCCTCGTCGTGCAGATGATCCCCGCCGAGGGTCTGTTCATCTCGCAGTACCAGATGCTCGACGGCTGGAACCTGGTCAACAAGGTCGCCGGCCTGGCGCTCGTCTACACGGCCGCGATCCTGCCCTTCACCATCTGGATGCTGCGCGGGTTCGTGGCCGGGGTGCCCATCGAGCTCGAGGAGGCCGGGATGGTCGACGGCCTCTCGCGCACCGCGGCCTTCTTCCGGATCACGTTCCCGCTGCTCGCACCGGGCCTGGTCGCCGCCGGCGTGTACGGGTTCCTGCAGGCGTGGAACGAGTACACCCTCGCCCTCGTCGTCATGACCGACCCGACGCAGCGCACGCTCCCGCTGTGGCTGCAGGGGCTCGTCGAGTCCAACCGCGCCACGGACTGGGGCGTCGTCATGGCCGGGTCGGCGCTCATCGCGATCCCCGTCATCGTGTTCTTCCTGTTCGTGCAGAACAAGATGACGTCCGGGCTCGTCGCGGGTGCGGTGAAGGGCTGACGTGAGCGCGCAGGGGATCCCGACGCCGCAGGGGCGGGCGTCGGACGGGAACGCACGCCCGTGGTCGGTCGGGCTGGACGTCGGCGGCACCAAGGTGCTCGGCGTGCTGATGGACGCTGACGGCGTCGTCCGGCACCAGCTGCGCTCCGCGACCGTCGGCGGGGTGGACGGGGTCGTCGACACCGTGGTGTCCGTGGTCGAGGAGCTCGCCGCCAGCGCCGACGTGCCGGTGGCCGAGCTGGTCGGCGTCGGGATCGGGCTGCCGGGCGTGGTGGACTCCGCGGACGGCACGGTCGAGCACGCGGTCAACCTCGGCATCGAGCACCGCACGCCGCTCGCCGCCCTCGTCGCGGACCGGCTGGGCCTGCCCGTCCGGGTCGAGAACGACCTCACGGTCGCCGTCGTGGGCGCCGCGCACACGGTCGACGGCCAGCACGCGGGCACCGACGACGTCGTGCACGACCTCGCCTTCCTCGCTCTCGGCACGGGCCTCGCGGCCGGGCTCCTGCTCGAGGGACGCCTGCGCAGGGGCTCGACGGGCGGCGCGGGGGAGATCGGCCACCTCACGCTCGTGCCCGGCGGCCTGCCGTGCAAGTGCGGCCAGCTGGGCTGCCTGGAGCAGTACGCGTCCGGCTCCGCCCTCGACGCCGCGTGGCCCAGCCGATACGGTCGGCCCGCGCCGGAGGAGCTCTTCGTCGCTGCCGAGGCCGGCGACCCGCGGGCGATCGAGACCCGGGACCAGTTCGCCTGGGCGGTCGCCTCGGCCGTCCGGATCCTCGTCCTGACCTGCGACGTCGAGCTGGTCGTCATCGGCGGTGGCGTGAGCGCCCTCGGGCAGCCGCTGCTGCGGGCGGTGACCGCGGAGCTCGAGCGCGAGGCGCAGACGTCGCCGTTCCTGGCGTCCATGGGGCTCGAGCGGCGCGTGAGCCTGGCGCCGGCCGACGTCCCGGTCGGCGCCGTGGGTGCGGCGCTGCTGGGCAGAGGGGAGTACGTCTGATGGAGGTCGTCATCGCGCCCGGCCCCGAGCTGGGCCGGCTCGCGGCCGCCGCGATCGAGCAGCTGGTCCGCGCCCAGCCCGACGCCGTCCTGGGCCTGGCCACGGGCTCGAGCCCGCTCGCCGTCTACGACGAGCTCGCTCGCCGGCACGTCGAGCACGGGCTCTCGTTCGCCCGGACCCGCGCGTTCATGCTCGACGAGTACGTCGGTCTCGCCGCGGACCACCCCGAGCGGTACCGCAACGTCATCGAGAAGGAGATCGCCTCGCGCGTCGACTTCGCGCCCGGCGCGGTGCAGGGGCCGGACGGCCTGGCCGACGACCTGGTCGGCGCGTGCGCGGCGTACGAGGAGGCGATCACCGCGGCCGGCGGCGTGGACCTCCAGATCCTCGGCATCGGGACGGACGGGCACATCGCGTTCAACGAGCCGGGGTCCTCGCTGGCCTCGCGCACGCGGATCAAGACGCTCACGCGCCAGACGCGTGAGGACAACGCCCGGTTCTTCGGCGGGGACATCGACAAGGTCCCGCAGCACTGCCTGACGCAGGGCCTGGCGACGATCATGTCGGCCCGGCACCTGGTGCTCCTGGCGACCGGCAAGGGCAAGGCCGAGGCCGTGCACCAGCTGGTCGAGGGTCCGGTCAGCGCCATGTGGCCGGCGACGATCATGCAGCACCATCCGCACGTCACGGTGCTCGTCGACGACGCTGCGGCGAGCCGCCTGCAGCTCGCCGACTACTACCGCGAGACGTTCGCGGCGAAGCCCGGCTGGCAAGGACTCTGAGCCCGTCCGGTGACCTTCCGCACCCCGGACCCACCCCGGGAGAGTCGGACCCCCGACGTACACTCGTCGCCATGAGCGAGCCCCTGCCTCCGAGCACCGGACCCGACGACCCGTTCTCCTCCGACCCGGGTACGTCGACCAGCGTGCTCGAGCGCGAGGAGACGCGCGAGCAGGTCGAGCCGGGGGACCACGAGCGCTTCGCGCACTACGTGCGCAAGGAGAAGATCCTCGACTCCGCGCTGAGCGGCAAGCCGGTCATCGCCCTCTGCGGCAAGGTCTGGGTGCCCGGCCGGGACCCGAACAAGTTCCCGGTCTGCCCGGTCTGCAAGGAGATCTACGAGGGTCTCCGGGAGCCGCAGGACGGCGACAAGAACGAGGGCGGCAAGGGCTCCGGCGGCGGCCGCACGTGGGGCTTCGGCCGCAACCCCGGCAGCGGCGGCGCGTGACGGCGGCCCCGCGCCCGACGTCCCTCCCCTCGACCCACGCGTCCTCGTCGGCGGCCTCCGCGCTGCCGCCGGCGTTCCCGGCGCGTGCGCCGTGGGGGACCGCGGGCAAGCTGCGCGCCTGGCAGGCCGAGGCGATCGAGCACTACCGGACGTCCAACCCGCGTGACTTCCTCGCGGTCGCCACGCCCGGCGCCGGCAAGACGACGTTCGCCCTGCGGATCGCCACCGAGCTGCTCGAGGCGAAGGTCGTGCGGCGCGTGACGGTCGTCGCACCGACCGAGCACCTCAAGCGGCAGTGGGCCGATGCCGCCGCACGGGTGGGCATCACGCTCGACCCCAACTTCAGCAACGCCCAGGGGCGCCACGGCCACGGGTTCGACGGCGTCGCGGTGACGTACGCCCAGGTGGCCAGCAAGCCCGCGCTGCACGCGGCGCGGACGGCGGCCGCTCCCACGCTGGTGATCCTCGACGAGGTGCACCACGGCGGTGACGCCCTCTCGTGGGGCGACGCCGTGCGCGAGGCGTTCGAGGGCGCCACGCGCCGGCTGGCGCTCACGGGCACGCCGTTCCGGTCCGACACCGCGGCGATCCCGTTCGTGCGGTACGACCGCAAGAGCGACGGGATCCGGCGCAGCGTCGCGGACTACACGTACGGCTACGGGGACGCCCTGCGCGACCACGTCGTGCGCCCGGTGATCTTCCTGTCCTACAGCGGCTCGATGCGGTGGCGCACCAAGGCGGGCGACGAGATGAGCGCCCGGCTGGGGGAGCCGCTCACCAAGGACATCACCGCCCAGGCCTGGCGGACCGCGCTCGACCCGAACGGCGAGTGGATCCCCAGCGTGCTCGCGGCTGCCGACCGCCGGCTCTCCGAGGTGCGACGGGCGGTTCCCGACGCGGGCGCGATGGTGATCGCGACCGACCAGGCGGACGCCCGCGCGTACGCGGGACACCTCGCGCGCATCACCGGCAAGTCACCGACCGTCGTGCTCTCCGACGACGACGGCGCGAGCGACCGGATCGACGCGTTCTCCGCGAGCGACTCCCGGTGGCTGGTCGCCGTCCGCATGGTGTCCGAGGGGGTCGACGTCCCGCGGCTCGCGGTCGGCGTGTACGCCACCAGCACCGCGACGCCCCTGTTCTTCGCGCAGGCCGTCGGCCGGTTCGTGCGCGCTCGCCGTCGCGGGGAGACGGCGTCGGTGTTCCTGCCCAGCGTGCCGCAGCTGCTGGCGCTGGCCCACACGCTCGAGCTCGAGCGCGACCACGCCCTCGACCGCCCCAAGACGCTGGAGGAGCAGGGCGTCGACGTCGGTCTCGACGACGACGCGCTGGCCGAGGCCAACCGCGAGCGGAACGGGCCCGACGAGATCGGCCCCGACGGCAAGCAGGGCGCGTTCGAGGCGCTCGAGGCGCAGGCGTCGTTCGACCGCGTGCTCTTCGACGGCGGCGAGTTCGGCACGGGCGCCGAGATGGGCTCCGAGGAGGAGCTCGACTTCCTGGGGCTGCCCGGGCTGCTCGACGCCGACCAGGTCTCCGCCCTCCTGCGGCAGCGGCAGGCCGACCAGATCAGCGGTCGCAAGCGGGTGCCGGCGTCCGAGGAGCTGGCCGAGATGGACCACCGCAAGCAGGCCGAGCTGCGCAAGGAGCTGTCGCAGCTGGTGGGGGCGTGGGCGCGCAAGAGCGGGCAGCCGCACGGGTCGGTGCACAGCGAGCTGCGGCGGCGGTGCGGCGGCCCCGAGGTCGCCCTCGCGGACCCCGACCAGCTGACGGCGCGCGTGGCCATGGTGCGCGGGTGGTTCGTCGGCAAGCGCTGACGTGCGGCGTGCTCGATGAGCATCGCGCGATTACATCCGTCGACCGGGCGGCCGCAAGGCGCATCTCAGCATGTGGACACGGTCAAAGCGCGGTAAAGCCGCAGGTCACAGACCTGGACGCGCGACCACATAGCATTTCAGTTCCCCCGCGCAACTTTTCCCTCGACGTGCCGACGGCGGATTCCGCTGCCAGGTTTGTCCCCGTGACACACGGCCCCGGGTACCCCCGGACGCCGGATCGGTGACCACAGATCGAAAGGGTCAACCATGCCTACCTGGCTCATCCTCATCCTTGTCGGTGTCGTCCTCGTCATCCTCGGCGTCGCGACGACCATCGGGCACTGGCTCATCTGGATCGGCGTGATCGTGCTCGTCGTCAGCCTGATCCTCGGGCTGGTCGGTCGGCGCGGCTCGCGGGTCTAGCCGGGCCGGGTGCGGCGCGGGCGTGCTGATCACCGGGTGATCCCGGTACCCCGCCCCGCCGCACGACCCGGCCTCCGCAGGCGCAGTACCGACGCTGCGGCTCGGGCCCCTCAGTCCCCGAGCCGCAGCGTCACGGTCGGCACCGCTGCCTCGTCGGCAGACAGCCGTCGCGCTCCGCGCGGCAGCTCGTCCCGCGAGGCGCGGTGCCGTTCTGCTGCCCGGCGCACCGCGTCGGGACCGACCCAGCGCGGGTCGACCTCACCGGCGGTGACCAGGGGCACGTGCAGCCCGCGCAGGGACGCGTCGGGCGGTGACCAGCCGCGGACGGCGTCGTCGGCGCCCTCCACCAGCACCTCCTCGACCGCGCGGCCGTCCGCGCCGAGCCGTCGGGCCGCCGCCTTGCGGCCGCCCACGCTGACCTTGCCCCGCGCGGCCTTGGCCACGGGGGCCAGGGTCCCGTCGGCCCCCTCGCGGGCCACGAGCTTGTAGACCATCCCGCACGTCGGCGCCCCGGAGCCGGTCACCACCGACGTGCCGACGCCGTAGCTGTCGACCGGGGCCACCGCGAGCGCCGCGATCGCGTACTCGTCGAGGTCGGACGTCACCGTGATCTTGGTGGCCCGCGCACCGGCGGCGTCGAGCTGCGCGCGGACCTCGTGCGCGAGCACGCCGAGGTCACCGGAGTCGAGCCGCACGGCCCCGAGCCCGGTCCCCGCCGCCGCGAGCGCCAGCTCGACGCCGCGCCGCACGTCGTACGTGTCGACCAGCAGCGTCGTGCCCGGCCCCTGGGCCGCGACCTGCGCCGCGAAGGCCGCCGCCTCGTCGTCGTGCAGCAGCGTGAACGCGTGCGCCGCCGTGCCGATGGTCGGCAGGCCGTAGCGCCGCCCGGCCTCGAGGTTGGAGGTGCCGACGAACCCGGCGACGACGGCCGCGCGCGCCGCGGCGACCGCCGCCTCCTCGTGCGCGCGGCGGGAGCCCATCTCCAGCACCGGTCGGTCCACGGCGGCGCTGGTCATGCGGGACGCGGCGGACGCGACCGCCGAGTCGTAGTTGAGGATCGAGAGGACGAGGGTCTCCAGCAGGACCGCCTCGGCGAAGCTGCCGTCGACCGCCATGACCGGCGACGACGGGAAGAAGGCCTCGCCCTCGGCGTACCCGACGATCGACCCGGTGAACCGGTAGCCCTCGAGGTAGGCCAGCGTGGTGTCGTCGACGACGCCGGCCCGCGCGAGCCAGTCGAGCTCGGCGGCGCCGAACCGGAACCGGTCCAGGGACTCCAGCACCCGGCCGGTGCCGGCCAGCACGCCGTACCTGCGGCCGTGCGGGAGCCGCCGCGTGAACACCTCGAAGACGCACCTGCGGTGCGCGGTGCCGTCGGCCAGCGCGGCCTGCAGCATCGTGAGCTCGTAGCGGTCGGTCAGGAGCGCGGCGCTCGGCGCCTGCGGGGCCGTCATGGGCTCAACGTAGGGGTCGGCGTGCGGGGCCGCAGGTGCTCGCCCGCGGCGCCCCGCACCTACAGTGGACGGCGTGCCAGTGCAGACCCTCCCCGACGCCACCGTCGAGGAGGCTCAGGAGGCCGCGGTCGCCGACCCGTGGGTGACGATCGTGTGGAACGACCCGGTCAACCTCATGAGCTACGTGACGTACGTGTTCGAGTCCTACTTCGGACATCCGCGCAAGAAGGCGGAGCGGCTCATGCGGCAGGTGCACGAACAGGGGCGGGCCGTGGTCTCGACGGGATCGCTCGAGGCGATGGAGGTCGATGTGCAGGCGATGCACGGGTTCGGGCTCTGGGCGACGCTCCAGCGCAGCGGGCAGTGATGCGGGGGTTCCGGCGTCGCCGGGGGATGTACGCGGCCCGGTTGGACGACGACGAGCGCGAGGTGATCGCGGCCCTCGTCGCGGACGTCGCCGAGCTGCTGGGCGCGGGCCGGCTGGAGGCGCCCGAGGAGACGACCGTCGCGGCGGGCGACGGTGCTCCGCGGATGAGCCTGGAGCCCCTGACGCCGCCGTCCGACCCCGCGGTGCGCCGCCTGCTGCCCGACGCCTCCCGCGACGACCCGGGCGTCGCCGCGGAGTTCCGCCGGCTCACGGAGGACGACCTGCGGGCGGACAAGATCGCCCGGCTGACCCGGTTGTGGGTCGCGCTGACGACGCCTACCGAGGGCTGGCGGGCGGACGCGTTCGTCGTCGCCCCCGAGGACGCGAAGGACGTCGCGGCCTCGCTGACCGACCTGCGGCTGGTCCTGGCGGAGCGGCTGGACATCCGGACCGACGAGCAGGCCGAGCGGCTGTACGACTCGCTGCTGGTGTCGCCGCAGGCGGAGCTGGACGACGTCACGGACGTCGAGATGGACCCGGCGGCCCGGCGCTACCTGGTCGCCGTGTACGGCGCGCTGAGCTGGCTGCAGGAGTCGTTGGTCGAGATGCTGCTGCACGACCTGCGCGCCCACGGGCGCCCGGCCGAACCGTGAGCGCGCAGCGGTTAGGCTCGTGCGCGTGAACGACGCCCCCATCGGCATCTTCGACTCCGGCGTCGGTGGGCTCACCGTGGCCCGGTCGATCCTGGACCAGCTGCCGCACGAGTCCACGCTCTACATCGGTGACACCCTCAACACGCCGTACGGCAGCAAGCCGCTCGCCGCGGTGCGCGCACACGCGCTCGAGGTCATGGACGACCTGGTGGACGCCGGCGTGAAGCTGCTGGTCATCGCGTGCAACACCGCCTCGTCGGCCATGCTGCGCGACGCCCGCGAGCGATACACGCTGCGCCGCGGGATCCCGGTGGTCGAGGTGATCCTCCCGGCCGCGCGACGCGCCGTGGCCGCCACCCGGTCGGGCCGGATCGGGGTCATCGCGACCAAGTCCACGGTCGAGTCGCGCTCCTACGACGACGCCTTCGCGGTGGCGCCCGGCGTCGTGCTCACCACGCAGGCGTGCCCGGAGTTCGTGCGCCTGGTCGAGGCGGGCATCACCTCCGGTCCCGAGGTCCTCGCCTACGCCCACGAGTACCTGGACCCGGTCCGGGAGGCCGGCGTCGACACCCTGGTCCTCGGCTGCACCCACTACCCGCTGCTCACCGGCGCGATCAGCTACGTCATGGGCGAGGAGATCACGCTCGTGTCCAGCGCCGAGGAGACCGCCAAGGACGTCTACCGGACGCTCGTCGCGCACGACCTCGAGCGCGACCCGGCGGCCGGACCGCCCGAGCACCGCTTCCTGGCGACAGGGGACCCTGGCCAGTTCCGCACCCTCGCGCGGCGCTTTCTCGGCCCCGAGGTCGAGAGCGTCGAGTCCAGCGCGGCCCTGCGATGAGGCTCACCGTCCTGGGCTGCGCGGGCTCGTTCCCCGGTCCGGACTCCGCCGCGTCCGGCTACCTGGTGCAGGCCGACGACGCCGACGGCCGCACGTGGACGGTCCTGCTCGACCTCGGCAACGGGGCCCTGAGCGCGCTGCAGCGATTCGGCGACCCCACCCGCCTCGACGCGATCGGGCTGTCCCACCTGCACGCCGACCACGTGGCCGACCTGGCTGTGCTCAACGTGCTGCGGCGCTACCACCCCGACGGCCCGTGCGACCCGGTCGCCGTGCACGGTCCGGCGGGGACCGCGGAACGGCTCGCCCAGCTGTCCGGCAAGGACCCGGCCACCAGCACCGACGGCCAGTTCGAGGTCGTCGAGTGGCGGCCGGGGTCTCCCGTGACGGTCGGTCCGCTGACCCTGGAGCCGGTGCCCGTCGAGCACCCGATCCCCGCGTTCGGCGTCCGCGTCGCCGGGCCCAGCGACGCGGACCCCTCCCGGACCGTCACGCTCGCCTACACGGGCGACACCGACGCGTGCGCCGGCCTCGACACCCTCGCGGCCGGCGTCGACCTCCTGCTCTCCGAGGCCGCGTACCTCGAGGGGCGCGACGACGCCCTGCGCGGCGTCCACCTGTCCGGCCGGCGGGCCGGTGAGGCGGCGGCCCGCGGCGGCGTCGGGCGGCTGGTGCTCACGCACATCCCCGCCTGGAACGACCCCGCGACCACGCTGGCCGAGGCTGCCGCGGCGTACGACGGTCCGATCGACCTGGCGGCCCCGGGCGGCGTGCACGTCCTGTAGCGGCGCACCCTGCAACCGCGCTCGTTCAGTTCCGCAACGTCCGCACCCGATCGGGTCCTGACCCCCCGGAGTGCGGACGTCCCTCGCCCTCATGCTCTGACGTCCGCACTCGAGCGGGTCCTGGGCCATAGGAGTGCGGACGTCCGGCCGGGCTGGCGCGGACGGCGGAGGGGTGTGTCCGGGTGCGCGGTTAGGCTCGGCGCCATGACTTCTGCTCCCTCCACGTCCTCCCTCGCGCGCGTGCGTGCCGACGGCCGCGCCCCCGACGAGCTGCGTCCCGTGACCCTGACCCGCGGGTTCCTCGAGGCGGGGGAGGGCAGCGTCCTCGTCGAGTTCGGCGGCACCAAGGTGCTGTGCGTCGCCTCGTTCACGCCGGGTGTGCCGCGCTGGAAGAAGGGGTCCGGCGAGGGCTGGGTCACCGCCGAGTACTCGATGCTCCCGCGCGCGACGTCCAGCCGCTCCGACCGTGAGTCGGTCAAGGGCCGGGTCGGCGGCCGGACCCACGAGATCTCGCGCCTGATCGGTCGGTCGCTGCGCGCGATCATCGACGTCTCCGCGCTGGGCGAGAACACGATCGTGCTCGACTGCGACGTCCTGCAGGCCGACGGCGGCACCCGGACGGCGTCGATCACCGGGGCGTACGTCGCGCTGGCCGACGCCGTCGCGTGGGCCGTCGAGCAGAAGCACATCCCCAAGAACAAGGTCGTGCTGCGCGACTCGGTCGCGGCGGTCTCCGTCGGCATCGTCGACGGGCTGCCGGTGCTCGACCTGCCCTACGTCGAGGACGTCCGGGCCGAGACCGACATGAACGTCGTGGTCACCGGCTCGGGCACGTTCGTCGAGGTGCAGGGCACCGCCGAGCACGCGCCGTTCGACCGTGCGGAGCTCGACTCCCTGCTCGACCTCGCGGTCGCCGGCACCGCGCAGCTGACGGCGCTGCAGGTCGCCGCGCTGACGTCGGCTCCCGGCGACGGCACGGCCACGCGTCTCGTGCTCCCGGCGGACCGGTGAGCGTGCCGCTCGGTGCCCGGCTCGTGCTGGCCACGCACAACGCTCACAAGGTCGGCGAGCTACGGGCGATCCTCGCGCCCGTGCTGCCCGGGCTCGACCCGGCGTCCGTCGTGGGCGCCCGGGATGTGGGCGCGCCCGAGCCCGTCGAGGACGGGGTGACGTTCGCGGAGAACGCGCTGCTCAAGGCGCGGGCGCTCGCGGCGTTCACGGGTCTGCCGGCGGTGGCCGACGACTCCGGGCTGGCCGTGGACGTGCTCGGCGGGTCGCCGGGGATCTTCTCGGCGCGCTGGGCGGGCCGGCACGGCGACGACTCGGCGAACCTGGCCCTGCTGCTCGCGCAGCTGGCGGACATCGCCGAGGCGCACCGCGGTGCCCGCTTCGTCTGTGCCGCCGCTCTGGTGACGCCGGACGGCTTCGAGCACGTGGAGACGGGCACGCTCGAGGGCGTCCTGGCCGCCGAGCCGCGCGGCGCGGGCGGCTTCGGCTACGACCCGATCCTGGTGCCGACGGGCGAGACCCGGACGTGCGCCGAGCTGACGCCCGAGGAGAAGAACGCGATCAGCCACCGCGGCACGGCGTTCCGCGCCCTGGTGCCCACGCTGGTCCGGGTGCTCGGCGGATGACCTGCGGTGAGTGAGGACCTCTCGGCCGGCGTCGTCCAGCTGGTCGCCGACGCCGTCACCTACGGCTATCCCGGCCACGCCGTGCTCGACCGCGTGGACCTCACGGTGAGCGCGGGGGACCGGGTGGGCGTCGTGGGCGAGAACGGCGCCGGCAAGACGACCCTGCTGCGCGTGCTCGCCGGCGAGCTCGCGCCGCAGTCGGGGTCGGTCCGCCGCTCCGGGACGCTCGCGTCCGTCGAGCAGGAGCTGGACGCGCCGGCCGGAGCGACCGTCGGCACGTTCGTCGGTGAGGCGCTCGCCGGGGTCCGGACCGCCGCGGCCGAGCTGGAGGCCGCCATCGCGGGCTTCGACCACGAGACCGGCGACCTCGGCCGGCTCACCGCCGCGGTCGCGCGGTTCGAGCACCTGGCCGCCTGGGACGCCGACCGGCGCGTCGACGAGGCACTGACGCGCTTCGGCGCCCCGCGGGACCCGGACCGTCGCCTCGACCAGCTGAGCGTCGGGGAGCGGTACCGGGTGCGGCTGGCCTGCCGGATCGGCGAGCGTGCGGACCTGCTGCTGCTCGACGAGCCCACCAACCACCTCGACGCCGCCGGCATCGACTACCTCACGGCCCAGCTGCGCCACTGGCCGGGCGCGGTCGTCATCGTCACCCACGACCGTCGGCTGCTCGACGACGTGATGACCGCGATCCTCGACCTCGACCCCGCGATGGACGGGCGACCCGCGCTGTACGGGGCGACGAGGTACTCCGACTACCGGTTCCTCAAGAGCCAGATGGTCCGCCGCTGGCGTGCCCGCTACCGCGCGGAGCGCAAGCGCGCGCTGACTCTGGCCGAGCAGCTGGACGCCAGCTACGAGGGCCTCTCCGACGCGTGGCGGCCGCCCAAGGGCTCGCAGGGCCACCGACGGGCGACGCGCGCGCGTGGGCACGTGAAGGCCGCGGACCGCCTGATCCAGAAGCTCGAGGGCGAGGCCGTGGAGGTCCCGACTCCACCGCTCGTGCTCACGTTCCCCGACCTGCCGTCGCTGCCCCCGGACCCCCGGCCGGGCCCGCTGCTGGAGCTGCGGGCGCCGCGCGTCGCGGACCGGCTCGACCTCGCGGGCGTGCGCATCGACATCCCCGCGTGCGGTCGGCTGCTGGTCACCGGGCCCAACGGGTCCGGCAAGTCGACGCTGCTCGCCGCGCTCTCGGGGGCGATCGCGCTCGACCGCGGCGTCCGCACGGTCGCCCCCGGCGTCCGACTGGGCGTCCTGGCGCAGGAGGGACCCACCGAGCACGCTGCCGCGGTCATCGCCCACCCGCGCGCGGCCGGCGTGGCCGAGCAGCTCTCCGGGTTCGACGCGTACGCGCGGCACGCGCTGACCCTGCTCGAGTCCGAGCTGCTCGACCCCGGGCAGCTGGTTCCGGTCGCGGCCCTCGGGCTGCTCACCGAGGAGGACCTCGACCGCCCGCTGCGGGAGCTCTCGGTGGGCCAGCGGCGCCGGTTCGACCTCGCGTGCGCGCTGCTGGCGGCGCCGCACGTCCTCATCCTCGACGAGCCGACCAACCACCTGTCCGTCGGGCTCGTCGACGAGCTCACGGCCGCGCTGCGCGCGACGTCGGCCGCGGTCGTCGTCGCCACCCACGACCGCCGGATGCGCACGGACCTCGCGGACTGGCCCGAGCTGAGTCTCTGACGGCGCTCAGTCGGCGGCCGGGCGGGGCGCCGGCGGGAGCACGCGCTCCAGTGCGAGCGCGCCGAACGCGAGCAGGAGAAAGATCACGGCGACGATCCCCGTGCGGACCAGGGCCGAGGCGAGCCCGATCTCGGAGACGTCGAGGAACGGGTACGGGTACCACTCGACGACGGCACCGCGGACGAACGTGTACGCGATCCAGGCCAGCGGATAGACGACCGACCAGCCGACGACGGCGGGCGACAGGCGAGGACGCGGCCCGACGACGAGCCAGGCGACGACCGTGCCCACGGGGACGACGGTGTGCAGGAGCAGGTTGGACAGCGCGCCGGCGGGGGTGAGGTCCTGCAGTCCCGCGAGCACCGCGTGGTAGACGATCCCGGTGACGGCGATGCACAGCAGCGCGTCCAGCCGCAGGACGGCGAACACCCGGCCGCGCCGGTCGGGCCGCCACGCGAGCATGCCGGACGCGATCGCGGCGAGGATGTTCGACTGGATGGTGAAGTAGCTGACCAGCCGGACCAGCCGCGTGCCCACGTCGTCCGAGCCCAGTGCGGTGACCACCTCCATGAGGATGCCCACGGACGCCGCGACGAAGACGATCGCGTGCAGCGTCCGGGCGAGCAGGTACCGCGGCGGGCCGGCGACCTGGACGGCGGACGCCCTCGGGTCGGCCTCGCTCACGGCAGCCGGCCCACGTGCCCCATCGCCTGCCGGAGCAGCAGGCCCTGCCCACCGTTCATCTCGAACTGGATCTGCTCGGCGCACGCCTCCTCGGGCGTCATCCACGCGAGGTCGATCGCGTCCTGCTGCGGCCGGCAGTCACCGAGCACGGGCACGACGTACGCCAGGGAGACCGCGTGCTGCCGCGCGTCGTGGTACGGCGTGACGCCCGGCGTCGGGAAGTACTCCGCGACCGTGAACGGCTGCGGCGAGGCGGGGATCTGGGGGAGCGCGACGGGGCCGAGATCCTTCTCGATGTGCCGCACGAGCGCGTCGCGCACCCGCTCGTGGTACATCACGCGGCCCGACACGAGCGCGCGCGACATCACGCCCTCCTGCGTCACGCGCAGCAGCAGCCCGACCTGCACGACGTCTCCGGAGTCGTCCACGCGCACCGGGATGGCGTCGACGTAGAGGATCGGCAGCTGCGTGCGGGCCCGGGAGATCTCGTCGGCACTCAGCCAGCCGGCCGGG
Organism: Cellulomonas sp. P4_D11; assembly: GCF_056401915.1. Taxonomy (NCBI): domain Bacteria; kingdom Bacillati; phylum Actinomycetota; class Actinomycetes; order Micrococcales; family Cellulomonadaceae; genus Cellulomonas; species Cellulomonas sp. P4_D11. Next base: position 8,272 of record NZ_JBFUIK010000015.1, on the reverse strand, counting down.
CGTTCGGGGCCGCGGGGATATTCAGCGGAAGCGGTCACTGACCATGTCTACCCCGCCGCCGCGGCCCGCGACGAGGCGGCGCGCTCACCCGCCCGGATCACCCCGTCCCGAGGTGTGCGTCACGCCAGGCTCGGGAATAGTCGTCAGTGCCTGCGCGCTCTACCTGGCGGTAACCGAGGACTGGAGGAACGTCATGGCGACGACTGAGCTGACCGGTAGCACGATCGGCCAGACCATCAAGGACAACGAGATCGTGCTTGTCGACTTCTGGGCAGAGTGGTGCGGGCCGTGCAAGCGGTTCGGACCCGTCTTCGAGGACTCCTCGGAGAACCACCCGGACGTCGTGCACGCGAAGGTCGACACGGAGGCTGAGCAGGAGCTCGCCGCCGAGCTGCAGATCTTCTCGATCCCGACCCTCATGGCTTTCCGCGACGGGATCCTGGTGTTCAACCAGGCCGGCGCGCTGCCGGCTCCCGCGCTGGAGCAGGTGGTCGAGGCCGTGAAGGCGCTCGACATGGACGAGGTGCGCGAGAAGATCGCCGCGGCCGCCACCACGGCCTGATCACCACGCACGAAGGGCCGGTCCTCCCGATGGGGGACCGGCCCTTTCGTCGTGCGGGAGACGGGATTTGAACCCGCACGCCCTCTCAGGCACCAGGACCTAAACCTGGCGTGGCTGCCGTTTCACCACTCCCGCGCAGCGGAAGTTTCCCACACGCGTCAGGCGACCTTGAGGTCGCGGCGCAGCTTGGCGACGTGTCCGGTGGCCTTGACGTTGTACTGCGCCAGCTCGACGCGGCCCTCGGCATCGACGACGACGGTCGAGCGGATCACGCCGACCACGGTCTTGCCGTAGTTCAGCTTCTCGCCCCAGGCGCCCCACGCCTCGAGGACCGCGTGCTCCGGGTCGGAGCCGAGCGGGAAGGTCAGGTGCTCCTGCTCGACGAACTTCGCGAGGGCTTCGATGCCGTCGGGGGAGACGCCGACGACGGCGAACCCGGCGCCCTGCAACGACGCGAGGTTGTCCCGGAAGTCGCACGCCTGCGTGGTGCAGCCCGGGGTCATGGCGGCGGGGTAGAAGTACACGATGACGCGACGACCGCGCAGGTCGGAGAGGGTGATCGACCCTCCGTCGGCGGTCGGCAGCGTGAAGTCGGGAGCGAGGTCGCCGACGGCGAGGCGGGGCACGGTGTCTCCTGGCGCGTGGGGGGTGCGGACTGCCGCCAGCCTACGTCGGCGTGCGAGGTAGCGTCGGTCGCGTGAGCACCACCGCCCCCGGCAGCAGCGAGCTGCCCATCCGCATGCTCAACGACCGCCTGCTCGTCTCGCTCGACGGCGAGGCCGGGGAGCGCCGCTCGTCGGCCGGCATCGTCATCCCCGCGACCGCCGTCGTCGGCAGACGCCTGTCCTGGGGTGCCGTCGTCGCCGTCGGGCAGCACGTCCGACAGGTGGAGGTGGGCGACCGGGTGCTGTTCGACCCCGAGGACCGCTCCGAGGTCGAGCTCAGCGGCGCGACGTACCTGCTGCTCCGCGAGAAGGACGTGCACGCGGTCGCGGAGCCCCGCGGCGCGGGCGAGGGAACCGGGCTGTACCTCTGAGCGTTCCTCCACGCGACGCCGCCGGTCGGCGCGCGTCTGCTGTGGGTGAGGTGGCTCGTCGAGCGCCTCGCTCGTCGACGGCCTCGTGCCACGTCGGTCCGGCGCCTTGCGCCCTGCCGGTCGTGGTGGTGGCATGAACGGATGGGACATGTCGGACGCGCGTCCGGATGGACCGAGGAGGTCGCACCATGACTGACACGACACCGCTCCCCGACGGGGCGGCAGCAGCCGGACCCGACGGCGACCCGGACACCCAGCCTGTCCTCGACCTGCTCGCCGAGCACGTCCCGCTGGCCCTGATCGTCGACCTGGTGACACCCGAGGCGACGTCCGCCGAGATCCTCGAGGCGGAGGGCCTGCCCGACTCCGAGTGGTGGGAGGACCAGCCCCGCGCCGAGGATGCGTGACGGTCGTCACGACAGCGGTTCTCGATTGGCAGATCGGGCGTCCGGCCTGCTAGCGTTCTCAACCGCGCGCCATTAGCTCAATTGGCAGAGCAGCTGACTCTTAATCAGCGGGTTCGGGGTTCGAGTCCCTGATGGCGCACCACCGAAGGGCCTCCCACCAGCGGAAACGTTGGAGGAGGCCCTTCGTCGTCACTCCGGCCTGTAGAGCCGGCGACGCCCTGGCACGGCAACGGGCCCGACCGGTTCTCCCCGGTCGGGCCCGTCGTCGATGCTGTCAGCTGTCGGCGGCGAGGGAGCCGTCGCTCGACAGGACCAGGCCGATGGCCGCCTCACCCTGGCGGACCGCCTGGCCGATCAGGCCGAAGTCGTACGACTTGAAGTCCGCGAACTCGAGCCCGTACGTGTCCTCGAGGCCCAGCTGGCAGAACGGGCGCTCGGGGCACTCGGCCGGGCCGGCCAGGACCAGCCCGCCGCACGTGGCGGCCAGGTCGCTGAGCGTCTTGACGTCGTGCTTCGCGGCGAACTCGCTGGTGACGGCGAACGCGTTCTGGTCCTGCGCCGCGGACGGCTTGCCCACGACCAGACCGGCCGCGTCCGCGAGCGGCGCCAGCGCGGTGACGGTCGCGTCGACGTCCGCCGACGCCACGGACGCCGCGTCGGCGCCGTTCTGCTGGGCGTTGAGGAAGTCGGCGAGCGTCGCCGCGTACTCCGGGACCGCGGTGAGCGTGCCGTCCGCCAGCGGCGGCAGGTACGTCTCCCGGTTCCCGATGGTCCGCACCTCGACCGTGTAGCCCGCGGTGCGCAGCACGGCGGCGTAGATCTCCGCGAGCGTGGCGCTCTCGGAGAAGTTCGCCGCGCCGATGACCAGCGACGTGCCCGCGCCGGGCGTGTCCGTCGCGGCCAGCTTCTCGGTGTCGACGAACTCGCCGGCCACCTCGCTCGACGTCTTCCGGTCGATGTCGACGGCCTTGTTGAGCTCGATCAGCTTCTCGGTGGTCAGCGTCGCGGAGACGGTGTCCAGCAGCTCGACGATGGACGGGTTGGCCGCGGCCGCGGCCTTGTTCACGGCCGGGATGATGTTGTCGGCGTTCTGCAGGCCCTTGTCGTCCTCGAGGACGACCAGCTTGTCGCCCGCGATGGGGTCACAGGTGGCGAGCCCGGAGCTGCCGGACGAGGTGGGTTCGGCCTCGCCGCCGCCCGAGCCGGGAGCGCCGCACGCGCCGAGCGCCAGGGCGGCGACGGCGATCAGGGTCAGGGTGGTGGAGCGTCTCGCTCGCATGGTGCTCTCCTCGGGGAGTCAGCGGGGGAAAGGGGTACCTGGTGGCGATCGGGGGACGCCGTCTACGAGGTCAGGAAGATGGGCCGGACCTATTCGATCCGTTCGCCGCGGGCTCGGCAACCCCTGGCGACGTGGCGGGTGACCGGCGCGTTCGCCGGGTGGGACCGTCGGAGGTGTCCCGCGCCAGCGCGCGCAGGCCCCGCGGCGTCATCAGGTGCTGGGCGATCGCCAGCAGCCCCTCGGACACCAGGCACAGCCCGGCGACCAGGATGCCGCCCGCGAGCACCTGTCCGTAGTCCTGGGTACCGAAGCCCGTGACGACGATCGTGCCGAGGCTGCGCCCCCCGACGAGCGCCGCCAGGGGGACCGTCGCGAGCACCTGCACCGAGGCCGTGCGGATGCCCGCGGCGATGAGCGGGACCGCGAGCGGGAGCTCGACCGCCCACAGGCTGCGGCGGCCCGACATGCCGACCCCGCGGGCGGCGTCGCGCACGTCGGCGTCGACCCCGCCCAGTCCCGTCACCGCGTTGGTGAGGAGCGGTGGCACGGCGAACACGGCGCACGCCAGCACCGTGGCGGTGTTGCCGAACAGGCCGCTGGCGGCGAGCAGCGTGAGGAGCGCGAGCGTCGGCAGGGCGCGGGTGGTGTTCGCGACGACGACGCCGGCGGTGCCTCCGCGCCCGCGGTGGCCGAGCCAGAGACCGAGCGGCAGGGCGACGACCCCCGCCAGCAGGACCGCGAGCACGGACACGATGATGTGGTCCTTCGTCAGGGCGAGGACCCCGTTGCGGCCGACCCAGTTGAGCGGGTCGTTGAGCCACGCGAACGCGCTGGTCAGGACGTCCACGTCACACCGGCCTCTCGACGCGCGCCCACGGCGTGAGGCGTCGGCCGACGCCCGCGATCACCAGGTCGCACACCAGCGCCAGCAGGAGGCAGAGCACCGTCGCCGTCATGATCTCCGCGTGGTAGTTGCTGCGGAAGCCGCGGAACATCAGCTGCCCCAGCCCGCCGTAGCCGACCACGACCCCGACGGTGACCAGCGCGACCGTGGTCACCGTGGCCAGCCGGAGGCCGGCGACGATGCTGGGCAGCGCCTGCGGGAGCTCGACGGAGAACAGCATCCGGGTGCGCCCGTAGCCCATGCCGCGCGCGGCGTCGCGCACCGCGGGGTCCACGCCCTGGAGCCCGACCAGCACGTTGCGCGTCAGCACCAGGAGCGCGTACGAGACGAGGCCGATGAGCACGGTGGTCCGGCCGATGCCCGTGTACGGCGCGAGGATGGCGAAGAGGGCGAGCGACGGCACCGTGTAGAGGACGCCCGCGACGCCGAGCACCGGGCCTGCCAGCCGCGGCCGCAGGTGCGCCAGCGCGCCGAGGGGGAGGGCGAGCACGAAGGCGATCACGACGGCCTGGAACGTGAGCGACGCGTGCTGCTCGAGGGCGTGGGCGATGTCCGAGGCGTTGCGCTCGACGTACTCCCACGAGAACCACGGGTTGGGTGGGGCCTGGGCCAGACGCATCCCGCGAACGTACCCGGGCCCTCCGACACGCGCAGTGCCGGAGGGGATGACGTTGCCGCAGGCGGTGCGCGTGTCGGACGCACGTACTAGCGTCCGGGAGGTGGCAGACGACCCGGCGATCGCCTTCGAGCACGTCAGCAAGTCCTACGCGAGCGGCACGGGCGAGGCCGGCGCCGCCGTCGACGACCTCTCGCTCGCGGTCCGGCCGGGCGAGGTGCTCGTGCTCGTCGGTCCGTCGGGCTGCGGGAAGTCGACCACGCTGCGGATGGCGAACCGGCTGGTCGAGCCGACGTCGGGGCGGATCCTGCTCGGCGGCGAGGACGTCACGACGGTGGACCCGGTCGGGCTGCGCCGCCGCATGGGCTACGTGATCCAGAACGTCGGCCTGTTCCCGCACCGCACGGTCGCCCAGAACGTGGCCACCGTGCCCGGCCTCGTCGGGTGGGACCGCAAGCGGACGGCCGCGCGCGTGGACGAGCTGCTCGACCTCGTCGGCCTCCCGCCGGACCGGTACGCGCGCCGGTTCCCGCACGAGCTCTCCGGCGGCGAGCGCCAGCGCGTGGGCGTGGCTCGCGCGCTGGCGACCGATCCGCCCGTGCTCCTCATGGACGAGCCGTTCGGCGCGGTGGACCCGGTCGGCCGCCGGCGGCTGCAGACGGAGTTCGCCCGCATCCAGCGCACACTCGGCATCACGGTGATGCTGGTGACGCACGACATCGACGAGGCCGTGCGGATGGCGGACCGCGTCGCGGTGCTCAGCCCGGGTGCCCACATCGAGCAGCTCTCGACGCCGCTCGACGTCGTGGCGCGCCCGGCCACCCCGGCCGTCGCGGACCTGGTCGGGCGCGGACGCACGGCCCGCCTGCTCGCGTTGGGGCACCTGGAGCAGGCCGACCTCGATCCGGTGGGTCCGGAGACGACGGGCGGTCCGGTCCTCACCGTCGGCGCGGAGCTGGGCGACGTGCTCGCGGCCTTCGTCGGGGCGGACGGTCCACTCCCCGTGCAGGACGAGAGCGGGCGCGTCGTCGGCAGCGCCACTCCCGGCACCGTCGTCCGGGCGCTGGACCGCATGACCGAGCCCGACGACGACACGGACAATCCCTCGGACGAGGAGACGCACGCCACAGCGGACGACGGCGGCCCCGTCGGTACGCTGCGCAGGTGACCACGACGACCGCACGCCTGGCGCTCGCGACCTGTGCCGCGCTGCCCGATCTCGACTCCGACGACCACGCGCTGCGCGACGCTCTCCTCGAGCGCGGCGTCGCCACGGACGTCGTCGTCTGGGACGACCCGACCGTCGACTGGGGCACGTACCCCCACGTCGTCATCCGCTCGACGTGGGACTACACGGACCGGCCGGCGCAGTTCGTCGACTGGACCCGCAAGGTCGAGCGCACGAGCACGCTGCTGAACCCCGCCTCGGTGGTGGGGTGGAACATCGACAAGACGTACCTGCGCGACCTCGAGAAGGCCGGGCTGCCCATCGTCCCGACCATCTGGCTGGACCCCGAGCGCAACCACGACTCCCGGGCCATCCACACGCGCTTCCCGGCATTCGGCGACTTCGTGGTCAAGCCGACCGTGAGCGCGGGCTCGCGCGACACCGGCCGCTACGAGGCCGGGGTCACCCAGCAGCGCTCGCTCGCGATCACGCACGCGAAGAACCTGCTCAGCGTGGGCCGGTGGGTGATGATCCAGCGCTACCTGCGCAACGTCGACACGGTCGGCGAGACGGCGCTCGTCTTCGTCGAGGGGAAGTTCAGCCACTCCGTCCGCAAGGGCGCGCTGCTGGACGGGCCGTACCGCGAGCAGCTGGCGGACGAGCTGTACCGCCAGGAGATCATGAGCGCGCGCGAGGCGAGCGAGGCCGAGCGCGAGGTGGCCGAGCGCGTGGTCGCGGCGCTGCCGGAGCTGGTGCCCGGCGTCGAGGGGCCGCTGCTGTACGCGCGCGTCGACCTCATCCCGGACGACGACGGCAACCCCGTGGTGCTCGAGATCGAGCTCACGGAGCCGTCCTTGTTCTTCGCGCACGCGGAGGGGTCGGCCGAGCAGTTCGCGGACGCCATCGTCGCGCGGCTCTGAGCCTCGCACGGACGTGACGGAGAGTGGCCGAGGCCACTGACCGCCGGTTCCAGAACTGCTCCGAGGCTCGGGTACACTTCTGGACGCCCCGGCGTCCGCGTCGGGGGATCGTGGTGGCTATAGCTCAGGTGGTAGAGCACCTGGTTGTGGTCCAGGGGGTCGCGGGTTCAAGTCCCGTTAGCCACCCCATCGCGTCGGGCGTCGACCATCTGGTCGGCGCCCGTCGTCGTCTCCGGGTGTCCGTCGCCACCCAGGCACAGGCGCGCGAGCGGCCCGCCGAGCCGGGCTGACAGCGCCGCGGTGTCGTCGAGGAACAGCCCGACCCACGCGAGCTGCAGCTCCCGGCGCGCCACGGCCTCGCTGCGTGGCCGCCGCGCCGCCGCCAGCAGCCCGACGACCAGCTCCTGGGTGTCCGCGGGCAGCGGGGCGGGCACGGGACCCCGCTCCACGAGGGCCGCGGAGATGCCGTGGAACCAGCCCTGGGCGCCGGCCGACCGGCCGAGCAGCAGCGCGGAGATCTCGCCGGAGTGGTCGGGCGGCTGGGGGTCGGGCCGCGGGAGCTCGTCGATCGCCTCGGTGGCGAGGCGCAGGCGTCCGACGCCGTTGATCACCGCGGTGACGGTCTCCAGGTCGTCCGGGCGGACGCCGCGCTCGGCCAGGTACTGCCGCAGGGCGCCGTCGAGTCGCAGGGACGCCGAGGCGGCGTCGAACCCGTCCGTCCGGGGCAGCTCCGGGCTGAGCGTGCGGCGGACGCTGTCGACGAGCAGGTCGGAGGTCGTGCGGTACGCCTCGGCCAGGGCGCGCCGCACGCGTGCTCCGGCGCTCCCCGGCCAGAGGAGGAGCCCGACGACGAGCGCCGCGGCGCACCCGATCGCGACGTCCTGGACGCGCAGGAGGCCCACCTGCCAGCCCGTCGGCTGAAGGATGTTGAACAGGATGACGACCGCGACCGTGAAGGCCGCCTGGCCGGCGGCGAACGAGACGGTCTGCGGCGCGAACCCGGCGACCAGGATGGCGAGCGGCAGCAGGACCCACAGGGTCGCCGGGCCGGTGCCGACCAGCAGGATCAGTCCGGCGCCGATGACGAACCCCGCCACCGTGCCGAGCAGCGCGCGCAGGACCGTCGACGTCGTGGTCAGGGCCGAGGTCCGCAGCACCGACATCGCGCCGAGGGCGACCCAGAACCCGTGCTGGACGTGGAGGAGCTGAGCGGCGAGCACCGCGATCGCCAGCCCGGCGCCCGTGCGCAGGCTGTTCTGCAGCCACACGGAGTCGCGGTGCACCTGCTGCGCGGCGAGCCGACCCGCGGCGGTGACGGGGCCGACGGCGAGCGGCGTGGCACCCCGGCCGAGCAGGCGGTCGCCGAGCCCGCGCGCGTCC
>NZ_JBFUIK010000014.1:0-135609 GCF_056401915.1 Cellulomonas sp. P4_D11 | reverse complement strand
CGGACGCGCCGCGCACCGCGCCAACCCCGGCGGCCCGATCGGCGCACGCGACGTCGCCGAGGCCCTGCCCGGCACCATCGCGGAGCTGCTGGGCGCATGACGCTGCCGCCCGACCTCGTCGCCCGCGTCGAGGCCCTCGCGAGCGGGCCGCGCCGGATCCTCGGGATCGCCGGGGCGCCCGGTGCCGGCAAGTCGACGGTCGCGGCGGAGGTGGTCGCGGTCGTGGGTGCGGCCGCCGTCGTGGTCCCGATGGACGGGTTCCACCTCGCGCAGACCGAGCTCGAGCGGATCGGGCGCGCCGACCGCAAGGGTGCACCGGACACGTTCGACGCCGACGGGTTCGTCGCGCTGCTCGCCCGGCTCCGGCAGCCCGGTCGGACGGTCTACGCCCCTGAGTACCGCCGCGACCTGCGCAACCCGGTCGCGGGGGCCATCGCCGTGCCGCCCGAGACGCGGCTGGTCGTGGTCGAGGGGAACTACCTGCTGCTCGACGACCACGGCTTCGGGCCCGTGGCCGGCCTGCTGGACGAGTCGTGGTTCCTGGCGCCCGACGACGCACTCCGCCTCGACCGGCTGGTGGCCCGGCACGAGGCGTTCGGGAAGTCGCCCGAGGCCGCGCGCGCGTGGTCGCACGGGCCGGACGAGAGCAACGCGCGCCTCGTCGCGGCGACCGCGGCGCGGGCCGACGTGGTGGTGCCGATCGCGTGACGGCCGCGGCCGCCCGGTCGCCGGCCGGTCGACGTGCCGCACGCGCGGACGGTGCGACACTGGGCGCCGTGAGCTCGTACCCCGCGCAAGCCGTCGTCGACCTCGCGGCCGTCCGCGCCAACGTCCGGTCGCTGGCCGCGCACGCCCCCACCGCCCAGGTCCTGGCCGTCGTCAAGGCCGACGGCTACGGGCACGGGCTCGTCCCGACGGCGACGGCTGCCGTGGCCGGCGGCGCCACCTGGTTGGGTGCCGCGCAGATGGACGAGGCCCTCGCCCTGCGGCGGAGCGGCATCGTCGCCCCGCGCGTGCTGACGTGGCTCTACGCGCCCGGTGCGCCCCTGCGGGAGGCCGTCGACGCTGAGATCGACGTCTCCGTGTCGGCGCCGTGGGCGCTCGACGAGCTGGCCGCGGCGGCACGGGCCGCGGGACGTCCGGCTCGTGCCCACCTGAAGGTCGACACGGGCCTGGGGCGCAACGGGCTGACGCCCGACGACCTGACGGCGCTGCTGCCCGAGGTGCTGCGGCTGCGGTCCGAGGGTGCGGTCGAGGTGGTCGGCCTGTGGAGCCACCTGGCGTTCGCCGACGAGCCCGAGCACCCCACGGTCAAGCTCCAGGCCGAGGTGTTCGCCGACGCCCTGCGGACCGTCGAGCGGGCGGGCGTCGCGCTCGAGGTGCGCCACCTGGCCAACTCCGCCGCCACCCTGACCGCGCCCGGCATGCACTACGACCTCGTCCGGCCCGGCATCGCGGTCTACGGGCTGTCGCCGGTCCCGCAGCTGGGGGGCCCCGACGACTTCGGGCTGGTGCCGGCGATGACGCTCGAGGCCGAGCTCGCCAACGTGAAGTCCGTCCCCGGCGGGCACGGCGTCTCCTACGCGCACCAGTACGTCACGCCGCACGACACGGTGCTCGGCCTCGTGCCGCTCGGGTACGCCGACGGCATCCCGCGGCACGCCTCCGGCACGCAGGACCACCCCGGTGGCCCGGTGCGCGTGGGCGCCCGCACGCTCGGCGTGGCCGGGCGCGTGTGCATGGACCAGGTGGTCGTGGACCTCGGCCCGGACGCGACCGAGCGCGCGGGAGACCGCGTCGAGCTCTTCGGCACCGGGCAGGACGGCGGACCGACCGCGCAGGACTGGGCGGAGGCCGCCGGCACCATCTCGTACGAGATCGTCACCCGGATCGGGTCCCGCGTCCCCCGGGTGCACGTCGACAGCGAGGCCGCCTCGTGAGCGCTGTGACCGTCCGCCTGCCGGACGCCGACGCGACGCGCGCCTACGGCCGTGCGCTCGCGGAGGTGCTGCGCGCGGGAGACCTCGTGGTGCTCACCGGCGATCTCGGGGCGGGCAAGACGACCCTGACGCAGGGCATCGGCGCGGGCCTGCAGGTGCGCGGGCAGGTGGCATCGCCGACGTTCATCATCGCGCGCGAGCACCCGCCGCTGGCCCGCGGGGACGGCCGGCGGGGCCCGGCCCTCGTGCACGTCGACGCGTACCGGCTGGGGTCGCTCGAGGAGGTCGACGCGCTCGACCTCGACGCGAGCCTGGACGAGGCCGTGACGGTGGTGGAGTGGGGTGAGGGCTGGGTCGAGTCGCTGGCGCAGGACCGGCTCGAGGTCACGCTGCAGCGACCGCGCGGGGGAGCGCTGGCCGACGACGACCTGGACGACGCCGCGGCCGGCGAGCGGGTCGTCACGGTGCGGGCGGTCGGCGCACGCTGGGCGGACGTCGTGCTGCCCGACGCCCACCCGCTGGCAGGCTGAGACCGTGCCCGTCATCGCGCTCGACACCTCCGCCGCCGTCGCGGTGGCCCTGACCGACGACGCCGGCGAGGTGCTCGCCGCGCGCTCCGACGCGCAGCAGCGCCACCACGCCGAGCTGCTCACGCCGATGATCGCCGCCGTCCTCGCGGACGCCGGCGTGGACCGGCGGGAGCTGACGTCCGTCGTCGTCGGCACCGGTCCCGCGCCGTTCACGGGGCTGCGGGTGGGCCTGGTGACCGCCCGTACGCTGGCGCTCGCGCTCGGCATCCCGGTGCGCGGGGTGCCCAGCCTCGACGCCGTCGCGGCCCGGGCGTCGCGCGTCCTGCCGGCGGGCACGGACGTGCTCGTCGCCACGGACGCACGGCGGCGCGAGGTGTACTGGGCGCTGTACCGGCTGGTCGAGGCCGGGGCGATCGAGGTGCTCGCGGCACCGGAGGTCGCCGCAGCGGCCGACGTCGCCGCGGACCCGCGCACGCACGGGGCGCTGGCGATCGGGCGCGGGGCGGACCTGTACGCCGACGTCTTCTCCCGCCGTACACCGCTGACCGAGCCCGGCCCCATCGTCACCGCCGGCGCGTCGTTCCTCCCCGGCGAGCCCGCGATGCCGCCGACGGGCGACGCCGCCCCCGACCTGGAGGGCTTCGGACTGTTGGACCCCGACCCCGCCGAGCTCGCCCGGCTGGCGCTCCGCCGGGCGGCGGCCGGTCTGGTCCTCGAGACCGAGCCGCTCTACCTGCGTCGGCCCGACGCCGTCCCGCAGGCGGCGCGCAAGCGCGTGCTCGGATGACCGAGCAGCCCGACGACGTCGTCGTGCGCACGCTCGCCCCGGCCGACCTACCGGACCTGGAGCGCATGGAGGTCGAGCTGTTCGGGCCGGCGGCGTGGTCGCCGGAGAGCCTCGCCGCCGAGATCGGCGGACCCGGCCGCTGGTACGTCGGCGCCACGGTCGCCGGGCGGCTGGTCGGGTACGCGGGCCTGTGGTTCGACGGGTTCGACGCCCAGGTCATGACCATCGGCACGGACGAGCGGTTCCAGGGCCGCGGCCTCGGCCGTCGCATGCTCGACAACCTGCTCGACCGCGCCCGCACGCTGGGCGCGGCCGTGGTGCTGCTCGAGGTCCGGGTGGACAACGACCCGGCCATCCACCTGTACGAGAGCGTGGGCTTCGAGCGGCTCGGCATGCGCCGGGCGTACTACCAACCGGGCAACATCGACGCGTGGACCATGCGACTGGACCTGCGCGCGGGGAGGCAGGCATGACGAGGGACGCCGTGATCGTCGACGCCGAGGCGCTGGCGGCGGCGCTCGCGGGCGACGAGCCGCCGGTGCTGCTCGACGTCCGCTGGGCGCTGGGCCAGGCGGACGGGCACGAGCGCTACCTCGCGGGGCACCTGCCGGGCGCGGTGTTCGTGGACCTGGAGACCGAGCTCGCCGCGCCCGCGACGCCGCAGGACGGGCGGCACCCCCTGCCGGGACTCGGGATGCTCGAGGCCGCGGCGCGCCGGTGGGGGATCACGTCGGACCGGGCCGTCGTCGCGTACGACGCGGTCGGTGGCACCTCCGCGGCGCGCGCCTGGTGGCTGCTGCGCTGGGCGGGCCTGGCCGACGTGCGGCTGCTCGACGGCGGGATCGCGGCCTGGACCGCCGCGGGGCTGCCGCTCGAGGCCGGGGTGGTCGTGCCYGAGCCCGGCGACGTGGTGCTCGAGGAGGGCGCGCTGCCGACGGTCGACGCGGACGACGCGGCCGCCTGGACCGGCGCGCTGCTCGACGCCCGCGCGGCCGAGCGGTACGCGGGCGAGGTCGAGCCCGTCGACCCCCGGGCCGGCCACATCCCCGGGGCGATCTCCCGGCCGACGGTCGGGAACCTGGGCGCGGACGGGACCTTCCTGCCCGACGACGCGCTCCGCGCGCGGTTCGCCGACCTCGACGGACCGGTCGCCGTCTATTGCGGCTCCGGCGTCACGGCGGCGCACGAGGTGGCCGCGCTCGCGTCGATCGGCGTCGAGGCGGCGCTCTACCCGGGCTCGTGGTCGCAGTGGTCGAACGACCCCGCGCGCCCGGCGGCGACGGGGATGCAGGAGGCCGCGACCCCGTAGGGGACGCGGCCTCCGGAGGAGCGGGTCGGTCAGACGGTGAGCGACGCCTGGTCGTAGGCGAGGCGCTCGCCGCGCGGACGGGTGGTGCTGGCGCCCGCGAGGTGGCCGACGTTGACGACCAGGAGCGACTTCCAGCCGTTCTCGGCGAAGAACTCCTCGTCGATGCCGGCGGCGTCCATGCCGCCCATCGGTCCGGCGGCCAGGCCGGCGGCGCGCAGGCCGACGATCAGGTAGCCCGCCTGGATCAGGGCATTCGTGCGCGCCATCGTCTCGCGCGTCTCGGGCTGCCCCTCGAGCGAGTCGGCGAGCGCGGTCATGTGCGGCGCGAGCGTCGGGATGTGCGCGTGGAAGCCGGTGTCGGCGGCGAGCACGAGGGACACGGGGGCCGCCAGGACGCGGTCGCGGTTGCCCTCGGCCATGTGGGCCGCGAGGCGCTGACGGGCCTCGGGGGTGCGCACCACAAGCAGGCGCAGCGGGATGATGTTGAGGGCCGTCGGGCCCCACCGGACCAGGTCGTAGACCGCGGCGATCTGCTCGTCGCTGACCTCGTCGGAGCTGAACGCGGCGGCGGTGCGCGCCTCGCGGAAGAGGAGGTCGGCGACGTCGTCGCCGACGGCCAGACCGGTGGTGGAGAAGTCGAGGCCGTCCAGGACGGTGGTGTCAGTGGTCATGCTTGATTGAAGCATCAACTATCCACGATTGTTCCGGGCAGCGGTCGTGGCGGTCGTCACACCCCACGGCCCGCCTATCCTGGTGCGCATGGCTGACCCCCTCGTGCTCGGGATCGAGACCTCCTGCGACGAGACCGGCGTCGCCCTCGTCCGCGGCTACGACCTGCTGGTCGACGCCGTCGCCAGCTCGGTGGACGAGCACGCTCGGTTCGGCGGCATCATCCCGGAGATCGCGTCGCGGGCCCACCTCGAGGCGATGGTGCCGACGATCGAGCGGGCGCTGGCCACCGCCGACGTGTCGCTCGGCGAGGTCGACGCGGTCGCCGTCACGGCCGGGCCGGGCCTCGTCGGCCCCCTCACCGTGGGGGCGTCCGCCGCGAAGGCCCTCGCGCTCGCGCTGGACAAGCCGCTGTACGGCGTCAACCACGTCATCGGCCATGCGGTCGTCGACGAGCTGGTCGACGGGGCGTTCCCCGAGCGCGTCATGGCGCTCGTCGTCTCGGGCGGGCACTCGTCGCTCCTGCTCATCGACGACACCGTCAACGTCACCGAGCTCGGCTCGACGCTCGACGACGCCGCGGGGGAGGCGTTCGACAAGGTCGGGCGGCTGCTCGGCCTGCCGTACCCCGGCGGCCCGCACATCGACCGGCTCGCGCGCGAGGGAGATCCCACCGCGATCCGGTTCCCGCGCGGGCTGACCGCCGCCAAGGACCAGGCCGCGCACGCCGCCGACTTCTCGTTCTCCGGCCTCAAGACCGCGGTCGCCCGCTGGGTCGAGGCCCGTCAGGACGCCGGCCAGGAGGTGCCGCTGCCCGACGTCGCCGCGTCGTTCGCCGAGGCCGTGGCCGACGTGCTCACCGCCAAGACGATCGCGGCGTGCCGCGTGCACGGCGTCGAGACCCTGGTGGTCGGCGGCGGCTTCTCCGCGAACTCGCAGCTGCGCGACATGGCCGCCAAGCGCTGCGCCGAGGCCGGGATCGAGCTGCGCATCCCGCCGATCCGCTACTGCACCGACAACGGGGCGATGATCGCGGCCCTCGGCTCGGCCGTGGTGCGTCGCGGGCTGCCGCCGTCGTCGCTGGACCTGCCGGTCGACTCCTCGATGCCGCTGACGACTGTGCTGGTCTGAGGACTCGCCACGACGAATGCGAAGGATCCGGCCGGAATCCGGCCGGATCCTTCGCATTCGCTGCTCCTACAGCGGGCGGCCCGCCTTCAGCTCGGCGACGAGGGAGCGGACGACGGCGTCGAGCTCGCCTGCATGACGCCGGGCGACCGCGCGCTGCCGCTGGTACGACGCGCCGCGACGGAGGATCACGCGGACCTGCTCGAGCTCGGCGGCGCAGCCGAGGCGCTCCGCGACGGGGGCCAGGTCGACCAGCCAGCGGCTGACGGCGTCGGTGACCAGCTCCTCGTCGCCGGCCGCGTCGGTGATGATGATCGCGTCCATGCCGTAGCGCGCCGAGCGCCACTTGTTCTCCTGCGCGAACCAGGGCGGGAGCGTCGGCAGGGTCTCGCCGCCGTCGAGCATCGTCGAGAAGTGCTCGACGAAGCAGTGCGTGAGCGCCGAGATGGCCGCGACCTCGAGCAGGTTCGACGCGCCGTCGGCGATCCGCATCTCCAGCGTCCCGAACCGCGGCGACGGCCGCACGTCCCAGCGGACCTCGTCGAACTGGTCGATCACGCCCGTGTGCATCATGTCGCCCACGTACTGCTCGAGCTGCGACCACTCCTCGAACCCGAAGGGCAGCCCCGCGGTCGGCAGCTGCTGGAACAGGAGCGCGCGGTTGGAGGCGTAGCCCGTGTCCTTGCCGCCCCAGAACGGGGACGACGCCGACAGCGACTGGATGTGCGCGAAGACGGTGAGCATGGCCCGGGAGATCGGCAGGACCTTGGCGCGGTCCTCGATGCCGACGTGCACGTGCACCCCGTAGATGAGCATCTGCCGGCCCCACCACTGGGTGCGGTCGATCAGGGTGGCGTACCGCTGCTTGTCGGTGACCTTCTGCTGGGCCCAGTGCGCGAACGGGTGCGTGGCGCCGCCCATGAGCTCGATGCGCAGGGGCGTCGAGACGGTCCGCACCTCGTCGAGCGCGCGCTGCAGGTCGGCCGTCGCCTCGCCGATGGTCCGGCACTTGCCCGACCTGATCTCGACCGTGTTGAGCAGCAGCTCCTGCGTGATCAGCGGGTGCTCGGTGCCGTCGGCCGGCCGGACCGCTGCGAGGACCGCCTCGGCCGCCTGCCGCAGGTCGCCGGAGTCGGCGTCGACGAGGCCGACCTCCCACTCGATCCCGACCGTCGAGCGCTCCGACTGCGCGAACGGCAGGGTCACCGGCGCGGCCATCAGGCCGGCTCCACCACGAGGACCTGCTGGCTGCCGGCGACGCGCGTGAGGATGATCGTCGCCGTCGCGGCGCCGCGCAGGTCGAGCTGGCGCCGCAGCTGCTCGGGCACCACCGCCGTGCCGCGCTTCTTGATCGTCAGCCTGCCCACGTCGCGCCCCCGTAGGTAGGTGCGGAGCCGCTTCAGTCCGAACGGCATGGTGTCGAGCACGCGGTAAGCCGTCGCCGTGGGCACCGGGACGAGGGTGTCGGAGGTCACGTACGCGATGGTGGCGTCGACGAGCCGACCCCGCACCTGCGCCGCCGTCTCCCCGACGAGGCCCGCGCGGATGACCGCGCCGTCGGGCTCGTACAGGTAGCCGCCCACCGGTCCGGTCGGCGGCCGCTCGTCGGAGGTCTGCTCGACCACGTGGGCCTCGCCGTCCCGCAGCACCAGGGCCGTGCGACCGGGCCCCTCGGGCGCCAGCGGGCCGAACCAGAGGCCGACCTCGACCACGTCGCCGTCCATCGAGACCCACTGGGCGTGGGCGTCGGCCGGCAGGGCGGTGTGGGGGATGCCGGGGCCCAGCTTGAGCCCGAGCGCGGGGACCGTCGACCGCAGCGCGAGGACCGAGTCCAGCGAGGGCTCGTAGGCGGACGGGTCGAAGACGCGGCTCCCCGACGACGTCCGGCGGGCCGGGTCCGCGTACACCCCGTCGACGCCCTCTGCCTCGAGGTCGAGCGCGAGCCCGTCGCCGTGCCGCACCACGGCGTCGGGGAAGTGCCGCAGGTTCACGGTCGCGATCGCCGCGGTGGCCTCGTCGAGGTCGGTGGCCAGCACCCGCAGGCCGATGCCGGCGAACGCCATGGCGTCGGCGCCGATCCCGCTGGTGAGGTCGGCGACCAGCGTGCAGCCGGCGTCGCGGAACCGCCGGGCGTGGTGCGCCGCGACCGTCAGGCGCGTGGCCTGCTCGAGCCCGGCCGACGTGAAGAGCATGCCGTCCGCGAACGTGCCGAACTTGGCGGCGGCCTTCGCGCGCAGGCGCGACTGCGTCAGGGCGGCGGCGACGAGCGCCGGGTCGATCCCCTCGTCGCGCAGGCGTTCCGAGAGGGCCATCGTGCGGGTCTCGTCGTAGGGCGGCAGCGCCGACAGCAGGGCCCAGCCGGCCGGGCTGAGCAGCTGGGCGATGCCGTCGCGATCCATGCCGCGATCCTCGCACGCAGCGCCCCTCCCAGGGGCGGGTCCGAGCGGCGCGCTGGCACTCGCCTTGACCGAGTGCTAACCGCTTCCTAGAGTGAGTGGCTGGCACTCTCCCGGTGAGTGTGCCAGCTGCGCTCCAGGCCACGGCACCCGCGACGACGTGGCCCGACAGCGCGCACGAACCTCAGAGAACTACTCACATGCGAAGGGGAGGTCCGCTGTGTCGGTCTCCATCAAGCCCCTCGAGGACCGGATCGTCGTCAAGACGCTCGAGGCAGAGGCGACGACCTCGTTCGGTCTCGTCATCCCGGACAGCGCCAAGGAGAAGCCCCAGGAGGGCGAGGTCCTGGCGGTCGGTCCCGGCCGTGTCGATGACAACGGCAACCGGATCCCGCTCGACGTCGCCGTCGGCGACAAGATCATCTACTCGAAGTACGGCGGCACCGAGGTCAAGTACTCGGGCGAGGAGTTCCTCATCCTCTCCGCTCGCGACATCCTGGCGATCGTCGTCAAGTGATTCCGGGGGCGCACTAGTCGCCCCGCACGCAGCAGGGCCCTCACGGCGATGCCGTGGGGGCCCTGCTCGTTCTCCGACGTCCGCGCAGCCGGTGCCCCTGGCGCCGACTCTGCTGCGCGCACGAGAGAGCCCTCCCCTCGTCGTGCCGAGGGGAGGGCTCCGGTCGTCGTCTGTGCGCTCAGCCCACCCGGCTGGCGCGGCCGCGCTGGGCGAGGACCGCCGTGCGCTCGTCCTCGGACAGGCCGCCCCACACGCCGTAGGGCTCCCGGACGGCGAGCGACTGCTCGCGGCACTCCTTGATCACGGGGCACGTGGCGCAGATCGCCTTGGCCGCCTCGGCGCGGCGACGGCGTGCGGAGCCACGCTCACCCTCGGGGTGGAAGAAGAGGTCCTGGTCCTCGTCGCGGCACGCTCCGTCGAACTGCCACTCCCACAGGTCCATCACCGGTCCGGGAAGGCGCGAGATCTCGGCCATGAGTTCCTCCTCAGTCGATCCGCCGAGCCGCCGGTGGGCGACTGCGCCGGGAAGTCGTGAACACGGGAAGCCCGCCGATGAGGTCGGGGTGACGCGTTGGAGAGGACGTTACAACCGCGCCAGAAGTTGTTCAAGACCGTGTCACACATTCGTGTGATGACGCGATTGCCGACGAACGTGCAGGTCGGCGTGTCGCGCCGCGACACGCCTGGGCGGGCTGAATCGCGTCGGCCTGGCAGAATCGCGCCATGGTGACGCGCGAGGACGACGAACCGGCGGGACCGCCGACGCCCGCTCTCGCCGTCGCCGCCGTCGCGCGCCGGCTCGGAGTGGCTCCTGCGACGCTGCGCACGTGGGACCGCCGGTACGGGCTCGGCCCGTCCGAGCACTCGGCCGGTGCGCACCGCCGCTACTCGGCCGTCGACGTCGAGCGGCTCCTGGTGATGCGCCGGCTCACGCTGGACGGCGTGGCACCGGCGGAGTCCGCGCGCATCGCGCTCGCCACCGATGTGGCCGCCACGGTGTCGCCCGGCCTGCTCGACGGCGCCCCGACCCCGACCGCGCTGGTCGACGCCGCGCTCGCCGGGGACGTCGAGCGGTGCGGTCGGCTGCTCGCGCTGCAGCCGTCCGACGACGTCGTCTCGTGGTGGACCGAGCTGGTCGAGCCTGCGCTCGCCGCGCTGGCCCGGCGGACCGTCGTGGACCCGCCCGGGGTCGACGCGGTCGCCGCCGTGCACGAGGGAGTCCTCGCCGCTCTGCGGGCGCGCCCGGTGACCGCGCCGGCGCGCCGGCCGGTCGTCCTGGTGCTCGTCGCGCCCCGGGAGGTCCGGCCGCTCGTGGCGCACGCGCTGGCCGGCGCCCTGGCGGCGCGGGGTGTCGACGCCCGGATCGTGGGCGGCCCGGTGGGTGCCCACCACGCCGTCGAGCTGGCCGCGATGACGCGGACCCGCGCGGTGGTCACCCTCGGGGAGCGGGCCGACGCGGACCTCGAGGTGGTCGAGCGGCTCGCCCGCGAGCAGCCCGACCTCGCGCAGTTCGTCATGGTGCCGGAGGGGGCCGCCCTGGCCGTCCCCGTCGGCCGGTCGGTGCACCGGGCGCGCACGTTCACGGGGCTGCTGCACGAGGTGCTCGCGGTCGCGACGGCGGGTGTCGAGCGCTGAACGGACGAATCGCCGCCGCCGAGTGGGGGAGACATTCCACGCAGGGGACGCAGAGGCGGACGAAGCCCCGGCCGGAGCGGGTGGGGTTCGGCTCTGCGGCTAACTTCTGCCTGATCGTCGGCCGATAGAAGTCACGTGCCCCGGATGGGGACCGAGAGGGGAATCAACATGGCGGGAGTCGTGGTCTGTCACGGCTCGGCGGTCGTTCGTGAACGGCTCGTCGTGACCTCCATCGGCGTGCCTGCGCTCGGTCCGGTCCGTGCGGCGTCGTCGGTGGACGAGCTGCTGAGCCTGGCGCGGCGCATGCCGCCGACCGTCGTGCTGCTCGACGCGCACCTGGCTGCACCGGGGGCGATCGAGGCGATCCGTCGTCTGCGTGCGGTCGCGCCCGCCGCGGCCATCGTCCTGCTCGCGCTCCCGGACGACACCGTGGCGCTCGACCGTGCGCTCGCGCTCGGCGCCCGGGGCTTCCTGGCGCCCGACGTCGGCCGCGCCGAGCTGTCCGCCGTCGCCGCGCACGTGCTCGCCAGCCCGGTCCTGCCCGCCTCGGCCGCGCCGCGCACGCCCCCCGTCGACGTGCCCAGCCAGGGCGGCTTCCGGGGAGACGCGCGCACGCCGTCGGAGGGCGTGCCCGTCGTGGCCCCCGCCGACGCGAACGCCGCGCCGGTGGGCGTGCCCACCACGGGGGCGATCCCCGGCGTGCCCCTGACCAAGCGCGAGATCGAGGTGCTGACGGGCATGAGCCACGGGCGCTCGAACGCGCAGATCGGTGCGGAGCTGTACCTCTCCGAGGACACCGTCAAGACCCACGCGCGCCGCCTGTTCCGCAAGCTGGGCGCCAACGACCGGGCCCAGGCGGTCGCGATCGGGCTGCGCCGCGGGCTCATCCGCTAGGTCGTCGGGGATGCCCGTCAGCCCGCGTATCCTTGCGGGATGACGGAGCACTCGCCTGCCGACCCGTTCGCCCGCATCGGGCTCACCTACGACGACGTGCTCCTCCTGCCAGGGGAGACGGACGTCATCCCGAGCGAGGTGGACACCACCTCGCGGCTGACGCGCGAGATCTCCGTGCGCGTGCCGCTGCTGTCGGCCGCCATGGACACCGTGACCGAGTCGCGCATGGCCATCGCCATGGCGCGCCAGGGCGGCATCGGGATCCTGCACCGCAACCTGTCCATCGAGGACCAGGCGCACCAGGTCGACCTGGTGAAGCGCTCCGAGTCCGGGATGATCACCGACCCGGTCACGGTCGGTCCGGACGCCACGCTGGCCGAGCTCGACCACCTCTGCGGCATCTACCGCGTGTCCGGGCTGCCGGTCATCGCGGAGAACGGGCTGCTGCTCGGCATCATCACCAACCGCGACCTGCGCTTCGTGCCCGGCGGCGAGTTCGAGACCCGCCGCGTGCGCGAGATCATGACGCCGATGCCGCTGGTCACCGCGCCCGTGGGCATCGCGCGGGACGACGCCGCGGCCCTGCTGGCCAAGCACAAGATCGAGAAGCTGCCGCTGGTGGACGACGCGGGCATCCTGCGCGGGCTGATCACCGTCAAGGACTTCGTGAAGACGGAGCAGTACCCGGACGCGACGAAGGACGGCGAGGGCCGGCTCGTCGTCGGCGCCGCGATCGGCTTCTTCGGCGACGCGTGGGAGCGGGCCAGCGCGCTGGTCGAGGCAGGGGTCGACGCCCTCGTCGTCGACACCGCCAACGGCCACGCCCGGCTCATGCTCGACATGGTGCGCCGGCTGAAGTCCGACCGCGCGACCCGCCACGTCCAGGTCATCGGCGGCAACGTCGCGACGACGCCGGGCGCCCAGGCGCTGGTCGACGCGGGTGTCGACGCCGTCAAGGTCGGCGTCGGGCCGGGCTCCATCTGCACCACCCGCGTGGTCGCCGGCGTCGGCGTCCCGCAGGTCACGGCCATCTACGACGCCGCGCGCGCCTGCAAGCCGGCCGGCGTGCCGGTCATCGGCGACGGCGGCCTGCAGTACTCCGGGGACATCGCCAAGGCCCTCGTGGCCGGCGCGGACACCGTGATGCTCGGCTCGCTGCTGGCCGGCTGCGACGAGTCGCCCGGCGAGCTCGTCTTCGTCAACGGCAAGCAGTACAAGCACTACCGCGGGATGGGGTCGCTGGGCGCGATGGCGTCGCGCGGCCGGATCTCGTACTCCAAGGACCGGTACTTCCAGGCCGACGTGTCCTCCGACGAGAAGATCGTCCCCGAGGGCATCGAGGGCCAGGTGCCGTACCGCGGACCCCTGTCGGCCGTCGCGCACCAGCTCATCGGTGGCCTCCACCAGTCGATGTTCTACGTCGGCGCGCACACCATCCCGCAGCTGCAGGACCGCGGGAAGTTCATCCGGATCACCGCGGCCGGGCTCAAGGAGTCCCACCCGCACGACATCCAGATGACCGTCGAGGCGCCGAACTACACCGGCCGCTGAGCGCGTTGGCGGAGCCGGCGGACTTCTACACGGGTCTGATCGCCGAGCTCTACGGACCGCTGCGGTCGAGCGCGTCCGACCCTGCCGAGCACGCGGCGTTCATCGCCGCGTCCGGCGAGCCCGCCCTCGAGCTCGGCTGCGGGGACGGCCACCCGCTCCTCGACCTGCGCGCGCAAGGCCTGGACGTCGACGGGGTGGACTCGTCGCCGGACATGCTCGCGCGGCTCCAGCTCGCGGCCATGGCGCGCGGTCTGGCCGTCACCGTCCACCGGCAGCGCATGGAGGAGCTCGACCTGCCTCGTCGGTACCGGTCGATCTTCCTGGCCGGGCCGACGTTCAACCTGCTCCCCGACGACGACGCGGCGCTGCGTGCCCTGCGCGCGGTCCGCGCGCACCTCGCCGACGACGGGTCGGCCCTCGTCCCCCTGTTCGTGCCGGGCCCGACCCCCACGTCGGAGGTCGGCGTGTTCCGCGAGTCGTCGTCCGAGGACGGGGTCGTCCGGGTCGCGGTCGTCGCCGAGGTGCTGGACCTCGCGGCGCGCGACCGTCGGACCACCTTGCGGTACGAGCGGGTGGTGGACGGTGCGACGGAGGTCGTCGAGCGCGAGTGGCTCCTGCACTGGTACACCCGGGCGGGGTTCGAGGCGCTCGCGGTCGAGGCGGGGCTGGAGCCGACCACCATCGACGACCCCGACGACCCGGCCGCGGCGACGGTGACGCTGCGCCCGGGGCCGTGACCCGTCTCAGTCGCGGAACGTCTCGATCTGGGCACCCAGCTCCACGAGGCGGTCCTGCAGCTGCTCGTAGCCGCGGGCGATGATGTCGACGTCCCGCAGGACGGACGTGCCCTTGGCGGCCAGCATCGCGAGCAGGATGACGACCGCGGGGCGGAGCGCGGGCGGGCACGAGACCTCGGCGCCGGACCAGTGGGTCGGGCCCGTGACCTGGAGGCGGTGCGCGTCGAGCAGCCGGACGTCCGCGCCGAGCCGGGTGAGGTCGGTGAGGTGGATCGCGCGACCCTCGTAGACCCAGTCGTGGATCAGCGTGGAGCCCTCGGCGCACGCGGCGATGGCCGCGAAGAACGGCAGGTTGTCGATGTTGAGCCCCGGGAACGGCATGGGGTGGATCTTGTCGATCGGCGCGCGCAGGTCGCTCGGCAGGACCGTGACGTCGACCAGGCGGGTGCGGCCGTTGGCGGCCGAGTACTCCTCGGACAGCGTGTACTTCAGGCCCATCTCGGCGAGCGTCGCCAGCTCGATCTCCATGAACTCGATGGGCACGCGGCCGACCGTGATCTCGGACCCGGTGACGATCCCGGCCGTCAGCAGGCTCATCGCCTCCACGGGGTCCTCCGACACGGCGTACTCGACGTCGGCGTCGATGTCCGCGAGGCCGTGCACGCGCAGGGTCGTCGTGCCGATCCCGTCGATCCGGACGCCCAGCAGCTCCAGGTAGAAGCACAGGTCCTGGACCATGTAGTTCGGGCTGGCGTTGCGGATGGTGGTGACGCCCTCGCGCCGCGCGGCGGCCATGATGACGTTCTCCGTCACGGTGTCGCCGCGCTCCGTGAGGACGACCGAGAGGTCCGTGGCGCCGCCGCGGGCGACCAGCGCGTGGTAGTCGCCGGCCGTCGCCGTGACCTCGAGGCCGAACGGGCGCAGGCCGATCAGGTGCGGCTCGACGGTCCGGGTGCCCAGGTCGCAGCCGCCCGCGTACGGGAGCCGGAACTCGTCCTCCTGGCCCAGCAGCGGGCCGAGGAACATGATGATCGACCGGGTCCGGCGCGCGGCGTCGACGTCGATCGCGTCGAGCTGCAGGTGCTCCGGCACGACGATCTCGAGGTCGCGGCCGTCGGGCGACCACGTGGCGCGGACCCCGACGGAGCGCAGCACCTCGACGATGCGGTCGACCTCGACGATCCGGGCGACGTTGCGCAGTCGCGTGGTGCCGCGGTTGAGCAGGGACGCGCACAGCAGGGCCACCGCGCCGTTCTTGCTGGTGTTGACGTCGATCCGGCCGCTCAGGGTCTGGCCGCCCTGCACCCGCAGGTGGGTCCGCTGCGGCCCGCCGAGCGTGACGATGGGGGAGTCGAGCGCCGCGCCGATGCGGGTGAGCATCTCGAGGCTGACGTTCTGCGCGCCCTGCTCGATGCGGTGGATGGCCGACTGGCTGGTGCCCAGCCGCTCCGCGAGCTGGGACTGCGTGAGTCCGCGGTGCTGACGTGCCGAGCGGACGAGGGAGCCGACGTGCGCGAGCGGGTCCTGGATTATCGGGAGCGCGCCGGTGCTCGTCGTGACGGGGGTCGTCGTCGTGGTCATGGAGACGACGTTAACTCATGGATGAGATATTGCCAGTCCACTCGGCGTCGTCGAATCGGTCAGATACGTCGCGAGCGGGACCGTCGAACTCAGGCGCGATATGACGCGCGTCTCACCAGAGCGTGCCGACAGGCTCCTGAGCAGGCCAGACGGCGGACGCCCCCGGGCCGTCCAGGCCCTGCTCGGCGCGCCACGCGTTGAACCCCTCGGCCCAGGCCTGGTGCGCGGTCGACTGGTACTCGTGCAGCGTGTCGAGGTCGAGCGTCGCCAGGTGGGGGAAGCGTCCGACGATGCGCTCGAGCACGTCGAGGGTCGCGATGACGTCGACGTCGGCCGTGTGCAGGGCGCCCGACTCGACCACCTGGTAGTAGCCGCACAGGTCGACCAGCTTGCGCTTGCCGCTCCGGAGCCGGTCCTCCGCCCGGTCGAGGACCAGCGGGTCGATGACGGGGCGGGCATCGCTGCACAGCCGGTCGGGCAGGGTCCTCAGCCGGTGGCGCCGGAGCTCGGCATCGAGCAGGCACAGGTCGAACGCCGCGTTGTACGCCACGACCGGGACGCCGCCGCGGAAGGCCTCGGCCAGGTCGGCGGCGATCTCCTCGAGCGCCTCGCGCGGCGGGCGGCCGTGCTGCCGCGCGTGCTCGGTGCTCACGCCGTGGATGGCGGCGGCGGCCTCCGGGATCTCGACCCCGGGGTTGATCAGCCAGCTGCGGACGTGGGTGCCCGACTCGTCGCGGCGCACGAGCGCGGCGGTGACGATCCGGTCGTTGTCGACGTCGACACCCGTGGTCTCGGTGTCGAAGCCGAGCAGTGGCCCGTCCGTCCAGCTCATCGCGTCTCGCTCTCGTCCTGCGGCGGATCCGTGAGGCTGCTGGATCCCGTGCACGGCCAGGATGGCACCGGGCACCGACACGGCCGGGGAGGGCGCCCCGCGTGCCGCGGTTCGGCGTCCGTCCCCAGGCTGCGTCGGCGCGGGACCGCGCGCCGGTAGCCTGGTCCGGTGAGCAACGAGATCGAGATCGGCCGCGGCAAGCGCGGACGCCGCGCCTACTCCTTCGACGACGTCGCGGTCGTCCCGTCGCGGCGGACCCGTGACCCCGAGGAGGTCTCGGTCGGCTGGCAGATCGACGCCTACCACTTCGACCTGCCGATCATCGCCGCGCCGATGGACTCGGTGATGAGCCCGGCCACCGCCGTGGCTCTCGGTCAGGCCGGCGGGCTCGGGGTCCTGGACCTCGAGGGGCTGTGGACGCGTTACGAGGACCCCGCGCCGCTGCTCGCGGAGATCGCCACGTTCGACAGCGCCCGCGCGACGTCCCGCATGCAGGAGATCTACGCCGCCCCGATCCAGCCCGAGCTGATCACGGCCCGGCTCAAGGAGATCCGGGCGGCTGGCGTCACCGTCGCCGGCGCCCTGTCCCCGCAGCGCACCAACGAGTTCTGGCGGACCGTGGTCGACGCGGGCGTCGACCTGTTCGTCATCCGCGGCACGACGGTGTCGGCCGAGCACGTCTCCGGGCGCGCGGAGCCGCTCAACCTCAAGCGGTTCATCTACGAGCTCGACGTCCCGGTGATCGTCGGCGGTGCCTCCACGTACACCGCCGCCCTGCACCTCATGCGGACCGGGGCGGCCGGCGTGCTCGTCGGCTTCGGCGGCGGCGCGGCCCACACCACCCGCCTCTCGCTCGGCATCCACGCGCCCATGGCGTCGGCGGTCGCCGACGTGGCCGCGGCCCGGCGGGACTACCTCGACGAGTCGGGCGGCCGGTACGTGCACGTCATCGCCGACGGCGGCGTCGGGCGTTCCGGCGACCTGGTCAAGGCGGTCGCCTGCGGGGCGGACGCCGTCATGCTGGGCGCTGCGCTGGCGCGTGCGACCGAGGCGCCCGGTCGAGGCTGGCACTGGGGGCCCGAGGCGCACCACCCGCAGCTGCCGCGCGGGGAGCGCGTCGAGGTGGGCACCGCCGGCTCGCTCGAGCAGATCCTCTTCGGCCCGGGCCACACCGCGGACGGCACCCTCAACCTGATCGGCGCCCTCAAGCGCGCGATGGCCACCACGGGCTACTCCGACCTCAAGGAGTTCCAGCGGGTCGAGGTCGTCGTCAGCCCGTACCAGCCCCACTGACCCGCTCGGCCTCCGTCCTCGGCGGACGTCCAGTGCGACCTCGACGCCGGACGGACGTCTCGCCACGCGCATGACCGCAGACGCCCGGTGACGCCCCAAACGGGCGCACCCGGGCGTTCCTGCGTGTCCGGTTTCTTGTCGCTCCACGGCCAAGACCTGCGCTGATGTCTGTATCAACATCTGTTTGGCGCCGAAATTGTCCGAATCTCTTGACTTGACCGTGTCATCGGGCGCACTCTGGAGCCACTGGACGTCGACGACAGGGTCGGCGCAGGGACGACGGAGTCGATGTGTACGCACCGGAGCGGCACCAGCAGATCCTCGCCACGGCACGCGCCGACGGCCGGGTGGACGTCAACCGGCTGGCCGAGGACCTGGACGTCACCCCCGAGACCATCCGCCGGGACCTCACCGTCCTCGAGCGCCACGGTCTCGTGCGGCGTGTGCACGGCGGGGCGATCCCCGTCGAGCGGCTGGGCTTCGAGCCCGGCATCGCCGACCGCGAGGGCAGGTTCGCGGGGGAGAAGGAGCGGATCGCCAAGGCGGCGCTCGACGAGCTCCCCGACGGCGGGGCCGTCATCTTCGACGCCGGCACCACGACCGTGCGGCTCGCGGAGCTGCTGCCGCTGGACCGGGAGCTGACCGTGGTGACGCACGCGCTGCCCGTCGCGATGGTCCTGGCCACGCGGCCCGGCATCACGCTGCACCTCGTCGGCGGGACGGTCCGCGGTCGGACGCTGGCGGCCGTCGGCTCGTGGGCCGAGCGGGAGCTGGCCGACATCCACGCCGACGTCGCCTTCCTCGGCACCAACGGCCTGAGCGTCGAGCACGGGCTCACGACGCCGGACCTGGCGGAGGCCGCCGTGAAGCGGGCGCTCGTCGCCAACGCCCGCCGGACGGTCGTCCTCACCGACCACTCGAAGATCGGCCGCGTCGAGTTCGCGCACGTCGTGCCGCTGAGCGCCGTCGACACGGTGATCACGGACAGCGGGACGGACCCCGAGCTCGTCGACGAGCTCGAGGCCGCAGGCCCCCGGGTGGTGACCGCGTGATCGTCACGCTGACCCCCAACCCGAGCCTCGACCGGGCGCTCGAGCTCGACCGGCTGGTCGTCGGCGAGGTCAACCGTGCCGACCGCGCCCACGTCCACCCTGGCGGCAAGGGCATCAACGTCTCCCGCGTGCTGGTCCGGCACGGCGTCGAGTCTCTCGCGGTGCTGCCCACGGGCGGCGCCGACGGACGCCGCCTGGTCGAGCTGCTCGACGAGCACGACGTCCCCGCGGTCGCCGTCCCGGTCCACGGGAGCACGCGCACCAACCTCACGCTCGTCGAGCACGGCGGGACGACCACCAAGGTCAACGCCCCCGGCCCGAAGCTCACGCCCGACGAGGTCGACGCGCTGCTCGCGGCCGCCGAGCAGCAGCTGGCCACGCGTCCCCGGGCGCTGGTCGGTGCCGGCAGCCTCCCGCTCGGCGCGGGCGAGACGTTCTTCGTGCAGCTCGCCGGCCTGGCCGCTCGCTACGCGGTCCCGTTCGCGCTCGACACCTCGGGCGTGCCGCTGGCCCGGGCGATCCGCTCGGGCGGGCTCACCCTGGTCAAGCCCAACGACGAGGAGCTGGCCGAGCTGGTCGGCCGGGAGCTGGTCACCGTCGGGGACGTCGTCGACGCCTCGCACGAGGTCCTCGACGCCGGCAACCGCGCGGTCCTGGTCAGCCTCGGTGCGCACGGCGCGATGCTCGTCGTCGCCGACGGCGTCTGGTGGGCCGGCGGCCCGGTCGTCGTCCCCCTGTCCACCGTCGGAGCCGGCGACTCGACGCTCGCCGGCTTCCTCTCGGCCGAGGGCCCCGCGGGCGACCGCCTGCGCACCGCGGTCGCGTTCGGCCGGGCGGCCGTCCTGCTGCCCGGCACCGCCGTCCCCGACCCCACCGACATCGACCTGGGCGCCGTCCAGGTCGTGGAGAACCCCGATCCCCGACTCGCACTCAAGGAGCTGTGACGTGAGCACCCCACTGATCACCCCGGACCTGGTCGCCGTCGACCTGGTCGCCACGGACCGCGACGACGCGACCCGCCAGCTGATCGACCTGCTGTACGCGGCCGGCCGGGTCACCGACGCCGACGGGTTCCACGCCGACGTCCGCGCCCGCGAGGCCCAGATGGCCACGGGCATGCCCGGCGGGATCGGCCTGCCGCACGCCCGGTCGAGCTTCGTCACCGCGCCCAGCCTGGCCGTCGGCAAGGTGGCCGCCGGCGTCGACTTCGGCGCCCCCGACGGCCCGGCGACCCTGATCTTCCTCATCGGCGCACCCACCGAGGGCGACGGCGACCACCTCAAGATCCTCGCCGCGCTCGCGCGCCGCCTGGTCCACGAGTCGTTCCGCACGTCCCTCAAGGACGCCACCGACCCCGGCACCGTCGCCGACATCGTCACCCGAGAGGTGGTCCCCTCATGAAGTTCGTCGCCGTCTCCTCCTGCCCCACGGGCATCGCGCACACCTACATGGCCGCCGAGGCCCTCGAGCAGTCCGGCAAGGCCGCCGGGCACGAGGTCCACGTCGAGACCCAGGGCGCCGCCGGCTCGACCCCGCTGGACCCGGCGATCATCGCCGCGGCCGACGGTGTCATCTACGCCGCGGACCTCGAGGTCAAGGACAAGGAGCGCTTCGCCGGCAAGCCGTTCATCGACGTCGGCGTGAAGAAGGCCGTGCACGACGCCCCGGGCGTCATCGCGGCCGCGGTCGCCGCAGTCGAGGCCGGGGTCCCCGCAGGGGGCCCCGCAGCGGCCGCCGCGCCGGCCACCAAGGTCGACCGCAACGCGAGCGCCGGCACCAAGATCCGGCAGTGGCTCATGACGGGTGTCTCGTACATGATCCCGTTCGTCGCCGCGGGCGGGATCCTCATCGCCCTCGGGTTCATGGTCGCCCAGTTCGCGGGTGGCAGCGACGGGGTCGTCGAGGTGACGAGCATCCCGGTCACCCACCTGCTCAACGACTTCAACGCGACCAACGGCATGGACTGGGCCGCGCTGCTGTTCCAGACCGGCGCCGTCGCGTTCGGGTTCCTGGTCCCCGTGCTCTCCGGGTTCATCGCGTACGCGATCGCCGACCGACCCGGCCTGGTGCCCGGCTTCGTCGGCGGCGCGGTCTCCGTGGCCGTCGGCGCCGGCTTCCTCGGTGGCCTGGTCACCGGCTTCATGGCCGGGTTCCTCGCGCTGTGGATCAGCCGCTGGAAGGTGCCGAAGGGCGTGCGCGGCGTGATGCCGGTGGTCGTCATCCCGCTGCTGTCCACGTTCGTCGTCGGGCTCGTGATGTTCCTCATCATCGGCCAGCCGATCGCGAGCCTCATGAACGGCCTGAGCAGCTGGCTCAACGGACTGTCGGGCTCCAACCTGATCCTGCTCGGCGCCCTGCTCGGCGCGATGATGGGCTTCGACCTCGGCGGCCCGATCAACAAGGTCGCGTACACCTTCGCGGTGACCGGCCTGGCCACCGAGGGCCTGGCGACGGACGCGGTGCAGTACCGGATCATGGCGGCGGTCATGGCCGCCGGCATGGTGGCCCCGCTGGCCATGGCGCTCGCCACCGTCGTCCGCAAGAAGCTGTTCACGCACGCCGAGCGCGAGAACGGCAAGGCGGCCTGGCTCCTGGGCCTGTCGTTCATCTCCGAGGGTGCGATCCCGTTCGCGGCGGCCGATCCCTGGCGGGTCATCGTCTCCTCGCTGGTGGGCTCGAGCGTCACGGGCGCCCTCGTCATGGCGGTCGGCTCCGGCCAGCGTGCGCCGCACGGCGGCATCTGGGTCCTGCCGCTCATCTCCAACCCGCTCGGCTTCCTCATGGCGGTCGCCGTCGGCATGGTCGTCACGGCCGTGCTCGTCATCGCCCTGAAGAGTGCCCGGACCAACGAGTTCGTCCAGGCCGAGCAGGCCGCCGACGCCCGGGCGCTGGTCGCCACCGCCGCCTGACCCATCCACCCGCCGCCCGGCACCGTGGCCGGGCGGCCCCCCGATCGGAGAACCTCATGCCTCAGCGCACCGTCGTCGTCGCCTCCCGCGTCGGCCTGCACGCCCGCCCCGCGATGCTGTTCACGCAGGCCGTCGCCGAGACCGGGCTGCCCGTCACCATCGCCCGCCCCGGCGGTGAGCCGGTCGACGCCGGCAGCATCCTGTTCGTCATGTCGCTCGGCGTCCCGAGCGGCGAGGAGGTCACCCTCGAGGCCGAGGGCGAGGGGGCCGACGAGGCGCTCGACGGCCTGGTCGACCTGCTGGCCACGGACCTGGACGCGGAGGAGGCGTCATGAGCGCCCCCACCGTCGGCGCCCCGCACGTGCTCCAGGGCGTCGGCGTCGGGCGGCGGGCCGTCGTCGGACCCGTGGCACAGGTGCGGCCCGCCCCGCACGTCGAGCCCGACGCGCCGCTGCTGGTCGACGGGGTCCCGGCCGACGTCGCGACCGCGCACGGCGTCGTCGAGGCCGCCTTCGCCGACGTGGCCGCGGCGCTGCGGGAGCAGTCCGGGCGGTCCACGGGCACGGTGAAGGACGTCCTCGCGGCGACCGCGCAGATGGCCGACGACAAGGCGCTGCGCAGCGGCGTGCTGAAGCGGATCGACGCCGGCGAGCCCGTGGTCAGTGCGATCGACGGCGTCGTCGAGATGTTCGCGACGATGTTCGAGCAGGCCGGCGGCTACCTCGCCGAGCGGGTCACCGACCTGCGCTCGGTGCGCGACCGCGTCGTCGCGAAGGCCCTCGGGCTGCCGGCGCCGGGTGTGCCCGCGCTCGACCGGCCCTCGGTGGTCGTCGCCAAGGACCTGGCCCCCGCCGACACGGCCGCGCTCGACCTGGCCAACGTGCTCGCGATCGTCACCGAGCTGGGCGGGCCGACCGGCCACACCGCGATCATCGCCGGGCAGCTGGGCCTGCCCTGCATCGTCCGCGTCGCCGGCGCGACCGCGATCGACGACGGCACGCTGGTGGCGGTCGACGCCGCCGACGGGACCGTCACCACCGACCCCGACGACGCGCAGCGCGTCGAGCTGGAGCGGCGCGCGGCGGTCGAGAAGGCGCTCGAGTCGGACACCGCGCCGGGCGGGACCGCCGACGGCCGGGCCGTCGCGCTGCTGGCCAACATCGGCACGGCGGAGGACGCCGCGCGCGTGTCCGGCGGCGCGGTCGAGGGCGTCGGGCTGTTCCGCACCGAGGTCCTCTTCCTGGAGAGCACCACCGCCCCGACGCAGGACGCCCAGGCGGACGTCTACGCGCGGGTGCTGCGCTCGTTCGGGGACCGCAAGGTCGTCGTCCGCACGCTCGACGCCGGCGCCGACAAGCCCCTGGCGTTCGCCACCCAGCCGGACGAGGAGAACCCCGCGCTCGGTGTGCGCGGCTACCGCCTGGTCCGCACCCACCCGGAGCTTCTGGACACGCAGCTCGAGGCTCTCGCCCACGCGCAGACCGAGACCGGGACGACGCCGTGGGTCATGGCGCCGATGATCGCCACGGCCGCCGAGGCCCGGGAGTTCGCGCGGCGTGCGCGGGCCGCCGGCGTGGCGACCGTCGGCGTGATGATCGAGGTGCCCGCGGCTGCGCTGCGGGCCCAGGAGATCCTCGCCGAGGTCGACTTCGTCTCCCTGGGGACCAACGACCTCGCCCAGTACACGATGGCCACCGACCGCCTGCGCGGCGAGCTGGCGGACCTGCTCGACCCCTGGCAGCCTGCGGTGCTCGACCTGGTGGACGCCACGGCGCGCGCCGGTCGGGACGCCCGCAAGCCCGTCGGGGTGTGCGGCGAGTCCGCGTCCGACCCGGTGCTCGCGCTCGTGCTCGTCGGGCTCGGGGTGACCAGCCTGTCGATGTCCGCCGGTGCGGTCCCGGCCGTCCGGTACGCGCTCCGGCACCACACGACCTCCGAGTGCGCCACCATGGCTGCCGCCGCGCTCGCGGCACCGTCGGCGGCCGAGGGGCGCGCGGCCGTCGTCGGGCTGCTGCACGCGGACGTGCGGAAGACGCTGGGCGTGTAGGCGCCCCGACGGGTGCAGGGTGGGGGGCCGCCGACGCGCGCGGGGGCCCAGGCGCGCGGTTTCCCCAGGAGCCGCGCGTACCCTCGCCCGTATGGCGCACGACCCGGGACACATTGAGCTCCACGACCCCGAGACCGACCCGCTCGCGACGTACGTGCTCGAGCCGGACGACGTCCGCCCGCTCCTGCGACGCGTCGTCGCGTCACCCGGAGCGGCCGTGTTCACGTCGCACGCCCCGTTCACCGGCGGCCCGATCGCGGCCGTCCCGCTGTCCACCCCCGACGACGTGGCGCGCGCCGCGAAGGTCGCCCGGGCGGCGCAGCGGTTGTGGGCGGCGCGGCCCCTGCGCGACCGGACCGCCGTGCTGTCCCGGGTGCACGACCTCGTGCTCGCACGGCAGAGCGACGTGCTCGACCTCATCCAGATCGAGTCGGGCAAGGCGCGGGTCTCGGCGTTCGAGGAGGTCTGCGACATCGCCAACGTGTCGCGGCACTACGCCGCCCGGGCGGGTCGCTACCTCGCGCCGCGGCGGGTGCCCGGACTCATCCCGGGTCTCACGACGACGCGCGTCCTGCGCCACCCGGTCGGCGTGGTCGGCATCATCGCGCCCTGGAACTTCCCGCTCACGCTCACGCTCGGCGACGTGCTGCCCGCGCTGGTCGCCGGCAACGCGGTCATCCTGCGGCCCGACCCCCAGACCGCCCTCACCTCGCTGTGGGCCGCGGAGCTGCTGGAGGAGGCGGGGCTTCCCGACGGGCTGCTGCAGGTGGTCGTCGGCGACGGTCCGTCCGTCGGCGGCGCGGTGATCCAGCACGTCGACCACGTGAGCTTCACGGGGTCGACGCGGACCGGCCGGGTCGTCGCCGCGCAGGCGGGCGAGCGGCTGGTGCCCGCCACGCTCGAGCTGGGCGGCAAGAACCCCCTGTACGTCGCCGAGGACGTGGACGTCGAGGTCGTCGCCGAGGGCGCGGTGCGCGCGTGCTTCGTCGGGACCGGCCAGGTCTGCGTGAGCATCGAGCGCATCTACGTGCACGAGGACGTTGCCGAGGCGTTCACCGAGGCCTTCGTCCGGCGCACCCGCGCGCTGCGGCTCGGGTCCGGGTTGGACTACCGCTCGGACGTCGGGTCGCTGGCGTCGGCGGGGCAGCTGGCGACGGTCGTGGAGCACGTCGAGGACGCGGTCGGGCACGGGGCGACCGTGCTGGCCGGGGGAGTGCACCGCACCGACCTCGGTCCGTGGTTCTACGAGCCGACCATCCTCACCGACGTGCCGAACGAGGCGCGGCTGGCGCGCGAGGAGACCTTCGGTCCGGTCGTGTCGATCTACCGGGTGGCGTCCGACGACGAGGCGATCGCGGCCATGAACGACAGCGAGTTCGGCCTCAACGCCAGCATCTGGACCGCGGACACGCGTCGCGGCGCGGCCCTCGCGGAGCGCGTCCGCGCCGGGTCGGTCAACGTCAACGAGGGCTACGTCGCCACGTGGGGGGCCGTCGGCGCCCCGCAGGGCGGGGTGGGTGCGTCGGGCATCGGCAGCAGGCACGGACGCGAGGGCCTGTGGGAGACCACCCGGACGCAGACCGTCGCGGTGCAGCACGGTGTGCACGGCGTGCTCGGCGCTCCGGGCATCGGGCTGCACCGGCTCTTCGACCTGGGCACGGAGACGTGGCCGCGGGTCTACGCCGAGGCGCTGCGCGCGATGAAGGCGCTGCGCCTGCCCTAGCGTCGGTCTGGGGAAGCTCGTCAGGCGTGGCCCGCGGCCGCCGGGGCGGGGTCCGACTCGTCGCTCGTGCCCTCGTATCCGGCCGCCTCGATGGTCGCGACGGCCTGGCGGGCGATGGCCAGCTCCTCGTTGGTCGGCACCACCATGACCAACGTGCTGGTCCAGTCGGGCGAGATGATCGTCGGCTCCTTCTTGCGGCCGGCATTGCGCTCGGGGTCGACCGCGATGCCCAGCGACTCCAGCCCCTCGAGTGCCCGGGCGCGGACGATCGGGTCGTTCTCGCCGACGCCGGCGGTGAACGTGATGACGTCGACCCGCCCGAGGACCGCGTGGTACGCCCCGATGTACTTGCGCAGCCGGTGCAGGTACACGTCGAGCGCCAACGAGGCGTCCTCGTCGCCGGCGTCGATGAGCGTGTGCAGCTCGCGGAAGTCGTTCTCGCCCGCGAGCCCCTTGAGCCCCGAGCGACGGTTGAGCAGGTCGTCGACGTCGTCGACCGACAGCCCCGCGTTGCGCTGCAGGTGGATCAGCACGGCGGGGTCGATGTCGCCGGAGCGGGTGCCCATGACCAGGCCCTCGAGGGGGGTCATGCCCATCGACGTCTCGACGGCGACGCCCCCGCGGACCGCCGACGCCGACGCGCCGTTGCCCAGGTGCAGCACGATCTGGTTGAGGTCCTCGAGCCGCCGGCCCAGGACGCGCGCGACCTTGCCCGAGACGTACTGGTGCGACGTCCCGTGGAACCCGTACCGCCGGACCCCGTGCTCGCGGGCAACCTCGCGGTCGATCGCGTACGTCGCGGCCGCCTCGGGCAGCGTGCGGAAGAACGCGGTGTCGAAGACGACGACGTGCGGCACGTCGGGCAGGAGCTCGCGCGCGACCTGGATGCCGGTGAGGTTCGGCGGGTTGTGCAGCGGTGCCAGGGGAGACAGCGCGTCGATCCGCGCGACGACCTCGTCGTCGACGATCACGGGGGCGCCGAAGACGGCGCCGCCGTGCACGACCCGGTGCCCGACGGCAACCACGTGCGCCTGCGTGAGGTCCGGGCCGACCTCGTCGAAGAGCGCGAGCACCGCGCGCAGGCCGGCGCCGTGGTCGGCGACCCGGTCGGAGCGCTCCGTGGTGTTGCCGCCGTACGTGTGGCGGACGGATCCCTCGTCCTCGCCGATCCGCTCGACGATGCCCGACGCGATCGCCTCGCCGCCCACCGGGTTGACCAGCTGGTACTTGATGGACGACGAGCCCGAGTTCACGACGAGCACGCTGCCGTGCGCTCCGTGGACCTCGGGTACAGCGCCGGGATTCCGCTGTGTCTTCGGGGTCACGAGGGTTCCTCCGCTTGCGCCTGGATGGCCGTGATCGCGACCGTGTTGACGATGTCCTGCACGAGAGCGCCGCGGGACAGGTCGTTGACCGGCTTGCGCAGACCCTGCAGGACGGGGCCGATGGCGACCGCACCGGCGGAGCGCTGGACCGCCTTGTACGTGTTGTTGCCGGTGTTGAGGTCCGGGAAGATGAACACGGTCGCCCGTCCGGCCACCGCGGAGTCCGGCATCTTCGTCTTGGCCACGGAGGCGTCCACGGCGGCGTCGTACTGGATCGGGCCCTCGACCGAGAGGTCGGGGCGCCGCTCCCGCACGAGCGCCGTGGCCGCGCGCACCTTCTCCACGTCGGCCCCGGACCCGGACTCGCCCGTCGAGTAGCTGAGCATCGCGATGCGCGGCTCGATGCCGAACTGCTCGGCCGTGCCCGCCGACGAGATGGCGATGTCCGCCAGCTGCTCCGCCGTGGGGTCGGGGATCACCGCGCAGTCGGCGTAGACCAGCACCCGGTCCTCGAGGCACATGAGGAACGCGCTCGACACGTTGGAGACGCCCGGTACGGTCTTGATGATCTCGAAGGACGGCTTGATCGTGTGCGCCGTGGTGTGCGCGGCGCCGGAGACCATGCCGTCGGCGAGCCCGAGCTGGACCATCATCGTGCCGAAGTAGGAGACGGACGTGACGATCTCCCGCGCCCGCTCGAGCGTCATCCCCTTGTGCTTGCGCATCTCGGTGTACTGCTCGGCGAACCCCTCGAGCAGGTCGTTGTTGCGCGGGTCGATGATCGTGGCGGCGTCGAGGTCGAGCCCGAGCTCGGTGGCGCGCGTGCGGATCGCGGGCTCCTCCCCGAGGATCGTCAGGTCCGCGACGCCGCGCTGCAGCAGGGTCGACGCGGCGCGCAGGATCCGGTCGTCCTCGCCCTCGGGCAGCACCACGTGCTTGCGGTCGGCGCGGGCGCGGTCGAGCAGCGCGAACTCGAACATCAGCGGCGTGACGACCTCGGGCCGCTCGACGTCGAGGGCGGCCAGCAGAGCGGCACCGTCGACGTGCTGCTCGAACAGCGAGAGCGCCGTGTCGACCTTGCGCTGGGACTCGGCCGACAGGTGGCCGTGGGTGTCCGCGGCGGCGCTCGCGGACCGGAACGTGCCCAGCTCGGTGCTGATGATGGGCAGCCTGCTGCCGAGGCCCTCGACCAGGCGGGCGATCAGCGGCGCGGGCCGGAAGCCGCCGTTGAGGACGATGCCGGCGAGCGAGGGGAAGCCGTCGGCCTGGTGCGCGACCAGCAGGCCGAGCAGGACGTCCGACCGGTCGCCCGGCGTGATGACGACCGCGCCGTCGGTCAGCCGGCTCAGCAGGTGCTCGACCGACATCGCCCCGACCAGCACGTCGAGCACCTCGCGCGACAGCAGCGTCTCGTCGCCCGCGATGAGCGTGCCGTGCACCGCCTGGGTCAGCTGCCGGACGGTCGGCGCCGTGAGCAGCGGGTTCTCCGGGACCGCCCACGACGGCAGCCCGGTGCCGGCCCGGAGCGCGTCCCGCACCCCGCTGACGGAGCCCGGGGCACACCGGTTGGCGACGATCGACACCACCTGCGCGTGGTTGGCCGTCATCTCGGTGACCACGACGTCGGCCACCTGCGCGACGACACCCGGCTTGCGGTGCCCGCCGTTGATCACCAGCACCACCGGCGCCCCGAGGTTCGCGGCGATGCGGGCGTTGTACGCCAGCTCCGTCGGGCCGGCGACGTCCGTGTAGTCGGTGCCGACGACGACGACCGCGTCGCAGCGCCGCTCGACGTCGTGGTACCGCGACACGATCTGCGCGAGCGCCTGCTCCGGGTCGTCGAGCACCTGCTCGTACGTCACCCCGACGCACTCCTCGTAGGTCAGCTCGACGCCGTCGTGCTGGAGCAGCAGCTCGAGCACGTAGTCGCGCACGTCCGTCGAGCGGGCGACCGGCCGGAACACGCCGACCCGCTGCACGGTGCGTGCGAGCAGGTCGACGAGGCCCAGCGCGATCATGGACTTGCCGGAGTCCCCCTCGGGGGAGGTGACGTAGATGCTGCGGGCCACGGTGGGCGTCTCCTGGAGCCGGTGGAACGGTGGCCGTGGGGCGGTGTCACGCGCCCCACGGTCGAGGTCGTGCGCTACTCGTTGTCGCCGCCCGTCGAGATCGTGGCGGCCACCTGCCCCTCGTCGGCGGCGTCCTGCGCGTCGGGCCAGACCCAGTCGCGGACCTCGGGCAGGTCGTCGCCGTGCGCGCGCGTGTACTCCCGGGCCCGGAGGCGCTCGTCGACCATCTTCTGCCGCAGGTTGGCCTGGGCCGTGCGCAGGTGCGGCACGTTGTCGATGACGTCGATGACCAGGTGGAACCGGTCGAGGTCGTTGAGCATGACCATGTCGAACGGCGTCGTCGTCGTGCCCTCCTCCTTGTACCCGCGCACGTGGATGTTGTTGTGCCCGTGCCTGCGGTAGGTGAGCCGGTGGATGAGCCACGGGTACCCGTGGTACGCGAAGATCACGGGCTTGTCCTCGGTGAACAGGCCGTCGAACTGCGCGTCCGACAGCCCGTGCGGGTGCTCCCGCTCGTCCTGCAGGCGCATGAGGTCGACGACGTTGATCACGCGGACCTTGAGGTCCGGCAGCTCGCGGCGCAGGATGTCCGCCGCCGCCAGCACCTCGAGCGTGGGCACGTCGCCCGCGCAGCCCAGGACGACGTCGGGCTTGTCGCCCGCCACCTCCGTCCCCGCCCAGTCCCAGATGCCCAGGCCGCGCGTGCAGTGCGCGATCGCCTGCTCCATGGTCAGGAAGTTCGGGGCCGGCTGCTTGCCCGCGACCACCACGTTGACGTACTGCCGGCTGCGCAGGCAGTGGTCGTACGTCGAGAGCAGCGTGTTGGCGTCCGGCGGCAGGTAGACCCGGATGACGTCGGCCTTCTTGTTGACCACGTGATCGATGAACCCGGGGTCCTGGTGGCTGAAGCCGTTGTGGTCCTGGCGCCAGACGTGGCTGGACAGGAGGTAGTTCAGGCTCGCGATCGGCCGGCGCCACGGGATGTCGTCGGTGACCTTCAACCACTTGGCGTGCTGGTTGAACATCGAGTCGATGATGTGGATGAACGCCTCGTAGCAGTTGAACAGTCCGTGCCGGCCCGTCAGCAGGTAGCCCTCGAGCCAGCCTTGGCACTGGTGCTCGCTGAGCATCTCGAGCACGCGTCCGGCCCGCGCCAGGTGCTCGTCGACGTCGGGACCGAAGAACTCGGCGTTCCACTGCTTGTCCGTCACCGCGAAGACCGACTGCAGGCGGTTCGACGCCGTCTCGTCGGGCCCGAAGATCCGGAAGTTGTCGGGATTGAGCCGGATGACGTCCGTCAGCCAGTCGCCGAGCACCCGGGGTGCCTCGCTCATCGAGCCGGCCGGCACGGGCACGTCGACCGCGTACTCGCGGAAGTCGGGCAGGCGCAGGTCCTTGAGCAGCGCGCCGCCGTTCGCGTGCGGGTTGTCGCTCATCCGGAGCTGACCCGTCGGCGCGAGCGCGCGGATGTCGTCGTGCAGCCGGCCGCTCTCGTCGAACAGCTCGTTGACGCGGTACGACTCGAGCCACTGGCGCAGCACGTCGAGGTGCTCGGGGGTGTCCCGCGCGTTGGCGAGCGGCACCTGGTGGGCCCGCCACGAGCCCGTCGTCTTCTTGCCGTCGATGTAGTCCGGCCCGGTCCAGCCCTTGGGTGTGCGGAACACGATCATGGGCCACTGCGGGCGCTGCTCGTTGCCGGCGTGCGCGCTGCGCTTGATCTCCGCGATCTCGTCGAGCACCTCGTCGAGCAGCGTCGCGAACCGGCGGTGGATCTCCTCGTGCGACTCGTCGTCGAAGCCCGCGACGAACATGTGCGGCTTGTGCCCGTAGCCGACCATGAGCGACTCGAGCTCGTGGTCCGGGATGCGTGCCAGCACGGTCGGGTTGGCGATCTTGTAGCCGTTGAGGTGCAGGATCGGCAGGACGACGCCGTCCTTCTCCGGGTTGACGAACTTGTTCGAGTGCCAGCTGGTGGCCAGCGGGCCGGTCTCGGCCTCGCCGTCTCCGACGACCGTGGCGACCAGCAGGTCCGGGTTGTCGAACGCGGCGCCGTAGGCGTGGCTGAGCGCGTAGCCGAGCTCGCCGCCCTCGTGGATCGACCCCGGCGTCTCGGGGGCCACGTGGCTCGGGATGCCGCCCGGGAACGAGAACTGCCGGAACAGCCGGTGGATGCCCTCGGTGTCCTCGGTGATGTCCGAGTAGTACTCCGAGTACGTGCCGTCCAGGTACGCGCTCGCGACGAGCCCCGGGCCGCCGTGCCCAGGACCGGTGACGTAGATGGTCGACTGGTCGCGCTCGGCGATCGCGCGGTTGAGGTGCGCGTACAGGAAGTTGAGGCCCGGCGTGGTGCCCCAGTGCCCCAGCAGGCGGGGCTTCACGTGGTCACGGGTGAGCGGTTCACGCAGGAGCGGGTTGTCCAGCAGATAGATCTGGCCGACCGAGAGGTAGTTCGCGGCCCGCCACCACTGGTCGATCCGGGCCAGGGTCTCGCCGTCGATCGCCTCCCCGCTCCCTGTCCGCCATGCGGTGCTTGCCGACGTCGTCGTGCTCATGCGCGCTCCCCAGTCGTCCTCCCGGCGGTGCCCGCCGGACCGGTGCCAGCCTTGCGTCGGGCGCCGCCGGGGCCGGGGGACCTTGGTCCCCTCGGGTCGCGGACGGGCCTGTTGTCATACAACCGCACTCCGTCGTCGGATGCAGCATGGTGTGGGCGAACGCACGCGGAACAGCCGGTCGGCCTGCTCGTGGGCGGCTGCGCAGGTCAGCGGGGCTGTGGGCGGCTCGGAGGGCGGTCGGTCCGGTTCCGGCCGCGACCGGGCCGCGGGGTACCGTGAGGCGTGACCGAGCAGAGCCCCGCAGCCGTCGCGCGCGAGCGCGCCGCGGGGTCCGGCGCCCGCCCGGAGCCGACCGAACCGGCCCCGTCCGCCCGCGCGTCGTCGACCCCGACCGGTCCGGCACGGCCGGCGCCGGCGTGGGAGCAGTCGACCCGGCGCCCGCCGACGACCATGCTGCGGGCGGCCGTCCGGCCCCGCATG
Organism: Cellulomonas sp. P4_D11; assembly: GCF_056401915.1. NCBI lineage: Bacteria > Bacillati > Actinomycetota > Actinomycetes > Micrococcales > Cellulomonadaceae > Cellulomonas > Cellulomonas sp. P4_D11. The sequence goes on along the minus strand of NZ_JBFUIK010000014.1, from coordinate 103,653 downwards.
CTCCTGCTGCTGGTCCTCCTGCTCGCCGCGGCTGCCCTGTGCGCCCGGCTCGGGGCGTGGCAGCTGGACCGCGCCCAGGTGCACGGAGCGGCCGCCGCGGAACGACGCACCGCCGAGCTCGTCGCGGCCCCCGCCGTCCCGCTCGCGGACGAGCTCGCGCCGCAGACCACGTTCACCGGCGACCTCGTGGGCCGCAAGGTCTCCGTGACCGGGACGTACGACGCCGACGGACAGCTGCTGGTGACCGGCCGCGCGCACGACGGGACCACCGGGTTCCTCGTCCTGACGCCGCTGCACACCGCCGACGGGGACGCCGTGCTCCCGGTGGTGCGCGGCTGGGTGGCGACGCCCGCCGATGCCGACGACCCGCCGGCCGGGCCGGTGGACCTCACCGGCTACCTGCAGGCGTCGGAGGAGGCCGGGACGGGGATCGCCGACGGACGCACCGACGGCATCAGCTCCGCCGAGCTGCTGAACTCGTGGGGCGGACCGATCTACACCGGCTACCTGGTGGTCGCGTCCTCCGACCCCGCGCAGGCGTCCTCGGTCGTGCTCCTCGACCCGCCGACCAAGCCCGGCGCCGGCCTCAACATCCAGAACCTCGCCTACGCCGCGCAGTGGTGGATCTTCGGCGCGTTCGCCGTGCTGCTGTGGCTCCGCCTGGTGCGCGACGAGGCACGCGGCGCGGAGCCCGAGCCCGACGCGGCCGGTGGCGCGTCGGCCTGAGCCACCACCGGGCGCGGAGTCAGAGCGCCGGGGGTCGGCCGTGCCGGTCCTCCCAGTCCGCGACGAGCATCGAACCACCGCGCGAAGCTGCCGTCGCCGTCGCCGTCCTCCGAGCGAGCCTCCTCACGCGCACGCCCGAGCGCGTCACGGCATGCGGCCTCGTCGCCCAGCACCACCGTCAGCCCAGCGGCGGGCGGCGCCGCAGCTCCTTGACCGCCCGGCGCTTCTGCTCGCCCTGCACCCGGCGGACCTGCGAGCCGCGGCTCGGGCGGGTGGCCCGGCGGACCGGGCCCGGGGGAGCGAGGGCGTCGTCCAGCAGGGCGTGCACCCGGGTGAGCGCGGCCTCGCGGTTGCGCAGCTGCGACCGGTACTCCTGCGCGCTCACGGTCAGCAGCTCGCCGCGCAGCCGGCTGGAGAGCCGCGCCAGCACGCGGTCCTGCTGCGTCGGGCTGGTCCACGCGATGCGCGCCAGGTCGACCGTCAGCTCGACGCGGGAGTCGGTCGTGTTGACCGACTGACCGCCCGGGCCGCTCGACCGCGAGAAGCGCCACGCGAGGGCGTCGTCGGGGACGACGACGCCCCCGCGCAGCGTGAGTGGACCGGTCATGTCACTCGTGCTGCCACGAGTGCCACAGCGCGGCATAGTCGCCGCCGGCCGCGACGAGCTCGTCGTGCGGACCGATCTCCGTGATGCGGCCGGCGTCGACCACCGCCACCCGGTCCGCGTCGTGCGCGGTGTGGAGGCGGTGGGCGATCGCCACGACCGTGCGGCCCTTGAGCACCGCGGAGAGCGACTTCTCGAGGTGCCGCGCGGCGCGCGGGTCGAGCAACGAGGTGGCCTCGTCGAGGACCAGCGTGTGCGGGTCGAGCAGGACCAGGCGGGCCAGCGCGATCTGCTGCGCCTGCGCGGGTGTCAGCGGGGCACCGCCGGAGCCGACCTCGGTGGCCAGCCCGTCGGGCAGCGCCTGCACCCACTCCCACGCGTCGACCGCCCGCAGCGCGCGCTCGAGGGCCGCCGGGTCGGCGTCCTCCTGCGCGAGCCGCAGGTTGTCCGCGACAGTGCCGACGAACACGTGGTGCTCCTGGGTGACCAGCGCGACGTGGCCGCGCAGGTTCTCCAGCGGCAGGTCGATGAGCGGCACGCCGCCGACCGTCACCGTGCCGCCGGTGGGCGGGTGGATGCCGGCCAGCATGCGGCCGAGCGTCGACTTGCCGGCGCCTGACGGACCGACGACCGCGAGCCGCTCGCCGGCCGCCAGGTCGAGGTCGATCCCGTGCAGCACGTTGTGGCCCTCGCGGTACGCGTACGTGAGGTCCCGCGCGGCGATGTCCTCGTCGACCGGGGTGCCCTCGCGGGACGACCGGTCCGGCTCGACCAGCTGTACGCCGACGATCCGCGCGAGCGAGGTGGCGGCCACCTGGATCTCGTCGATCCAGAAGATCAGCTCCCACACCGGTCCGGTGATCTGGTACGTGTACAGCACGATCGCGGTGACGGCGCCGACGGTGACCTGGCCCTGCGAGGCGAGGTACCCGCCCCAGAACAGGACGGCCGCCGGTGCGAGCACGAACGCGCCGTCGATGCCGGGGAACAGGATCGTGCGCAGCCGCAGCGTCGCCTTCTCGGCCTCGAACGCCTCGCGCAGGTCGTCGTCCACCCGGGCCATCCGGCGCCGGCCGAGGCGCAGGGCGTCGACCGTGCGGGCGCCCTCCACCGACTCGGTGATGGTGCCGTTGAGCGTCGCGTACGCCGCGGACTCGCGCTGGTAGGCCGGCGTCGCGCGCTTGAGGTACCAGCGCACGAGGATCACCAGCGTCGGTACGCCGATGAACATGGCGATCGACACGAGCGGCGAGATGACCAGGCAGGCGACGATCGTCAGCGTGATGGTGACCACCGCGACGATCACGCGGGGGACGCCGAAGCGCACGGCGTGCTGGAGCTTGTTCACGTCGTTGGTGGTGCGGGCGACCAGGTCGCCGGTCCCGGCGCGCTCGACGGTGGACAGCGGCAGCGCCGTGACGTTCTCGATGAACTCCTCGCGCAGCTCGGCGAAGACCTCCTCGCCGAACACCATCGACGAGCGCTGCGCGAAGCGGATGAGCACCGTCTGCGCCAGCACCGCCGCCGCACCGATCGCGATCAGCGTGTTGATGTAGCCGACGGTCGTGCCGTCGTTCACCGCGTCGACCAGCATGCCGAGGATCCACGGACCGGCGAGGCCGGCGGTCGCGGCGAGCGTGTGCAGGACCGCGATGACGGTCAGCGGCCGGCGGTGCTTGCGCATGAGGAGGCCGGTGTAGGCCCGCACGGTCGCCGAGTCGGCGATGGGGAGCTTCATGACTGTCCTCCGTTCGTGTCTCCGGCCGTCTGGCCCGCCATCAGCTCTTCGTGCAGCCGCTCGTCGTCCGCCAGGTCCTCGACCGCGCGGTTCTCGAGCGACTCCTCGTCCATCTGCCGTCCGACGACTGCCCGGTAGGCGCGCGCGACCTCGAGGTCGTCGGCGCCGTGCGCGAGCAGCTCGTCGTGCGTGCCGCGGGCGCGGATCACGCCGCCCTGCACGAACGCGACCTCGTCCACGTGGTCGAGCACCAGCGGGCTCGCGGTGACGACGAGTGTCGTGCGACCCCGGCGGACGTCCGCCAGGCGCGCGGCGATCCGTGCCTCCGTGTGGGCGTCGACCGCGCTGGTCGGCTCGACCAGCACGAGGATCTCCGGGTCGATCAGCAGCGCGCGGGCGAGCGCGACGCGCTGGCGCTGGCCGCCCGACAGCGACCTGCCCTTCTCGGGCAGCTCGCCGGCCAGGCCGTCGGGCACCGAGTCGAGCACGTCGTGCGCGTCGGCCGTCGCGATGACCCGCAGCAGGTCCTCCTCCGTGGCGCCCCCGCGCACGTCGAGCTCGCGCTCGAGCGCGCCGGAGAACAGGTGCGGCGTGGCCTCGGCGACGACGATGCGCTCGCGCACCGCGTCCTTGTCGAGCTCCGACAGCAGCACCCCGCCGAGCCGGACGGGCGTGTCCTTCTCCGCTTCGTCGTCGAACCGCCCGAGCCGCGTCGCGATGCGTGCGGACTCGTCGGGGTCCGCGCTCACCAGCGCGAGGACCCGGCCCGGCTCGAGCGTCAGCTCGCTGGCCTCGTCGACGAGCGGGACGTGCCGGTCGGGCACGGTGGCGGTGCCCTCGGTCGCGCCCGTCGCCGGGACGACGCGCAGCACCTTGACCACCTTGGTCGCGCCGATGTGCGCGCGCGTCGCGGCCTGCAGCATCTGCGTCGCGTTCTGCACGGGCCACGACAGGAACGCCGCGAAGCCGTAGGTCGACACGAGCTGGCCCGGGGTGATCGTGCCCGCCAGCGCCATGTGCGCGCCGAGGTAGAGGAGGACGACGACGAACGCGCCCGGCAGGAGCACCTGCAGGGCATCGAGCACCGACTGCGTCTTGGCGACCTCGACCCCGCGGCGCCGGGTCTCCTGCGACTGGTCGCGGTACCGGCCCGTGAACACGCCCTCGCCGCCGATGCCCCGCAGGATGCGCAGGCCCGAGACGGTGTCCGCGCCCAGCGTGGTCAGCCGGCCCGACGCCTCGCGCTGCGCCGCCTGACGGCGGGACAGCGGCTTGACCAGCAGGCCGAGGATCGCCGCCACCGTCGGCAGGCCGAGGATGACGACCAGGCCGAGCGGCACCGAGACGTTGAGCATGAGGACGGCCACGACGCCGTACGCGACGAGGCTGCCGAGGAAGTGGGCGGCCAGGGCGTAGACCTCACCGATGCGCAGCGCGTCGTTGGCGACGGCCGAGACGACCTCGCCCGTCGGCAGCTCCGACGTGATCGCGTGGCCCGACCGCGACACGGTCTTGCCGACCAGCTGGGACGACGTGAACGCGGCGCGGAGCCAGTTCGCGATGTCGTAGCGGTGGCCGATGGCCGATGTGGTGATGACGACGGCACCGAGCGCCAGCAGGGTCCCGCACGCGCGCCACAGCTCCGGCCCGAAGCCGTGCGTCAGGCCGTCGTCGATCGCATGGCCGACGACGTACGGCGTGAACGCCTGCGCGGCGAACATGACGATGCCGAGGCCGACCGCGGTCAGGAGGATCCCCCACTGCCGGCGGGCCAGCCACCAGAGCAGCGCGGTAGGCCCGCTCAGAGGCGGGGTACCGGGGTCGTCGAGGGGGAGAGAACGCACGAGGAGCAACGTTACGTGCGGGCACTGACAGGAAAAAACACTATTCCGCGACGTCGGACGCGCGGACGGAGGCGGCCGTCGCGCCGACTACCCTGAGGGCGTGACGCAGACGCCTGACCCGGCCGCCACCACCCACCGACCCGTGCTCGTCGTCGACTTCGGCGCGCAGTACGCGCAGCTGATCGCGCGGCGCGTGCGCGAGGCCAACGTGTACTCCGAGATCGTGCCGCACACGGCGTCGGTCGCGGACCTGCTGGCCAAGGACCCGGCGGCGATCATCCTCTCGGGCGGACCGTCCTCCGTGTACGCGACCGGCGCCCCGTTCGTCGACCCGGCCCTGTTCGAGGCCGGTGTCCCGGTGCTCGGTATCTGCTACGGCTTCCAGGCGATGGCCGCCGCGCTCGGCGGGACCGTCGCCCAGACCGGGCAGCGCGAGTACGGCGGGACCGCGGTCGAGGTCACCGAGGCCGGGACCGTGCTGGCCGGCAGCCCGTCGTCGCAGACCGTGTGGATGAGCCACGGCGACGCCGTGCACGCCGCGCCCGAGGGCTTCGAGGTGCTCGCGACGTCGTCGGGAAGCCCCGTCGCCGCGTTCGAGGACCGGGCCCGCCGGCTGTACGGCGTGCAGTGGCACCCCGAGGTCAAGCACTCGCCGCTCGGGCAGAAGGCGCTCGAGAACTTCCTCTACGAGGGCGCGGGCCTGGCTCCCGACTGGAACGCCGGGAACGTCGTCGCGGAGCAGGTGGAGAAGATCCGCGCGCAGGTGGGCACCGCGCGCGTGATCTGCGGCCTGTCCGGCGGCGTCGACTCCTCCGTGGCCGCGGCTCTCGTGCAGAAGGCCGTCGGCAGCCAGCTGACCTGCGTGTTCGTCGACCACGGGCTCCTGCGGTCGGGCGAGGCCGAGCAGGTCGAGAAGGACTTCGTCGCCGCCACGGGCGTGGAGCTCAAGGTCGTCGACGCGCGCGAGCGGTTCCTGCACGCGCTGGCCGGGCACACCGACCCCGAGACCAAGCGCAAGATCATCGGGCGCGAGTTCATCCGCGTGTTCGAGGACGCGGCGCGGGAGATCATCGAGGACGCAGCGCACGGCGACGCCTCCGCTCACCCTGTGAAGTTCCTGGTGCAGGGCACCCTGTACCCCGACGTGGTCGAGTCCGGCGGCGGCGAGGGCGCGGCCAACATCAAGTCGCACCACAACGTGGGCGGGCTCCCCGACGACCTCCAGTTCGAGCTGGTCGAGCCGCTGCGCACCCTGTTCAAGGACGAGGTCCGCGCGGTCGGCCTGGAGCTCGGCGTTCCCGACGCCATCGTCTGGCGCCAGCCGTTCCCCGGACCCGGCCTCGGGATCCGGATCATCGGCGAGGTGACCGCCGAGCGCCTGGACATCCTGCGCGCCGCCGACGTCATCGCCCGCGAGGAGCTGACCCGCGCCGGCCTGGACCGCGACATCTGGCAGTGCCCCGTGGTGCTGCTGGCGGACGTGCGGTCGGTCGGTGTGCAGGGCGACGGGCGGACCTACGGCCACCCGGTGGTGCTGCGGCCCGTGTCGTCGGAGGACGCGATGACCGCCGACTGGACCCGCTTGCCGTACGACGTGCTGGCGACCATCTCGACCCGGATCACCAACGAGGTACCCGAGGTCAACCGCGTCGTCCTCGACGTGACGAGCAAGCCGCCGGGCACGATCGAGTGGGAGTGACCGGCGACCATGGCGAAGGAGATGCAGGCGTGAGCGAGACGGTGACGGGCGTGGACCCCTGGGTGCGCAAGGCCGCGGGGGCCACCAAGCGGTACCGCGTGCTCGCGTGGATCACGGGCACGATGCTGCTGCTGCTCTGCCTCGAGCTGATCCTCAAGTACGTGTTCCACGCGGGCGGCGTCGACGCGTCGGGCCACCCGAACCCCGTGATCGGCGCGTGGGTCGCCTACGCGCACGGCTGGATCTACGTCGTCTACCTGGTCACCGTGTTCGACCTCTGGTCGAAGATGCGCTGGCGGTTGGGGCGCCTGGCGACGATGGCGGCCGCGGGCGTCGTGCCGGTCATGTCGTTCATCCTCGAGCGCAAGGTGCACGCGCAGGCGCTGGCGCGGATCGAGGCCGCAGGTGACGCACGCGGGTGACATGTCCCGGATCGTGAACGACCGTCCAGTTCGCGCGGTTACTGTGACCCCGTGCTGATCGTCCACGTGTCCGACTGCTACGCGCCGCGGACCGGCGGGATCGAGTCGCAGGTCGGTGACCTCGCGGCGCGGCAGGTCGCGGCCGGTCACGAGGTGCACGTGCTGACGGCCACGCTCGGCGTCGGCGGCGAGCGGGGCGGCGTCGTCGACCTGGAGGACGGTGTCCACGTGCACCGGCTCGGCGCGAGGATCCCGTTCGACCTCCCGGTGAACCCGGTCGGACCCCGGCTGGTGCGCGAGGTGTTCGACACCGTGCGGCCCGACGTCGTCCATGTGCACGCCGGGGTGCTGTCCCCGTTCGCCTACGACGGCGCGCGGATCGCGCTCGACGCCGGGCTGCCGACCGCGATCACGTGGCACTGCATGCTCGACGGCGTCGTCGGGACCCTGCGCACCCTGGTCAACCGCACCCGCTGGCATCGCACGCCGGCCGCCCTGAGCGCCGTCAGCCACGCCGCCGCGGCGCGGGTCGAGGAGGTGTTCGGCGCCGAGGTGACCGTGATGCCCAACGGTCTCGACCTCGACGTCTGGGCGCCCAAGAGCTTCTCCGAGGGGCGCGGGCGACCCGGCGAGCACGGGCCGCTGCGGCTCGTCTCGACCATGCGCCTGGCCCCCCGCAAGCGCGCCGTGCCGCTGGTCGAGCTCGTCGGCAAGGCCGCACGCCGGCTCCCGCCGGACCGGCTGCGGCTGTCGATCATCGGTTCCGGCCCCGCGCAGGGCCGCGTCGCCTCCGCCGTGGCGGGTCAGGGCCTGCAGCACCTGGTCGAGCTGCGCGGACGGCTGACCCGGCCCCAGGTCCGGTCCGCGTACACCGACGCCGACGTGTTCCTCGCCCCGGCCGAGCTCGAGGCGTTCGGCATCGCCGCCCTCGAGGCCCGCACCGCCGGGCTGGCCATCGTGGCGAGGCGTGGCACGGGGATCGAGGAGTTCGTCGAGGACGGCGTCGACGGCCTGCTCGTCGCCGACGACGCCGAGATGACCGAGGCGATCGTGCACCTCGCCCGTGACGGTCGCCTGCTCGAGGGCATGCTCACCCACAACCGCGCCGTGCGGCCCCCGTTCGGCTGGGACGACGTGCTCGCGGCGGCCGAGTCCGAGTACGCCCGGGCGCGGACGCGCGCTCTCGTCTGAAGTTCCGACTTTTCACCCCTTTCCTCCCCTAGAGTCGCTTGTGTAGGGCGCTCAGTCATGGACCGCACGCGGTCCGCCGGGTCCAGGGGGTTTCGGGCCCGTCCTGCGGGGTTCGTAAGGGGAGACATGGCCACGACAACAGGCAGCCCGAAGACGGTTCGGGTGCTCGGGCTGATCACCATCATCTTCGGGATCATCTTCATCATCGCCGGGGGCGTGACCTGGGGAGCGGTCTCCAGCAACCTGGCAGCGGAGAAGATCACGGTGTCCGACGACGCCCAGGCCTTCGGCGGTCAGCTGGTCGACACGCCGTGGGAGGCCTGGTTCCAGGCCGACATCATCAACACCCACGCGCTGGAGGCATCCGGCGGCAAGACGTACGCGGAGCTGGACCAGGACGACCCGACGCGCCAGACGGTCATGACCGCCTCGTTCCTGCGGGCCTCGCTGTTCACGTCCGTCGTGGCGTTCGGCGTGGCGCTGCTGGTGGTCGGCATCGGCGTCGTGCTCATCCTCATCGGGTGGGCGCTGCGCAAGGCAGTCGCCACCGGGACGGTCGTGGCGACCGAGCCGGTCGCCCCGGCGAAGGCCTACCCCGACCCGATCCCGACGGCCGCACCGACCGCGCCACCGGCGCCGACGACCACGTCCACGCCGTTGCCGCCGCCGAGCGGACCCACGGCCTGAGCACAGCAACGTCCGAGGAAGCGAGCGTCAGGGCGCTCGTCTCCTCGGACGTTGTCGTGTGGAGTCAGCGGCGGGCGTTGCGGGCGCCGCTGACGATGGACCCGACGAGCAGCGCGGTACCGGCGACCGCGAGCAGCACGATCATCGCCAGCTGCAGGTCGATGGCCACGCCGGCCGCCCAGGCGAGCAGCCCGACGCCGATCGCGGCGATCACCAGGCCCCAGACGACCGTGCCGACCCGGAGCCGTCGGCGGGCGGGGACGACGGGCGTCGGGTCTGCGGGTGCGGCCACGGGGTCGTCGCGGTCCACGGGGTAGCCCGCGCCGACCGGCTCGGCGTATGCCGTCGCGCCGGCCGGCTCCGCGTACGCCGAGGTGCGGACAGCGCCCGGCTCCTCGGACCGGTCGGTCGGCGCGTAGAGCGCGCCGATCGGTGACGCGTACGGCGCCTGGGTCGCCTCGAGCGGGGTCGTCGCCGGTTCGGCGACCGGCTCCGCCGTCGGCACGGCCCGCGTCTCGTCGACGGGCAGCACCGCGGTGTCGCCGACGACGGCCGAGTCCGCGTCGAGCGGCAGGACGGCGGTGTCGGCGGGCGACGAGGTGGCGTCGTCGAGCGGGACGACCACGGTCTCGGCGCTGACGTCCGGCGCCGGGGCGGCGTTGGCGGGCGGGAGTACCACGGTGTCGTCGGCGGGCGTGACGGGCAGCGGGGCGGTCTCGTCGGAGCCGGCGCGGGGGTTCTTCTCGGTGGGCATCAGTTCTCCTCGGTGATCGTGACGTCGCCCGCGCCGATCTGGACCTGCAGCGCGAGCTGCGGGCCGCCGTCGTCGAACGCGCCGGTCGTGAAGGTGCGGGGGTTGAGGCCGACGCCGTCGACGCTCTTGCTCTCTCCGTCGACGTCCCAGCGGACGGTGCCGGCACCGGCGTCGACGTCGGCCGAGACGCTCGCGTCGGACGGCACGATGACCGTGAGGTCGCCGGCGGCGAGCGAGATCGGGACCTCGAGCGTGGTGGAGGTCATCGGGACGTCGGACAGGTCGATCGTCACGTCGCCGAAGCCCATCGAGTAGCCCTGCGCGGCGTCGGTGCGGGAGGTCACGACGACGTCTCCGCTCGCGGCGAAGTCGTGCCGGCCGTCGGCCGTCCAGATCCAGTGGTTGTTCGACACGGCCCCGAGGGGCACGGCGACGAGGATGCCGACGACCGCGAGACCGCCGAGGCCGCCGCTGGTCCGGCCGCGCAGGCCCGACACGATGATGCCGAGACCGCAGAGCACGATGCCGATGCCGAGCGCGGTGAGCCCGACCGGGCCGGTGAAGTCGCCCGAGCGCTCGGCGATCAGCAGGACCGCGAGGCTGAGCAGGCTGAGCGCGACGACCACGCCGACGGTCCCGGCGCCGGCACCCGGCGTGCGGGGACGCGCCGGTCGCGGCGGTCGCAGGTGGTTCGGCGTGCGGGCCGGCGGTGCGGGGGGCGGCGGGGTCGCCGCCGACGTCCAGGCCTGGGCCGGCGGCGCGCCGTAGGGCGGGACCGGCGCGGCGGGCGCCGGGGCCGTCGTCGCGGGGTAGGTGGCGGCCGACGTCGCGGCCGGGTAGGTCGCCGCGGGGTACGTGGTCGTCGCGCCGGGGGCCGGCGGCGGCGTGTAGGGGGCGTACGCGACCGGCGGACGCGGCCGGGAGGGCTGCTGGTTCGCCACGACGATGATCAGCACGACGATGCCGGCGACGAACGCGAGCCACAGGAGGCCCTGCAGCCAGCCCGGAGGTCCCCAGAAGAAGAACCAGTTGTCGCCGCGGCCGAAGCCGACGATCACGAACGCCAGCGCGCCCAGCAGAGCGATGTCGAAGCGGCCGAGGATCATCTCCTCCACGTGGATCCGGCCGTCGCGACGCTCCGGCAGCAGGGCCCAGGCCGCGCCGTAGGCGACGAGGCCGAGCCCGCCGAGCAGGAGGGTCGCGACGAAGATGCCGCGGACGAGGAGGGGGTCGATGCCGAACCGGTCGGCCAGGCCACCGCTGACGCCGCCGATCCAGCGGTCGTCGGAGCGGGCGATGCCGAGCCGGCGGATGCCCTCGAAGAAGCTGTTCGACGGGTGCGTCGGGTTCTGCGGCGGGGCCGCGGGTTCCGGGGCCGGCCCCGGGCCGGTGGGAGTGCTCGTGTCCATGCCTCGATCCTGGTCGCTCGGCCGAGCGCGCGGCATCGGGTGGTCCCCTGAGCGCACCCTGAACCTGCCGGCGCGCACCCCTGAACGAACCCCGGACGGCACCCCGGGAGGCCTCGGGGCATGTGACGATCGGACCGTGACCTCGACCGAACCCCTGCTCGCCCGCCGACGGCTGCCGTTGCGCCGTCCCGCGCGCGGCCGCTGGTTCGGTGGCGTCGCGCTCGGGCTCGCCGCGCACCTCGACCTGCCGGTCGGCCTCGTGCGGCTCGCGTTCGTGGTGCTGACCCCGATCGCCGGCATCGGCCCCCTGCTCTATGTCTTCTGGTGGCTCGCCGTGCCCGCGGGCGACCCCGCCGACGCCGCGCAGGAGGTGCGGCCGAGCGCGCTCACCCGGTTGGCCAAGCGGCAGGCGATCATCGAGCCGGGCCGCCGCATCCCCGTGACGGACATCGCCATCGGGGCCGTCCTGGTGATCGCCGCCGTACTGCTCATCGCGGTCCGGTCCGGGGCGGACGTGCAGGTGGACTGGCTGCTCCCGGCCGTCATCGTGCTCGCCGGCCTGTGGCTCGCGTGGAGCCAGCTCGACGCCGTCCAGCGCGGACGCCTGCGGGAGAGGGCGGGCGGGAAGACGCCGGTGAGCGTGCTGCGCGTGGCGGGCGGGATCCTGCTCGCGGGCGTCGGCGTCCTGCTGTTCGTCGGGCTCGCGTCCGGCGGCGGCGTGGACACCGCGACGCTCGCGCAGTCGATGGTCGCGGCGATCATCATGCTCGGCGGCGTCGCGCTCGTGCTCACGCCCTGGTGGCTGCGCCTGGTCCGGGAGCTCGGCGACGAGCGCGCCGCGCGTGCCCGGGAGTCGGAGCGCGCCGACATCGCCGCCCACCTGCACGACTCCGTGCTGCAGACGCTCGCGCTGATCCGCTCGCGGGCCGACGACTCGGCCGAGGTCGCCCGCATGGCCCGCGCCCAGGAGCGCGAGCTCCGGGAGTGGCTCTACGACGACCGACCGGCGCCGGGCACGTCCGTGGCGGCCGCGCTGCGGGGCATCGTCGCGGAGGTCGAGGACTCCCGCTCCGGGCCGTCGGGCGACCCCGTGGCCGTCGAGTCCGTGGTGGTGGGCGACCGCGCGCCGGACGCCGACACGGAGGCGCTGCTGCAGGCCACGCGCGAGGCGCTGGTGAACGCGGTCGTGCATGGCCGACCGCCCGTGTCGCTGTACCTCGAGGTCGGGGCGACCGAGGTCGAGGTCTTCGTGCGCGACCACGGCGACGGGTTCGACCTCGACGAGGTGGGCACCGACCGGTTCGGCGTGCGCGAGTCGATCATCGGGCGGGTCCGTCGTCGCGGCGGCACCGCGTCCGTCACCAGCAGCCCCGAGCGCGGGACCGAGGTGCACCTGGTGGTGCCCATCCGGTCCACCGAGGAACAGGGAGCACAGACATGAGCGAGGCAGTCGACGTGGTGCTGGTGGACGACCACCACATGTTCCGGACGGGCGTGAAGGCGTCGCTCGACGCGGGCGTCCGGGTGGTGGGCGAGGCGGACACGGTGGACGACGCGATCCGCCTGGTCCGCGAGCTCCGGCCGCCCGTGGTGCTGCTGGACGTGCACCTGCCGGGTGGCGACGGCGGCGGCGGGGCCGAGGTCATCAAGGCCTGCACGGACCTGCTGGGGGAGACCCGGTTCCTCGCGCTCTCGGTCTCCGACGCCTCCGAGGACGTGGTCGCCGTCATCCGCGCCGGCGCGCGCGGGTACGTCACCAAGGCGATCGACGGCACGGACCTGTCCGACGCCGTCCGCCGGGTGGCCGGTGGCGACGCGGTCTTCTCGCCGCGGCTGGCCGGCTTCGTCCTCGACGCGTTCGGCGCGGCCGCGGGGGACGTGGCGATCGGCGACGACGAGCTCGACCGGCTGTCCGCACGGGAGCGCGAGGTCATGCGGCTCATCGCCCGCGGGTACTCCTACCGCGAGGTCGCCTCGGAGCTGTTCATCTCGATCAAGACCGTCGAGACCCACGTGTCCGCGGTGCTGCGCAAGCTGCAGCTCTCGAGCCGCCACGAGCTCACGCGCTGGGCGGCCGCCCGGCGCCTGCTGTGACGATGCGGCTGCGCGTCGCCGCCTACGCCGTCATCGTGGAGGACGGGCGCGTCCTGCTCCCGCACTGGGTCGAGGGCGGGCGGTCGGGGTGGACCCTGCCGGGCGGCGGGATCGACCCCGGCGAGGACCCCGCGGACGCCGCGGTGCGCGAGGTGCTCGAGGAGACCGGCTATCACGCGGTCCTCGACGGGCTGCTGGGCATCGACTCCCTCGTCATCCCCGCCTCCGACCGCCTCGACCCCACGGACGGCGCCCTGCACGCGCTGCGGGTCCTCTACCGCGCGCACGTGGTCGGCGGGGAGCTGCGCGACGAGGTCGACGGCACCACCGACACCGCCGCCTGGTTCCCGCTCGACGAGGTCCCGGGCCTCGACCGGGTCGAGCTGGTCGACGTCGCGCTGCGGCTGGCGGGGTACTAGCGGGCACACCGCGCGACGCGCTCGCCGGGGTGGCGCAGTGGCCAACGCGTGCTGCCCACGCCAAGGTGGCAGGGCCAGCTGATCGTCTTCTCCGAGAGGAACGCTCGTGACCGACCGACGCACCGCCCTCGTGACCGGCGCCGCCCGCGGCATCGGCGCCGCGACCGCCCTCCGGCTGGCTTCCGACGGATTCCGGGTGGCCGTCCTCGACCTGCACGAGGAGGACTGCGCGGGCACCGTGGACGCGATCCGGTCCAGCGGCGGCTCGGCGATCGCCGTCGGCGCCGACGTCGGCGACACCGAGGCGGCGGTCGCGGCCGTCGCACGCGTCGTCGACGACCTGGGCGCCCCGACGGTGCTGGTCAACAACGCCGGGATCCTGCGCGACAACCTGCTGTTCAAGATGACCGACGACGACTGGGACTCGGTGATGTCGGTGCACCTGCGCGGAGCCTTCCTCATGAGCCGCGAGGTGCAGAAGCACCAGGTCGCCGCGGGCTGGGGACGGATCGTCAACCTGTCGAGCACGTCGGCGCTGGGCAACCGCGGTCAGGCCAACTACGCGGCGGCCAAGTCCGGTCTGCAGGGGTTCACCAAGGCGCTCGCCATCGAGCTGGGGCGGTTCGGGATCACGACGAACGCCGTCGCGCCCGGCTTCATCGCGACCGACATGATCCGGCAGACCGCCGAGCGCATGCACCTCACCTACGAGCAGTTCGTCGAGGGCGTCGCCAAGGACATCCCCGTCGGTCGCGTGGGTCAGCCCGAGGACATCGCCCACGCCGTCTCGTTCTTCTGCTCCGAGGCCGCGAGCTTCGTCAACGGGCAGGTCCTCTACGTGGCGGGCGGGCCGAAGGCGTGATCGCCGTCGCCACGCCGGCCGGGCTGCTCGACGCGATCGGGCGGTCCGTCACGGCGGACGAGTGGTTCCCCGTCGAGCAGGAGCGGATCGACCGGTTCGCCGACGCCACGGACGACCACCAGTGGATCCACGTCGACCCCGAACGGGCCGCGCAGGGGCCGTTCGGCTCGACCGTCGCGCACGGGTACCTCACGCTCGCCCTGATCCCGGCGCTCACGGCGGGGCTCGTCGAGGTGGGCGCGGCCGGGCTCGTAGTCAACTACGGGCTGGACCGCGTCCGGTTCCCGCAGCCGGTCACCGCAGGCTCCCGCGTACGGGCGTCGATGACGATCCGCTCCGCCGAGCCGACGGCGCAGGGCGTCCGCGCAGGCTTCACCGTCACGGTCGAGATCGAGGGCGTGAGCAAGCCAGCGCTGATCGCGGAGACGGTCGTCCTCTACGTCGCGGCCTGACCACCGCGACGAGCAGCGCACCCGGTCAGACGAACGCCGCGATGCCCGTGATGGCCCGGCCCACGATGAGGGTGTTCATGTCCCGGGTTCCCTCGAACGAGTACACGGCCTCGGCGTCGGCCATGTAGCGCGCGACGCCGTGGTCGAGCTGGATGCCGTTGCCGCCGAGCGTCTCGCGGCACAGGGCGACGGTCTCCCGCATCGCCGTCGTCGTGTAGGCCTTGGCCAGCGCCGAGTGCTGGTCGCCCTGCCGGTCCTGGTCGCTCAGCTGGGACGCCCGGACGCACAGGGCGATGCTCGCGGTGATGTTGCCCAGGCAGCGGGCGAGCCGCTCCTGGACCAGCTGGAACGACGCGATCGGCTTGCCGA
This sequence comes from Cellulomonas sp. P4_D11, assembly GCF_056401915.1. Lineage (NCBI taxonomy): Bacteria > Bacillati > Actinomycetota > Actinomycetes > Micrococcales > Cellulomonadaceae > Cellulomonas > Cellulomonas sp. P4_D11. The sequence goes on along the minus strand of NZ_JBFUIK010000014.1, from coordinate 88,383 downwards.
ACTGCTCGCGCTCCAGCGCGTACTTCACCGTCGCCTCGTAGGCGCCGACGGCCACCCCGACCGCCTGCCAGGCGACCTCTGCCCGGGTCAGCCGCAGGACCGTGGCGACGTCGCGGAACGAGTGGATGTTCGGCAGCCGGTCGGCCTCGGACACCTCGACCCCGTCGAGCAGGATGTCGGCGTTCTGGACCGAGCGGAGGGCCTGCTTACGCTCGATCTTCGTCGCGGTGAACCCCGGCGTGCCCCGCCGGACGATGAAGCCCTTGACCTGGTCGTCGGCGGTGTCGCGCGCCCAGATGACCGTGAGGTCGGCGAACGTCGCGTTGCCGATCCAGCGCTTGGCGCCGTTGAGCACCCAGGTGTCGCCGGTGCGGTGCGCGGTGGTCCGCAGGCCGCGCGCGGTGTCGGAGCCGGACAGGGGCTCGGTCAGCCCGAATGCGCCGACCAGCTCGCCGCGGCTCATCGGCGGGAGCAGCTCGGCGCGCTGCTCGAGTGAGCCGCCGACGCCGATCGCCCCCATGGTCAGCCCGTTCTGGACCCCGACGAACGTCGAGAAGCCGGCGTCCACCCGCGACAGCTCGAGAGCGACCCAGCCGCGGTAGACGGCGCTGTTCTCGAACCGGACGGTCTCGGGCCACATCGGCCCGAGCATCCCGAGCCGGCCGACCTCGGGGATGAGGTGCACCGGGAACTCGGCGCGCTCCCAGTAGTCGTCGGCGATGGGCCGGACCTCGCGCTCCAGGAACTCCCGGATCGCCATGACGTGCTCGTTCTCGACCGGGGTGAGGACGTCCTGGAAGGAGTAGAAGTCGCTGGCCAGCAGCGCGTAGGACAGCTCGGTCTGGCTCACGTCGTGGCTCCGCTCGTGGATCGGCACTGCTCTCTCCCCGAGTGTTCATCGTTCTGCGTGATGCCGCACTCGCCTCGGACGACGCTCGCCGAGCGACCCCGCCGGCCGGCGCGTTCTTTATCTGACGGAGCGTCAGATAGTCTCGGATCATGGATCTCGTCTACCAGCTGCTCATCGTCCTCCACCTCATCGGCTGGGCCATCGTGCTCGGCGGCACCCTGGTCAACCTCCGCACCCCGAAGATCGCGACCGGCGTGCTGCACGGCATCCTCACCGCGCTGGTCACGGGCATCCTGCTGGTCGGCATCGCCTCGGCGGGCCTCGCCGGCCACGACCCGAACACGGCGAAGATCGCGGTCAAGCTGGTCGTCGCCCTCGTCGTGACCGCGCTGGTGATCCTGGGGATCCGCAAGCCGGCCCGCGTCACCACCGGCTACCTCGGCGCGATCGCCGGGCTCACCGTCGTGAACATCGCGGTCGCCGTCATCTGGCACTGAGCCGGCACCGCGCCGGCTCACGGCGGTACGGCTACTGTCCACCCCGTGAACTCCGTCGGTGACCTGCTGGTCGGCCTCGTCGTGCTCGTCGGGCTGGTCGGCGTCGTCGTGCAGGTTCTGCCGGGCGGGTTGCTCGTCGCGGGCGCCGTCATCGTGTGGGGCGTCGTCACCGGCGGCACGGCGGGGTGGACCGTGGTCGCGATCACCGTCGTGGTCACCGTGCTCGCCTTCGTCGGCAAGTACCTGCTGGCGGGGCGGCACCTCAAGCGCGCGGGCGTGCCCTCGTCGACGCTCGTCTGGGGTGGGGTCGCGGGCGTCGTCGGCTTCTTCGCCATCCCGGTGGTCGGCCTGTTCGTGGGCTTCGTGCTCGGCATCTACCTCGCCGAGTGGGTCCGGTCGCGCGCGGCCCAGCCGGCGTGGCGGGCCACGGTCGCGGCCCTGCAGGCCACGGGGCTGACCATCCTCGTGGAGCTCGCCGCGGCCCTCGTCTCGACGGGTGCCTGGCTCACGGCGCTGGCGGTCACCTGATCCGCGCGCGTCCCCGCCGCTCCACAGCCGGAGCGCGGCTTTGTCAGTCGCGGCGCCTATCCTTGGGGGGCCATGACGTCGCTCTTCGAGAACCTCGCCCTCCCTCTTCCCGGCGTCCCTGCGGACCCGTCCGACGACGCCGCGTCCGCCGAGCGCCGCGCCCGTCGCCAGGCGGAGGCGGACAGGCTGCTCGTCGGCCTGAACCCCCAGCAGCGCGAGGCCGTGCTGCACCAGGGCGGCCCGCTGCTCATCGTCGCGGGCGCCGGCTCGGGCAAGACGCGCGTGCTCACCAACCGCATCGCCTACCTCCTGGCCACCGGCCGGGCGCGGGCGGGCGAGGTCATCGCGATCACGTTCACCAACAAGGCCGCGGCGGAGATGCGCGAGCGCGTCGAGCACCTGGTCGGGCCGGCCGCCGGGCGCATGTGGGTCTCCACGTTCCACTCCGCGTGCGTGCGCATCCTGCGGCGGGAGGCCGCGACGCTCGGTCTGCGGTCCAGCTTCTCGATCTACGACTCGGCGGACTCGCAGCGGCTGCTCACGCTCGTCGCGCGCGAGCTCGACCTGGACCCCAAGAGGTACCCGGCGAAGGCGCTGGCGTCGAAGATCTCGTCGCTCAAGGACGAGCTGGTCGACCCCGAGACGTTCGCGGCGACCTCCGGGGGAGGCGCGGCCAACGACTTCGACACCGCGCTGGCGCAGGTCTACACGCGCTACCAGGCCCGCCTCAAGCAGGCGCACGCCCTCGACTTCGACGACCTGATCATGACCACCGTGCAGCTGCTGCAGGGGTTCCCCGCGGTGGCCGAGCACTATCGGCGCCGGTTCCGGCACGTGCTGGTCGACGAGTACCAGGACACCAACCACGCGCAGTACGTGCTGGTGCGGGAGCTGGTCGGCTCGTCGCGGGGGATCGTCGACGACTCCACGGACATGGAGCTCCCGCGCGGCGAGCTCACCGTGGTCGGTGACGCCGACCAGTCGATCTACGCGTTCCGCGGCGCCTCGATCCGGAACATCCTGGAGTTCGAGGTGGACTACCCGGACGCGCGAACGATCCTCCTGGAGCAGAACTACCGCTCGACGCAGACGATCCTGTCCGCCGCCAACGCGGTGATCAGCCGCAACCCGGGCCGCGAGAACAAGCGCCTCTGGACCGACTCCGGCGCCGGCGCGCAGATCGTCGCCTACGTCGCGGACACCGAGCACGAGGAGGCGCGGTTCGTCGCCGAGGAGATCGACCGGCTCGGCGACGCCGAGGGCGTGCGACCCGGCGACGTCGCGATCTTCTACCGGGCGAACGCGCAGTCCCGGGCGCTGGAAGAGGTCCTGATCCGCGTCGGGCTGCCCTACAAGGTGGTCGGCGGCACGCGGTTCTACGAGCGCAAGGAGATCAAGGACGCGGTCGCCTACCTGCGCGGGATCGACAACCCCGACGACGACGTCAGCGTGCGCCGGATCCTCAACGTCCCGAAGCGGGGCCTGGGGGACCGGTCCGAGTCGATGGTCGCGGCGTACGCCGAGCGCGAGCGCATCTCGTTCGGCGCGGCGCTCGACCGGCTCGACGAGGTGCCGGGGCTGGGCACCCGCGCGATCACGGGCCTGTCCGCGTTCGCCGCGATGATGGCGGACCTCCGTGCCCTCTCGGAGTCCGGGGCGGGCCCGGCCGAGGTCCTCGGCGCCGTGCTCGACCGGTCCGGCTACCTCGCGGAGCTGCGCGCGAGCGACGACCCGCAGGACGGCTCCCGCGTGGAGAACCTGGCCGAGCTGCACGCGGTGGCCTCCGAGTTCGAGCAGACCGACCCCGAGGGCAACCTCGCCGACTTCCTCGAGCGCGTGTCGCTGGTGGCGGACTCGGACCAGATCCCCGACGACGACGGCGGGGACGACGGCGAGGCGCGCGTCGACCAGGGCGTGGTCACGCTGATGACGCTGCACACGGCCAAGGGCCTCGAGTTCCCGGTGGTCTTCCTCACGGGGATGGAGGACGGCACCTTCCCGCACCTGCGCTCGCTGTCGGACTCGCAGCAGCTCGAGGAGGAGCGACGGCTGGCGTACGTCGGGCTGACGCGCGCCCGCGAGCGGCTGTACATCTCGCGCGCGGCCGTGCGGACGGCCTGGGGCGTGCCCAACGAGTTCCCCGCCAGCCGGTTCCTCGACGACCTGCCGGACGAGCTGATCGACTGGCGGCGGCGCGAGTCGTCCACCCAGCAGCTGCGCACCAGCTACGGCTCGGGCTACGGCTCCTCGTCCGGCGGCGGGTACCGCTCGGCGCCGCGTACCGAGCCGCGCAAGACGCTGCCGTCGACCGGCGCCACCTTCGGGTCCGCGACGCCCCGGCCCGACTCCGCGATCCCGCAGCTGTCGGTCGGGGACCGCGTCACGCACGACTCGTACGGGCTCGGCACGGTGATCGCGCTCGAGGGCGCCGGGCCGAACGCCGTGGCCAAGGTCGACTTCGGCACCGATGGCACCAAGCGGCTGCTGCTGCGGTTCTCCCCGGTCACCAAGCTCTGACCCCGGTGCCGTCGGCCGCCTGAGCAGCCCGGGCACCCGACCGCGGCGATCGTCGGCCGCCGCGGACTGGGCGTGACGGCCCACGCCCGGGTCCGCAGCACGCTGGCCAGGGAGACGGTGGGCACGGTCAGGCGACCGGCACGTCGGCCCACGCGGCCGCCACGGCGTCGCGGACCGCGTCCGGCGACACCCCGAGCGCGTCGAGGACGCGGTGCGCGGAGGTGTCGTCGAGCCGGGCGACCGCGAGCAGGAGATGGCCGGAGTCGATCCGGCGGTGCTTGTACCGGACCGCCTCGCGCAGCGAGATCTCCAGCAGCTTCTTGGCGGAGGCGTCGAACGGTCGGTGGCCGCTCTTCCCGGCGGGAGCCTTCGCGACGGCGTCCAGGGCGCCCGGTCCGAACGTCGCCTCGACCTGCGCGCGGACCGCGTCGAGGTCGATGCCGACCCCGGCGAGCGCGTCGCCGTCGATCGCGTGCGGCGGGAGCGCGCGGACCGCGGCGAGCACGGCCCGGTGGTCGACGCCGAGGCTGCTCAGCGCGCGGGCGGCCACCGCGTCCGGCTCCCGGACCGCGCCGAGCAGCACGTGCTCGGTCCCGATCCGGTCCGCGCCGAGCGCACGGGCCTCCTCCTGCGCCTGCACGACCGCCTCGCGGGCATCCTTCGCGAACCTCTCGAACATCAGCCGAACCTCTTTCCGTACTTCTTGTGGACCGCCTGTCGGGACACCCCGAGGGCGGCGGCGACCTGCTGCCAGGACCACCCGAGACCCCGGGCGCGCTCGACGTGCAGGGCTTCCAGCCGGTCGGCCAGCGCGCGGAGCGACCGGACGGCCCGCAGGCCCTCCGCCGGCTCGGCGGCACTGGCGGCCGCGGTCATCAGCTCATCGGACATACCGTCAACTTACGTTGACACTCACGCGCTGTCAACCAACATTGACAACACCGCCCGCAACGTCCGAGCATCCGAGCGCCGGCCGCGCGTTTCCTCGGACGTCACGCAAGGGTCGTCCCGCACCGTCCGCGCAGATGCGGGTCAGGGCCTCATTGAGTGCGGACGTCCCGAACGGGTCGATGCGCAACGTCCGCGTAGATGCGGGGTAGAACCCCACCAAGTGCGGACGTCCGCGCAGGCGGCGCGCGGCGGGCGGGCAGGCGGGGGGCGATCGAGCGCCGTCGGGCCTGCTGAGCGGCGGTGACATCGCGGCGTCGTGCCGGCGCGGGCGGTGGGGTCAGGCCGGGGGGAGGAGGTGGGGGTGGCGGAGGTCGCGGTTGTCGACGACGACCGTGGCGCGGGACGCCGGGCGGCACGCGGCCAGGTAGCGGCGCTGGCCGTCGACGTAGCGGGTGTTCGCGGGGTGCGTCGGGTCGGGCGGGCAGCCGTCGCGGACGGCCATGCGCGCGAACGTCTCGGCGAAGTCGACGTCGAGGTACACGGAGAAGTCCCACCAGGCCGCGAGCTCGTCGCGGTGCAGGAAGATCCCGTCGACGACGAGCACCGTGCGGTCGGTGCCGGCCTCGCGCGGGAGGTGGAGGGCCTCGTCGGTCGCGACGTCGCGGACCGCCGGGCGGTACCGGCGGCTGCCGCCCGGCGCGAAGGGCTCGAGGACCTCGGTGCGCAGGGCGTCGTAGTCGTACGAGTCGGCCCAGAAGCCCTCGGGGGAGTGTCGGCCCTGGCGGTAGCGCTCGTCGCGAGGGCGGTGGAAGCCGTCGACGCCCACCCGGACGACGGTGCGGCCGCCGCGCCGCAGCTCGCGGGCGAGCTCGTCGGCGAAGGTCGTCTTGCCCGCGCCGTCCATGCCGTCGACGCCGACGAGGACGGGCCGGCCGAGCGTCCGCGGGTCGGGGACCCTGGCGCCCACGTCACGCAGTACGGCCAGGCGCGCGACGGACGCGATCGGCGCGGTGTCCGAGGGGGCGCTCACTGCGGCCGACGGGTGGTGCGGCCGGGAGCGAGAGCAGCAGCGACGTGCGTCACCGGGTCCATGCGGGCGAACGTAGCGGAACGCACCGGTGCGGCGGGAGTGGTTGAGGAGAATCTGTGAAGGAGCAGCGTCGCGCACGCCACATCTCTCGATGTGAAGAGATCTCTGCCCGGCCGCTACCATCGACCGGGGCGTTTCGGCCGCACAGAGGCCGTCGAACGCCGGTGATGAGAGGACCCAGACCAGGTGGACCTGTTCGAGTACCAGGCACGTGACATCTTCGAGAAGCACGGCGTGCCCGTCCTGGGCGGCGTCGTCGCCACGACTCCCGAGGAGGCTCGCGCCGGCGCGGAGCAGCTCCTGGGCGGCCAGGACGGCGTGGTCGTCGTCAAGGCGCAGGTCAAGGTCGGCGGCCGCGGCAAGGCGGGCGGCGTCAAGCTCGCGCGCAGCGCGGACGACGCGGCCGAGAAGGCCTCCGAGATCCTCGGCATGGACATCAAGGGCCACACGGTCCACCGCGTGATGATCGCGCAGGGCGCGAAGATCGCGACGGAGTTCTACTTCTCCCTGCTGCTGGACCGCGCGGAGCGTCGCTACCTGGCGATGTGCTCGGTGGAGGGTGGCATGGAGATCGAGCAGCTCGCGGTGGAGCGTCCCGACGCCCTCGCGAAGGTCGCGGTCGACCCGCGCACCGGCATCGACCAGGCGAAGGCCGACGAGATCGTCGCCGCCGCGGGGTTCACGCCCGAGCTGGCCCCCAAGGTCGCCGCGGTGCTGCAGACGCTCTGGACGGTCTACAAGAACGAGGACGCCACGCTCGTCGAGGTCAACCCGCTGGTGCTGACCGAGGACGGCGAGATCGTCGCGCTGGACGGCAAGGTCACGCTCGACGAGAACGCGGGCTTCCGTCACCCGGAGCACGCCGAGCTCGAGGACGCCGCCGCGGCCGACCCGCTCGAGGCGCGCGCCAAGGAGAAGGACCTCAACTACGTCAAGCTCGACGGCGAGGTCGGCATCATCGGCAACGGCGCGGGGCTCGTCATGAGCACGCTCGACGTCGTCGCGTACGCCGGTGAGGCGCACGGCGGCGTGAAGCCGGCCAACTTCCTGGACATCGGTGGCGGCGCGAGCGCCGAGGTCATGGCCGCCGGCCTGGACATCATCCTCACGGACCCGCAGGTCAAGTCCGTGTTCGTCAACGTGTTCGGCGGCATCACGGCGTGCGACGCCGTCGCCAACGGCATCGTCGCGGCGCTCGAGATCCTCGGCGACGAGGCGTCCAAGCCGCTCGTCGTGCGCCTGGACGGCAACAACGTGCTCGAGGGTCGCCGGATCCTCGCCGACGCCGGTCACCCGCTGGTCACGATCGCGGACACGATGGACGGCGGCGCCGACAAGGCGGCCGAGCTCGCCCACGCCGCCGCCTGAACCCCTGACGTAGAGAGAAGCAGACACCACCATGGCGATCTTCCTGACCGAGGCATCCAAGGTCATCGTCCAGGGCATGACGGGCTCCGAGGGGCAGAAGCACACGACCCGCATGCTCGCGTCCGGCACGTCCGTCGTCGGCGGCGTGAACCCGCGCAAGGCGGGGACGTCCGTGTCGTTCCCCGTGGGTGACGCGAGCGTCGACGTGCCCGTGTTCGGCACCGTGGCCGAGGCCATGGACGAGACGGGTGCGGACGTGTCCGTCATCTTCGTGCCGCCGGCCCACACCAAGGCCGCGGTCGTCGAGGCGATCGAGGCGGGCATCCCGCTGGTCGTCATCATCACCGAGGGCGTCCCGGTGGCCGACACCGCCGAGTTCTTCGCGCTCGCGCTGGACAAGGGCGTGCGGCTCATCGGCCCCAACTGCCCCGGCCTGATCAGCCCCGGGAAGTCGAACGTCGGCATCATCCCGGCGGACATCTCGGGCCCGGGCCGCGTCGGCCTGGTGTCGAAGTCGGGCACGCTGACCTACCAGATGATGTACGAGCTGCGGGACTTCGGGTTCTCGACGGCCATCGGCATCGGCGGCGACCCGATCATCGGCACCACGCACATCGACGCCCTGGCCGCGTTCGAGGCGGACCCGGAGACCGAGGTCATCGTGATGATCGGCGAGATCGGCGGCGACGCCGAGGAGCGTGCCGCGGCCTACATCGCCGAGCACGTGACCAAGCCCGTCGTCGGCTACGTCGCCGGCTTCACGGCTCCCGAGGGCAAGACCATGGGCCACGCCGGCGCCATCGTCTCCGGCTCGTCGGGCACCGCCCAGGCGAAGAAGGAGGCCCTCGAGGCCGCGGGCGTCAAGGTCGGCAAGACGCCGTCCGAGACGGCCGCCCTCGCGCGCCAGCTCCTGAGCTGATCAGGCTGTCGACGACCCCGGCGAGCATGCGCTCGCCGGGGTCGTCGTGCTCTACCCGACAGCCGACGCGCCGGGCGGGGTTCGGCCGCGCGGCTGCCTCGGCGGCGACCATGGCACGGTGAGCTCCACCGGTCCCCGCACGGGCAGCGTCCCGGCCACTCCCGTCGTCGACCGTCGACGCCGCCGCACGCTGTCCGACGACGCGGCGCCCGCGTTCTTCACGTCCGCGCTCGACGGTGCGCCGCGCTGGGTCGCCGGCGTCCTGTCCGCCCTGCAGGCCGCGCTGCTCTCGCTGCTCGTGCTCGCCCTGCCGGCCGTGGCGGCCTACGTGGCGACCTCCGCGGACCCGTCCAACAGCGGCGTCGGCTGGTTCCGGTCCGTGGGCGTCGGCTCGTCGCTCTGGCTGCTCGGCCACGGCGTCCCCGCGGACGTCGGCACGATCACGGTCTCGCTGGTGCCCCTCGGCGTCACGATCCTCGCGCTCTTCGTCTGCTACGCCTCCGCGCGCCGGTCCGGGCTCGTGACGTGGTCGGCGTACGGCGCCGGCGTCGCCACGTACACGCTGGTCACGGTCCTGCTGGCCCTCCTCGCCGGGGTGACGGGCGGTGGCCTGGCCCGGGCCGTCGTGGGTGGGGCCCTGGTGTCCGCGACCGGGCTCGGCGCGGGGCTGCTGGCCCGGCCCGAGGCGCCCGCGCTGCGCGACCTCACGCGTCGCGGCTGGTCCCGGTGCCCGGCGCCGCTGCGCACCGGCGCGGCCGGCGGCGTGCTCGCCACGGCGGCCCTCGTGCTCGTCGCGGCGGCGGTCACCACCCTCTGGGTCGTCGCCGGTCGCGCGACCATCGGGGACGTCGTGCGGGGTCTCGGTCTGGACGCGGTCGGCGGAGTCGTCCTGGCGTTGGCCGAGCTGGCGTACCTGCCGAACCTGGTCGTGTGGGCGCTCGCGTGGCTGAGCGGCGCCGGGTTCGCCGTGGGGGCGGGGACCCACTTCGCGCCCGACAGCGTCGTCGGCGGCCCGTTGCCGGCCGTGCCGATGCTCGGTGCGCTCCCGGCGCCCGACATCGCGGGGCCGGCCACGAGCCTCGTGCCGCTGGTGCTCGTCGTCGTCGGCGGGCTCGTCGGCTGGTACGTCCATCGCCGCCTGGCGACCCAGCGCTGGTGGGACGGCCTCGCCGCGTGCGCGAGCGCCGCGGTGACGACGTTCGCCGTGGTCGCGGTGCTGGTCACCCTGGCGAGCGGGGGCGTGGGGCCGGACCGCCTGGCCACGGTCGGTGCCCAGGGGGCCGTCGTCGGCCTGCTGGCCGGTGCCGGGGTGCTCGTGGGTGCGCTGCTCGTCGCGCTGCCGGGCGACCGGCCGCTGCGCGCCGAGGTGCGTCGACTGGTCCGGCCGGCCGCGGGGCGGGACGACTAGGAGCCGGGGCCGAGCAGGTCCTTCAGGTCCTTGTCGTACTGCGCGGCGCAGGCGTTCTGCGCGGTGATCGTCAGCGCGCCCTGGAGGCATTCCTGCTTGTCCTGCACCGCCGGCCACAGCGCGAGCTGCACGGACAGGAGCAGCGACCAGAAGAGGGCGATCACGACGCCCACCCCGATCATGGGGCTGAGCCCGCGGGCGTGCCCCCGGATGGAGACGACGAGCGCCCAGACCCCGACCACGAGCGCCGCGAGCGCGAACGCCACGGCCGCGGCCTGCCAGGGGAGCGGCAGCGTGGCGACCAGGACCGACGAGAGCACGAGGACCCCGAACAGGCGCGTGAGGCGCTGGGCGCGGGCGACCTGCTCCGGGTCGGGCGGCGTGCGGTCCGGACCCACCCGGGGTGGGGCGGCCTGGGGGTGGGGCGCGGGCGGCGGCCACGGGTACTGAGCAACGGGAGCGTCGACCCGGTCGCCGTCCGGCGTGCGCGGACGGTCCTCGGGGGGTGCGTAGGGGTTGCTCACCCCAGCATTCTCGCCCACGAACGACCCCGTGCGGACGCGCGTCCGCCGAGCGCGGATAGGGTCGCCCCGTGACGCACGAGACCCCTCCCCGCCCCGCCCCGGCCACCCGCAGCGCCGGGCGGCTCGTGGTCCTCGTGTCCGGCACGGGCTCCAACCTCGCCGCCCTGCTGGACGCCCACGACGACCCCGCGTACGGCGCACGGGTGGTGGCGGTGGTCGCCGACCGCGACGGCATCCGCGCCCTCGACGTCGCGCGCGCGGCGGGCATCCCGACGGCGGTCGTCGCGCTCAAGGACTTCGACGACCGGGCCGCGTGGGACGCCGCCGTCACGGAGACCGTCGCGGTGTTCTCCCCGGACCTCGTGGTGCTCGCCGGCTTCATGAAGCTGTTCGGCGCGTCGTTCCTCGGGCGGTTCGGCGGCCGGATCGTCAACACCCACCCTGCGCTGCTGCCCTCGTTCCCGGGCGCGCACGGCGTGCGGGACGCGCTGGCGTACGGCGTGAAGGTGACGGGCTGCACGGTGATGGTGGTCGACGAGGGCGTCGACACCGGGCCGATCCTCGCGCAGGCCACGGTGCCCGTGGAGCCCGACGACGACGAGGCCACGCTGCACGAGCGCATCAAGGCCGTCGAGCGCACGCTCTTGGTGGACTGGGTCGGCCGGATCGCCCGCGAGGGGCTGCGGGTGGAGGGTCGGCGCGCCGTCGTCGGCTGAGCCGGCGCCGGGTGCCGCTAGACTCGGCCCCGGTCGTGACTGGCGCAGGTGGGTTCAACCACCGGGAAGCGGCCGCAGTGCCCCGCCACGCACCGCCCGCCTGGGTGCATGGGTCCGCCTCAGCCGACCCTGCACCCCCGGGAGCCGCCATGTCCGAGAACACCACCCAGCGACCCGTCCGCCGCGCCCTCGTCAGCGTCTACGACAAGACCGGTCTGACCGAGCTCGCCGCCGCCCTGCACGCCGCGGGCGTCGAGATCGTCTCCACGGGCTCGACCGCGTCGACCATCGCCGCCACCGGCGTGCCGGTCACGCGCGTCGAGGACCTCACCGGGTTCCCCGAGTGCCTGGACGGTCGCGTCAAGACGCTGCACCCGCGCGTGCACGCCGGCGTGCTGGCCGACACCCGCCGTCCCGAGCACCTCGCGCAGCTGGACGAGCTGGGCATCGCGCCGTTCGAGCTGGTCGTGGTCAACCTCTACCCGTTCACGGCCACCGTCGCGTCCGGCGCCGGACCCGACGAGTGCGTCGAGCAGATCGACATCGGCGGCCCGTCCATGGTGCGCGCGGCCGCGAAGAACCACCCCAGCGTGGCGGTCGTGGTCGACCCCGCGCGGTACGACGAGGTCGTCGCGGCGGTCGGGGCCGGCGGCTTCACGCTCGCCGCCCGCCGCCTGCTCGCCGCCGACGCGTTCGCGCACACCGCCGCGTACGACGCCGCCGTCGCCAGCTGGTTCGCCGCCGAGTACGCCCCGGACGAGGAGGCGGCCGACTCCGGCTTCCCGGCGTTCACGGGCTCCACCTGGGTGCGCGGCGAGGTGCTGCGCTACGGCGAGAACCCGCACCAGCAGGCGGCCCTGTACCTGACGCCCGACGGCGTCGCCGGGCGTGGCCTGGCGGGTGCCGAGCAGCTGCACGGCAAGGCGATGAGCTACAACAACTACGTCGACGCCGACGCGGCGTGGCGCGCAGCGCACGACCACGCGGCCCCCGCGGTCGCCATCATCAAGCATGCCAACCCGTGCGGGATCGCGGTCGGCGCGGACGTCGCCGACGCCCACGCCAAGGCCCACGCGTGCGACCCGGTGTCGGCGTTCGGGGGGGTCATCGCGACCAACCGGACCCTCACGGCCGGCGCGGCGGAGCAGATCGCGCCCGTGTTCACCGAGGTCGTCGTCGCGCCGGACTTCGAGCCCGAGGCGCTCGAGATCCTGGCGCGCAAGAAGAACATCCGCCTGCTCAAGGTCACGCCGACCGAGGGCGTGCGCACCGAGCGCCGCGCGGTCAGCGGCGGGCTCCTGGTGCAGGAGCTCGACCAGGTCGACGCCCCGGGCGACCACCCGGCCGCGTGGACGCTCGCGTCCGGCGCCCCCGCCGACGAGGCGACGCTCCGCGACCTCGAGTTCGCGTGGCGGGCGGTGCGCGCCGTGAAGTCGAACGCGATCCTGCTGGCTGACGACGGCGCGTCGGTCGGCGTCGGGATGGGGCAGGTCAACCGCGTCGACTCGTGCCGGCTTGCCGTCGAGCGCGCCAACGCCGGCGACGTCGAGCGGGCCCGCGGTGCCGTCGCGGCGTCCGACGCGTTCTTCCCGTTCGCCGACGGCGCGCAGGTGCTCATCGATGCCGGCGTGCGTGCCATCGTGCAGCCGGGCGGGTCGGTCCGGGACGAGGAGGTCGTCGCCGCCGCGGCGGCCGCCGGCGTGACGCTCTACCTGACGGGCACGCGGCACTTCGCCCACTGAGCCGACCCGTGACGGGGTCGCGCTCGGCGAGCGCGACCCCGGGAGCCGCTCAGGCGAGCGCCGCCTCGCGCAGCGGGCGCCCGGGGTCGTGGGCGAGGGCGCGGTCGAGCCGTGGCAGGACGGCGCCGGTGAACAGCCGCCGGGCGGCGCCGACGTCGCGCGGGCGGTCGACCGTCAGGATCGCGGCGACCTCGTCGGCACCGCGCCGGAACCACATCGCGGCCCAACCGTCGCCGGCCGGATCGCCGCGCAGCACCACCTCGTCGTCGGTGTGCGGCTGCCCGAACAGCGCGAGCTCGTGGCCGAGCTGGGTGGAGAACACGTAGGGCGCGACGTCCGCGTCCTGCGGGGCGCCCAGCAGGTCGGCGACGAGCCCCGCCGGGCCGCGCAGGGCGCCGTCCCAGTGCCCGCCGGGGATCCAGCCGTGGCGGGACGACCGGCGCACAGCGACGTCGCCCACGGCCCGGACGGCTCGCGGGGCGCCGATCACCGCGTAGTGCTCGTCGACCCGCAGCGACCCGTCGGCCTCGCGAGGCAGGGCCCCGGCCAGCCAGTCCGTGGTCGGGCGCGCGCCGACCGCGGCGAGGACGACGTCGGCCGGGATGAGCTTGCCGTCCGCGAGGAGCACGCCGTTGGTACCGACCTCGACCACGTGCTCCCCGGTCAGCAGCCGCACGCCGGCGGCGGCGTACCAGGGGGCCGTCAGCTCACCGACGGTCGCCCCCAGGGCGCCCGACAGCGGCGCACCCGCTGCCTCGAGGACCACCACGTCGACGCCCGCCGCGGCGGCCACCCCGGCGACCTCGGCCCCGATCCAGCCCGCGCCGATCACCACGAGTTGCGCGCCGGGCACCAGGGCCTCGCGGAGCCGTTGCGCGTCGGCCGCCGTGTGCAGGGTCAGGGCGGCCTCCCAGCCGGGGGGCCGGACGGCGTGCGCGCCGGTGGCCACGACGAGGGCGTCCGCGGACACGGTGCCGTCCGCCGTGGCGACCTGCGGCCGTGGACCGGTCAGCGACAGGCCGCGCGCGGGCGTGCCCAGGTGCACCTCGTCCGCCTGGGCCAGCAGGTCGACGCCGATCTCGTCGGTCAGCCACGTGGGTGACGGGCGGTCGAGCAGGTGCTTGGACAGCGGCGGCCGGTCGTACGGGGCGATGTTCTCGGAGCCGAGGACGACCACCCGGCCTCCGAAACCCTGCTCGCGCAGGGCGGCGACCGTCTGGGTGGCCGCCAGGCCGGCGCCGACCACGAGCACGTCGCGCACGGGTCGGTGGTCCACGGTGTCGTACTCGGTCCGGGCGCTCACCACGCAACGGTAGTCTCCCCGTTGGAGGCTGGGACGGATGGTGGAGGAGAGAGTGAGCGGGGGAGCCGGGGTGCGCCGTGCGGGTTCCGCTCACCCCGACGCCGTCGACGCCCGCCCGGTGCCGGCCGCTCCCGAGCCCGACCTGGTGACTCCGCCCCCGGCGCCGGAGGCTGCGCCCGCGGCCCCGCCGGCCGAGCCCGTGCCGACGCTGACGGGCCCGATCCCCGTCGAGCAGGCGCCCCTTGACCCCCGCGCCATCGCGCGCGCCTCGCTCGCTGCGTCGCGGAACGCGTCGTTGTGGTGGACCAGCTCGGGCATCGTCGTCGCGACCGTCGTGGCGCTCGTCGTCGGCACCCGCGCCGGCGCGTTCGTGCTGGCCGCCGTTGCCCTCGCCTGCGCCGTGGTGCGCGCGGTGCTGCCGTCCCCGGGGCCGGTGGCGCTCTCGGTGCGGGCCAAGGTCATCGACGTCGGCGTGCTCGTGCTGCTGGGAGTCGGGCTCGCCCTCCTCGCGCAGATCCTGCCCTCGGGCTGACCGGACGCACGAAGGCCCGGGACCGCAGCGGTCCCGGGCCTTCGTCGCGTCAGGAGACGGTCAGCGCTCCGTCACGACGAGGACGTCGTCGGTCGTCACGTAGGCGTCGTCCTCCTCGAGCAGGTTGTCCTCGGCCGGCTCGGCCGCGAACGCGCGGTAGACCAGGCCGGCCAGCGCGGCACCGACCAGCGGGGCCACCCAGAACAGCCAGAGCTGGCTCAGGGCCCAGCTCTCGGAGAAGATGGCCGTCGCGGTCGAGCGCGCCGGGTTGAGCGACGCGTTGGTCACCGGCAGGGCGACGAGGATCAGCACGGCGAGCACCAGGCCGATGGCGAACGGCGCCTGCTTGTTGGCCGAGCGACGGTCGGTGGCGCCGAGGATGACGCCGACGAACACGGCGGTCACGATGATCTCGACCAGCAGGGCGATGACCAGCGAGAACTCGACCTGGCCGGACGAGAGCTTGGACAGCGGCGAGTGGGCCGCGTACCCGTTGGAGACGCCCGAGAAGAACGACTTGGTCGTGGCGCTGCCGCTGGTGTCGAGCAGGGCGGGCAGCTTCGACGGGACCGTGATGAACAGGATCGCCGCGGCGAGGATGCCGCCGACCAGCTGGGCGAGCCAGTAGGGCAGGACGTCCCGCCACGCCGTGCGGCCACCGATGGCGGCTCCGAGCGTGACGGCGGGGTTGAAGTGGCCGCCCGAGATGTGGCCGACGGCGATGATGCCGGCGAGGACCGCGATGCCGAAGCCGAGCGCCACGGCGAGCGTGCCGCCGACGCCGCTGAAGCTCGAGTACAGGGCGATGCCGACGCCCACCAGCACGAGGGCGAAGGTGCCGAACGCCTCGGCGCCCAGCCGCGCGACCAGGCTGGAGCCCGTGACGACGACGGTCCCGGCCGGGACGACGTAGGCGTCGAGCTCCTCGACGACGACGTCCTCGTCGTCGGTCTCGACCTCGGGCTCGGGGGTGGTCGCGGCCGGCGTGACCGGCGCGTCGGCTGCCGCGGCGGCCGTGGCCTCCTCGGGCTCGGGCGTGCCGGCGACCTTGGTCTCGTCGGGCTCCGGGGAGCCGGCGGCCTTGTCGGGGGTGTCCTGTGACATGTCGATCCTGTCGTGAGTAACCGTCGGTGGAAGGGCTGGTGCGCGCGGAGCCTGCCACGTCCCGCTGTGCGGTCGTGACGACGCGGAGTTCGGCGCCATGCCCCTGGTGGTGCCAGCATGCCAGTACCGGTGCGATCGGTCACGGTGCGCGCCGGTGGACGGACCGACCCGGCCTCGGCTGCCGCAGATCTCTCGACGTCGAGTAATCTTGTCGCCGGACCCGCGCCGGCACCCGTTCCCCCGTGCCGTGCCCCCACCCGTCCCCAGCACAGGAGATTCCCGCATGGCGAAGATCAAGGTTGTCGGCCCGGTCGTCGAGCTCGACGGCGACGAGATGACGCGCATCATCTGGCAGTTCATCAAGGACCGCCTGATCCACCCGTACCTCGACATCGACCTGCGCTACTACGACCTGTCGATCCAGAACCGCGACGCCACCGACGACCAGGTGACCATCGACGCGGCGAACGCCATCAAGGAGCACGGCGTCGGCGTCAAGTGCGCGACGATCACGCCCGACGAGGCGCGCGTCGAGGAGTTCGGCCTGAAGAAGATGTGGGTGTCGCCCAACGGCACGATCCGCAACATCCTCGGCGGCGTCGTCTTCCGTGAGCCGATCATCATCTCCAACATCCCGCGCCTGGTGCCGGGCTGGAACAAGCCGATCATCATCGGCCGTCACGCCTTCGGCGACCAGTACCGCGCGACGAACTTCAAGGTCCCCGGCGCGGGCACGCTGACCATGACGTACACGCCCGCGGACGGCTCCGAGCCGATCACGCAGCAGGTCGTCACGTACCCCGACGGCGGCGGCGTGGCCATGGGCATGTACAACTTCAACGACTCGATCCGCGACTTCGCGCGCGCGTCGTTCGCGTACGGCCTGCAGCGCGGCTACCCGGTCTACCTGTCGACCAAGAACACGATCCTCAAGGCCTACGACGGCTCGTTCAAGGACATCTTCCAGGAGGTGTTCGACGCCGAGTACGCCGCCGACTTCGCGGCCGCCGGCCTGACCTACGAGCACCGCCTCATCGACGACATGGTCGCCGCGGCCATGAAGTGGGAGGGCGGCTACGTCTGGGCCTGCAAGAACTACGACGGCGACGTGCAGTCCGACACCGTGGCGCAGGGCTTCGGCTCGCTGGGCCTCATGACGTCCGTGCTGATGACCCCGGACGGCAAGACCGTCGAGGCCGAGGCCGCGCACGGCACGGTCACACGGCACTACCGCCAGCACCAGGCCGGCAAGCCGACGTCGACCAACCCGATCGCGTCGATCTTCGCGTGGACCGGCGGCCTCAAGCACCGCGGCAAGCTGGACAGCACGCCCGAGGTCACGCAGTTCGCGGAGACCCTCGAGCAGGTCGTCGTCGAGACCGTCGAGTCCGGCGCCATGACCAAGGACCTCGCGTCGCTGGTCGGCCCGGACCAGGCGTGGCAGACGACCGAGGAGTTCCTCGCGACGCTCGACGCCAACCTGGCGGCCAAGCTCGCCTGAGCACCCGCCTCGTCAGTACAGGTGACGGCGCCCGTCCTCTTCTGAGGGTGGGCGCCGTCGGTCGTCCGCGGGGTAGCGTGAGGGCGCCGCCGTCGTCGATCGAAGGAGCCCGTTCCGTGGCCAGCTCGCCCGTCACCGTGACCGTCACCGGAGCCGCCGGGCAGATCGGCTACGCGCTGCTCTTCCGGATCGCGTCCGGGCAGCTGCTCGGCCCCGACACCCCGGTCCGACTGCGTCTGCTCGAGATCCCGCAGGCGGTCAAGGCGGCCGAGGGCACCGCGATGGAGCTGGACGACTGCGCGTTCACCACGCTGGACAGCGTCGAGATCTACGACGACCCGACGGCGGCGTTCGACGGGGTCAACGTGGCCCTGCTCGTCGGCGCCCGCCCCCGCACGGCGGGCATGGAGCGCGGCGACCTGCTGTCCGCCAACGGCGGCATCTTCAAGCCGCAGGGCCAGGCCATCAACGCGGGTGCCGCCGAGGACGTCCGCGTCCTCGTCGTCGGCAACCCGGCCAACACGAACGCGTTCATCGCGTCGTCCCACGCGCCCGACGTGCCGGCGCACCGCTTCACCGCCATGACGCGGCTGGACCACAACCGGGCGGTCTCGCAGCTGGCGACGAAGACCGGGTCGGCGGTCGCCGACATCGCGCGGCTGACCATCTGGGGCAACCACTCCGCCACCCAGTACCCGGACCTCTCGCACGCGACGGTCGGCGGGCGGCCGGCGCTCGAGGTCGTGGGCGACGACGCCTGGGTCCGCGACACGTTCATCCCGACCGTGGCCAAGCGCGGCGCGGCGATCATCGAGGCGCGCGGGGCGTCGTCCGCGGCCTCCGCGGCCAACGCCGCCATCGACCACGTGTACTCCTGGGTGCACGGCACGCCCGACGGCGACTGGACGTCGGCCGGCATCGTCTCGGACGGCTCGTACGGCGTCCCGGCGGGGCTCATCTCGTCGTTCCCGGTGACGTCGAGCGGCGGCGAGTGGGAGATCGTGCCCGACCTGGAGATCGACGAGTTCTCCCGTGGCCGCATCGATGCGTCCGTGGCCGAGCTGGTCGAGGAGCGGGACGCGGTCCGGGCGCTCGGCCTGATCTGACGGTGTGGGCCGAGGAGGTCAGGGTCCCGCG
The DNA here is from genome assembly GCF_056401915.1 of Cellulomonas sp. P4_D11. Lineage (NCBI taxonomy): Bacteria > Bacillati > Actinomycetota > Actinomycetes > Micrococcales > Cellulomonadaceae > Cellulomonas > Cellulomonas sp. P4_D11. The sequence goes on along the minus strand of NZ_JBFUIK010000014.1, from coordinate 69,756 downwards.
CCCGGGGACCGGCCTCGGCGCGTTCCTCGGCTGGGTGCTGCTCGGCGCGGGCATCGGCTTCGGGTTCGGCGCCGTGCTGGTGGCCGGGCTCGTGGTGGCGCTCGCGCTGCTGGCGGTGGCCGGCGTGCTCGTCGTGCGGCAGGGGCTGCGGCCGGCCCAGCTCGGGCTGGTCGCCGGCCTCGGCGCGCTGCCTTTGACGATCGCGTGGCTGAACCGGCACGGGCCCGGGCACTACTGCAGCAGCACGGCCTCCGGGACCGCGTGCGTCGCGCAGTGGAGCCCGTGGCCCTTCGCCCTGGTCGGGGTCGCGCTGGTGGTCGTCGGCGTGGCCCTGTTCGTGCGCACCCGGCGGGCGTGAGGTGCGCGTCGCGATCCGGGTGCGGCCCGGGGCGTCGCGCACCGCTGTCGGCGGCGTGCACGCGGACCGGCTCGTGGTGGCGGTGAGCGCCCGGGCCGTCGACGGGGCCGCGACGCAGGCGGCGCTGGAGGCGCTCGCGGCAGCCCTCGGGGTCCGGCCGCGGCACGTCACCCTGGTGTCCGGCGCGACCAGCCGCGACAAGCTCGTGGAGGTCGACGGCGACGAGCCGTCGGTCGCGGCGCGCCTCGAGCAGCTCCGGGCGACCTAGAAGCGGCCGGTCGTCCGGCTCGCGTGAAGAGTTCGTCTCGCCAGGCGCGACTAAGTCTTCACGCGAGCCGGCGGTCACGTGCTGGTCCGCCTTGCTGAGGTCCGGACGGGTGCGGTCGACGTCCGTTCCATCCGATGACTGCAAGTTTGACCGAATCTCTTGCTGCAAGTTGCTGCAAACCGATACGGTCGGCGACACCTGCCCCGCACATCGACGTGCGGGGAGACGAAGGAGTCGCCATGTCGCCCGCCGACGCCCCCGTCCGTCATCCCTCCCGCGTCCTCGCCGCACTGACCGCGCTCGCGGTCGCGGGCGTCGGGCTCGTCGCCGCGCTCGGAACCCCCGCGGCCGCGGCCGACCGCACGGCGGCCCTCGTCGGCAGCCTGCAGTCCGAGCTGGGCTGCCCGGGCGACTGGCAGCCCGACTGTGCGCAGACGGAGCTGGCCCCGACGTCCACGCCCGGCGTGTACTCCGCCGACTTCACCGTCCCGGCGGGGTCGTTCGAGTACAAGGTCGCGATCAACGACACCTGGGACGAGGCCTACGGCAAGAACGGCGGCGCGGACAACATCCCGCTGGTCGTCGCCGGCCCCTCGAGCCTGCGGTTCACCTACGACGACACCACGCACCGGATCGCGCTGACCCCGCTGGACCTGGGCGCGGGCTACACGCCGGCGGACGACGCGCTCGTCGCGACACCCGTGCGCGACCCGGGCGCCGACCAGCAGTTCTACTTCGTCATGACGGACCGGTTCGCCGACGGCGACGCCTCGAACGACACGGGCGGGCTCACCGGCGACCGGCTGACCACGGGCTTCGACCCGACCGACAAGGGCTTCTACGAGGGCGGTGACCTGGCCGGCCTGCACAGCAAGCTCGACTACATCCAGGGCCTGGGCACCACGGCGATCTGGCTGACCCCCTCGTTCAAGAACAAGCCGGTCCAGGGCGTCGGCGCGGACGCGTCCGCCGGCTACCACGGGTACTGGATCACCGACTTCACGCAGATCGACCCGCACCTGGGCACCAACGCGGAGCTGGAGGCGCTGATCGCCGACGCCCACGCGCGCGGCATCAAGGTCTACTTCGACATCATCACCAACCACACGGCCGACGTGATCTCGTACGCCGAGAACCAGTACTCGTACATCGACCAGGCGACGAAGCCGTACAAGGACGCGAACGGCACCGCCTTCGACCCGGCCACGTACGCGGGCACCGACACATTCCCGACCATGGACCCGGCGACGAGCTTCCCGTACACGCCGGTCGTGGCCCCCGCGGACGCGAACGTCAAGGTCCCGGCCTGGCTGAACGACCCGACGCTCTACCACAACCGCGGAGACTCGACCTATGAGGGGGAGTCGACGACGTACGGCGACTTCTCCGGCCTGGACGACCTCATGACCGAGAACCCGGCGGTCGTGAACGGCTTCGTGGACGTCTACGACCAGTGGGTCGACCTCGGCGTCGACGGCTTCCGCATCGACACCGCCAAGCACGTCAACTTCGAGTTCTGGCAGAAGTTCACGACCGCGGTCCGGGCCCACGCGGCCTCCGTCGGCAACCCCGACTTCTTCATGTTCGGCGAGGTGTACGCCGCCGACCCGGCCGTGCTGTCCCCGTACCTGCGCGACAGCGACATGAACGGGGTGCTCGACTTCACGTTCCAGTCGGCGGCCAGCAGCTACGCGAGCGGCTCGTCGTCCGCCAGCACGTTGAAGAACCTCTATGCGGGCGATGACCGCTACACGACGCCGACGACGAATGCGCAGGCGCTGCCCACGTTCCTCGGCAACCACGACATGGGCCGCATCGGGTACTTCGTGCGGAACGCCGCCAGCCCCGAGCAGCGCTCGGAGCTGGCGCACTCCCTGATGTACCTCACCCGCGGGCAGCCGGTCGTCTACTACGGCGACGAGCAGGGATTCGTCGGCAACGGCACGCTCGAGGGGAAGGACAAGGACGCGCGCCAGTCGATGTTCGCCACGCAGGTGCCCGAGTACGCGGACCAGAACCTGCTCGACGGCACGACCGCCGGCTCGGTGGACCGCTACGACACCGACTCGGTGCTGTACGACCACATCGCGGAGCTGTCCGCCCTCCGCCGCAGCTCGCGGGCACTCCAGGACGGTGCACAGATCGAGCGGTACGCCAGCGGCGCGGTCTACGCGTTCTCCCGCGTCGACGCCACGGAGAAGATCGAGCACCTCGTCGCGACGAACAACGGCACGTCCCCCGCGACGGTCACCATCGACACGCTCACGCCCGGCGCGACGTTCGCCCCGCTGTACGGGACGGACACCAGCGTGACGGCGGCGGCCGACGGCACCGTCTCCGTGACCATCCCCGCCCTGAGCGCCATCGTGCTGAAGGCCGGGACCACGGTCGTCGCGCCCGCCACCGCGGGCCCGATCAGCGTCACGGTCCCCACCGCGGGCGCCGGGCTCTCGGGCACGGCACCCGTGGGCGCCACAGTCGCCAAGGACGTCTGGAGCCAGACGTCGTTCGCGTACCGCGTGCTCGGCGACAGCACCTGGACGCCGTTGGGCACGTCCGAGTCGACGTCGCCTCGCGTGTTCCACACGGTGACCGGACTGCCCGACGGGGCCGTGGTCGAGTACCGCGCCGTCACCGTGGACGCCGCCGGTCACCGGTCGGCGGCGTCGACCTTCGCGGGTGTCGGCGGGGCGATCGACGGCGTCGTGCCGGTGACCACGCCCGATCCTCCGACGTCCGTGTCCGTGCCCGGCAGCCACAACAGCGAGCTGGGTTGCGCCGGCGACTGGGCGCCGGCGTGCGACGCGATCGCGCTGGCTCCCCGGAGCAACGACGGCGTCTGGTCCGGCACGTTCACGCTGCCCGCGGGCACCTACGAGTACAAGGTCGCCATCAACGGCAGCTGGGACGAGAACTACGGCGCCGGTGGTGTGCTCAACGGCGGAAATGCCACGTTCACCCTGGCCGCCGACGGCCCGGTGACGTTCTACTACGACCCGGTGTCCCACTGGTTCACCTCGAGCGCGCAGGGTCCGATCCTCACGGTGCCGGGCTCCGACAACAGCGAGCTGGGCTGCCCGGGCGACTGGCAGCCGGACTGCATGAGGAGCTGGCTGCAGGACCCGGACGGCGACGGGACGTACACGTTCGACGCCGACCTGCCCGCGGGCACCTACGAGGTCAAGGTGGCGCACAACCTGAGCTGGGACGAGAACTACGGCGCCGGCGGCGCTCCCGGCGGGGCGAACATCTCGTTCACGTCGACGGGCGAGGAGCCCGTGGTGTTCTCGTACGTGCTGGCGACGCACGTCCTCACCGTCGGCGCCCCGGGACTCCCGGGAGTCGGGGAGGAGCAGGCCCAGTGGATCGACCGCGACACCATCGCGTGGCCGGCCGCCTGGGCCACGGACCCGACGGCGTCGACGTTCACGCTCCACGCGTCGCCGACCGGCGGGATGTCGATCACGGACGGGGTCCTTGCCGGCGACGACGGCGTCCCCGTGCCGCTGACCTACGACCCGGCGGGCCTCACGGCGGCGCAGCTCGCGAGGTTCCCGGCGCTCGCCACCGGGTACGTCGCGCTGCGCCTCGAGGACTACGCCAAGGCGCCGGCACTCCTGCGCGGCGCACTGCTGGTGACCCAGGCCGCGGCCGACGGCACCTACGAGGCGGCGACCGGCGTGCAGATCCCGGGCGTGCTCGACGACCTGTACGCGGCCAAGGCCGGCAAGCGGGCGCTCGGCGCGACCTGGAGCAAGGGCGTCCCGTCCCTGGCCGTGTGGGCCCCGACGGCCCAGAAGGTCGACCTTCTGGTGTGGCCCGGGAACGCGTCGACCGAGCAGCGCGTGACCGCCACCCGTCAGCCGGACGGCTCGTGGACGGTCGCCGGCAAGAAGTCGTGGACCGGCGCGAGGTACCTCTGGGAGGTCACCGTGTACGCGCCGACCACCGACAAGGTCGAGGTCAACAGGGTCACCGACCCGTACTCGGTGGCGCTGACCGTCAACTCGACGCACTCGGTGCTGGTCGACCTCGCCGACAAGGCGTTCCGGCCGAGCCAGTGGGAGAAGGCGAAGCAGCCGGTCGTCCGACCCGTGGACCAGACGATCTACGAGCTGCACGTCCGTGACTTCTCGATCAACGACCCGACGGTGCCGGCCGCCAAGCGCGGCACGTACCTCGCGTTCGCGACCAACGGAGCCGGGCGCACGCACCTGCGCGAGCTGGAGAAGGCGGGCCTGACGACCGTCCACCTGCTCCCGACCTTCGACATCGCGTCGATCCAGGAGGACAGGTCGCTGCAAGAGACCCCGGACTGCGACCTCGCGTCGTACGCGCCGGACTCGCAGGAGCAGCAGGCGTGCGTGACGGCCGTGGCCGACGCGGACGGCTTCAACTGGGGCTACGACCCGCTGCACTGGTCCGCACCCGAGGGCTCGTACGCCGTGAACCCGCAGGGCGGGGCGCGCGTCGCCGAGTTCCGCACGATGGTCGGCGCTCTGCACTCGGACGGACTGCAGGTCGTGCTCGACCAGGTGTTCAACCACACCACGGCCAGCGGGCAGTCGCCGCAGTCGATCCTGGACCGCGTGGTGCCCGGCTACTACCAGCGGCTCAGCACGACGGGTTCGGTCGAGACCTCGACCTGCTGCCAGAACGTCGCGACCGAGCACCTCATGGCGCAGAAGGCCATGGTCGACTCCGTGGTCACGTGGGCCCGCGACTACAAGGTCGACGGCTTCCGGTTCGACCTCATGGGGCACCACTCGGTGGACACCATGGAGGCGGTGCGGGCAGGACTCGACAAGCTGACGCCGAAGAAGGACGGGGTCGACGGGAAGAAGGTCTATCTCTACGGCGAGGGCTGGAACTTCGGTGAGGTGGCGAACAACGCGCTGTTCACCCAGGCCACGCAGGGCCAGCTGGGCGGCACGGGCATCGGCACCTTCTCCGACCGGCTGCGCGACGCCGTGCGTGGTGGGGGACCGTTCGACGAGAACCCGCACATCCAGGGCTTCGGCTCGGGCGGGGGCACCGACCCGAACGGCGATCCCATCAACGGCTCGGACGCCGACCAGCTGGCGAGGGCGGCACACGACGGCGACCTGGTCCGCCTCGGCATGGCGGGCAACCTGCGCGACTACGCGTTCGAGACGAGCGCGGGGACCGTGCAGAAGGGCTCCGAGATCGACTACAACGGCCAGCCCGCCGGGTACGCCGACTCCCCGGAGGAGGTCATCACCTACGTCGACGCCCACGACAACGAGACGCTGTGGGACTCGCTCACGTACAAGCTGCCCACGGACACCCCGATGGCGGACCGCGTGCGCATGAACACCGTCTCGCTGGCGACGACGGCCCTCGCCCAGACCCCGTCGTTCTGGCACGCGGGCGCCGACCTGCTGCGCAGCAAGTCGCTCGACCGCAACAGCTACAACTCGGGGGACTGGTTCAACAGCCTCGACCTGTCCGGGCAGGACAACGGCTTCGGCCGCGGTCTGCCGCCGAAGGCCGACAACGAGGCCAAGTGGCCGTTCCAGCAGCCGCTGCTGGCCGACCCGGCGCTCAAGCCGACGCCGGCCGACATCGCGACGGCGTCGCGGGGTGCCGACGACCTGCTCCGGCTCCGGTTCTCGACGCCGCTCTTCCGGCTCGGCTCGGCGTCGCTGATCGAGCAGAAGGTCGGCTTCCCGGGCTCCGGTCCCGACGCCGACCCGGGCGTGGTCGTCATGACGATCGACGACGCCCCCGGCTGGGACGCGACGACGAAGACGTGGGCGAAGGACGTCGACAAGAAGCTGGACGGAGTCCTGGTGGTGGTCAACGCGTCCGACGAGGCGACCACGCAGACCGTGGCCTCCCTCAGCGGGCACCGGCTGACGCTCTCCTCGGTCCAGGCGCAGGGCAGCGACCCCGTCGTCAAGGGCACCACGTGGGACAAGGCCACCGGCACGGTGACCGTCCCGCCGCGCACCGTCGCCGTCCTGGTGGAGAAGGCGTCCGCCGGTCACGGGCACGGCGGCTGGTGGCACTCGTTCGAGGGCTGGTGGAGGACGCACATCGGGTGACGCCGGGCTCCCGCTGAGCACGGACGAGGGGTCCGCGACCGACGGTCGCGGGCCCCTCGTCACCTGTCTCGAGCCAGACACTGGGTTCGTGATGCGAAGTCAAAGGTCGAGGATTCGCGCTCAGCGTGCCCTGTTAGCGATCACATCGTGATGAGTTCGTAATGCCAGCACGCTCCCCGCTCGGTTGACTTCGAGAAACGAATCGAAGACAGTGGGGCCGCTGCATCCGACGGAGTACCGCCGGGGGGTGCAGCCGGGACACCGGACAGGGAGCGCAGACGCTGCCCTGGCCGACGAACCCGAGCACTCCCAGGCCCGAGTCACCGGGCCTCTCAACGACGAGAAGGAGCACAACAATGCGACGGATCACGATTGCGGCGGCGGGTGCGGTCCTCGCGCTCGGCCTGGCTGCGTGCTCGGGAAGCGGAGCCGGGAGCACCGACGGGGCGTCCGACGGCGCGACCAAGGACCCGAGCGACCTCACGGTCGGCGTCGCGATGCCGACGCAGACGTCCGAGCGCTGGATCGCGGACGGCAAGGCCGTCAAGGAGGGCCTCGAGAAGGCCGGGTACAAGGTCGACCTGCAGTACGCCGGCGACGACATCCCGACCCAGCAGGAACAGATCGACCAGATGATCACCAAGGGCGCCGACCTGCTGATCCTCGCCTCGATCGACGGCACCGCCCTGGCCACGCAGCTCCAGGCCGCGGCCGACGCGAACATCCCGGTCATCGCATACGACCGCCTGATCCGCGACAGCGAGAACGTCGACTTCTACGTGACGTTCGACAACTACAAGGTCGGCGTCCAGCAGGCGACCTCGCTGCTCACCGGCCTGGGCATCCTCAAGGAGGACGGCTCCAAGGGTGACGCGGCGGGTCCGTTCAACATCGAGCTCTTCGCGGGCTCGCTGGACGACAACAACGCGCACTTCTTCTACCAGGGCGCGATGGACACCCTGAAGGAGTACATCGACAACGGCACGCTCGTCGTGAAGTCGGGCCAGACCGACATCGAGCAGACCGCCACGCTCCGCTGGCTGCAGGAGACCGCGCAGAAGCGCATGGAGAACCTGCTCACGTCGACCTACTCGGACGGCAGCAAGGTCCAGGGCGTCCTGTCGCCGTACGACGGCCTGTCGCGCGGCATCATCACCGCGCTGCAGAACGCGGGCTACGGCCCGACGATGGCCGAGGGCCTGCCGATCGTCACCGGTCAGGACGCGGAGATCGCGTCGGTCAAGCTGATCAACGACGACGTGCAGTACTCGACGATCTTCAAGGACACGCGCAAGCTCGCCGACCAGGCCGTCATCTCCGCGCAGGACTTCCTCGCGGGCAACGAGCCCGAGGCGAACGACACCAAGACGTACGACAACGGCGTCAAGGTCGTCCCGTCCTACCTGCTCGACTCGGACGTCGTCGTCAAGGCCGGCATCCAGAAGCTGCTGATCGACTCGGGCTACTGGACCGCCGACCAGGTGGCCAGCGGCCAGGCGTGATCCGCCCGTCCTGACCTGCCGTCCGGCCGGCGCCCCCTCGGGGAGCGCCGGCCGGACGGTGAGGTCGATCCCATCAGCGGAGGGCCCCTGGTCGGTGCCCTGTACGACGAAGGACGGTGGCCGCGTGGCCAACCCCATTCTCGAGATGCAAGCCATCACCAAGACCTTCCCCGGCGTCAAGGCACTGCAGGACGTGTCGATGTCCGTCGAGCGTGGCGAGATCCACGCGATCTGCGGCGAGAACGGTGCCGGGAAGTCGACCCTCATGAAGGTGCTGTCGGGCGTGTACCCGCACGGCACCTACGAGGGATCGATCCTCTTCGAGGGCGAAGAGGTGCAGTTCGGGTCGATCAACGACTCCGAGGCCAAGGGCATCGTGATCATCCACCAGGAGCTCGCGCTGGTCCCGTACCTCTCGGTCGCGGAGAACATCTTCCTGGGCAACGAGCGCGTGCACCGCGGCCTGATCGACTGGAACCGCGTCAATTCCGAGGCGGCGGCGCTGCTGGCGCGGGTGGGGCTCGACGAGCTCCCCGTCACGCCGATCGGCCAGCTGGGCGTCGGCAAGCAGCAGCTGGTGGAGATCGCGAAGGCGCTGTCCAAGGAGGTCAAGCTCCTCATCCTCGACGAGCCCACCGCGGCCCTCAACGACAACGACTCCGAGCACCTGCTCGGGCTCCTGCGCCAGCTCAAGGCGCAGGGCATCACGTCGATCATGATCTCGCACAAGCTGAACGAGATCGCCGAGATCGCGGACACCACCACGATCATCCGCGACGGCCGGACCGTCGAGACGCTGAACATGGCGGCCGACGAGGTCACGCAGGAGCGGATCATCCGCGGCATGGTCGGCCGGGATCTCGGCCACCGGTTCCCCCCGCACGACTCCCACGTCGGCGAGGAGGTGCTCCGCGTCGAGGACTGGACCGTGCACCACCCCACCGACCCCGAGCGGATCGTCGTCGACGGCGCCAACCTCACGGTGCGCGCCGGCGAGATCGTCGGGCTCGCCGGGTTGATGGGCGCGGGCCGCACGGAGCTCGCGATGTCGATCTTCGGTCGCTCCTACGGCAGCAACATCACCGGCAACCTGTACCTGCACGGCAAGGAGATCAAGGCGGCCACGGTGAGCGAGGCCATCTCGCACGGCATCGCGTACGCCACCGAGGACCGCAAGCGGTACGGCCTCAACCTCATCGAGGACATCCGCACCAACGTCTCCGCCGCGAACCTCGGGCAGGTCTCCCGCGCCGGCTTCGTGAACGCGAACGAGGAGATCAAGGTCGCGGAGGAGTATCGCCAGAGCATGAACATCAAGGCGCCCACCGTGCTGGCCCTGGCGGGCAAGCTCTCGGGCGGCAACCAGCAGAAGGTCGTGCTGAGCAAGTGGCTCTTCACGGACCCGCAGGTGCTCATCCTCGACGAGCCCACGCGGGGCATCGACGTGGGCGCCAAGTACGAGATCTACACCCTCATCAACCGCCTCGCGGAAGCGGGCAAGGCCGTGCTGGTCATCTCCTCGGAGCTGCCCGAGCTGCTCGGCATCTGCAACCGGATCTACACGCTCTCGGCCGGCCGGATCACCGGCGTGCTGCCGAAGGAGCAGGCGACTCAGGAGAACCTGATGGAGCTCATGACCAAGGAAAGGGACCAGGTCCGATGACCGCCATGGCAGGCCTGAGGGACCTCTTCACGAGGAACCTGCGTCAGAGTGGGATCGTCGTCGCGTTCGTCGTCATCGTGGGGCTGTTCACCATCCTCACCGACGGCGTGCTGCTCTCCCCGGGCAACGTGACCAACATCGTTCTCCAGTACTCCTACATCCTCATCCTCGCCATCGGCATGATGATCGTGATCATCGGCGGGCACATCGACCTGTCGGTCGGGTCGGTGGTCGCCCTCACGGGCGCGGTGTCCGCGGTCATCGTCATCAAGCAGGGCATGCCGTGGTGGGTCGGCGTGCTCGCCGGGCTCGGCGTCGGCGTCCTCGTCGGCTTCTGGCAGGGCTTCTGGGTCGCGTACGTCGGCATCCCGGCGTTCATCGTGACCCTGGCCGGCATGCTGCTGTTCCGCGGCATGACGTTCCGCGTGCTCGACAACGTCTCGCTCTCGCCGTTCCCGGCGGAGTACCAGCGCATCGCCGGCGGCTTCCTCAACGGGTTCCTCGGCGGGCAAGGCATCGACGTCTTCACGCTCGTCATCGCGGCGATCGCCGTGCTCGGCTACGCGGTGAGCCAGGTGCGGACGCGCCAGGGCCGCATCAAGTACCAGCAGGTCGTCGAGTCGATGCCGATCTTCGTCACGAAGCTCGTGCTGGTCGGTCTGGTCAGCATGGCGTTCGCCTACCAGCTCGCGCGGAGCCGCGGCCTGCCGATCGTCCTGATCATCCTGGGCGTCCTGATCATCGCCTACTCGGTCGTCACCACGAAGACCGTGTTCGGGCGCCACGTCTACGCGATCGGCGGGAACCTGTCGGCCGCGCAGCTCTCGGGCGTGAAGGTCAAGCGGGTCAACTTCTGGATCTTCGTCAACATGGGCGTGCTCGCCGCGGTCGCCGGTGTCGTGTACTCGTCGCGGTCCAACAGCGCCCAGCCGGGCGCCGGCAACATGTTCGAGCTCGACGCCATCGCCGCGTGCTTCATCGGCGGCGCGTCGACGACGGGCGGCGTCGGTCGCGTGACGGGCGCCATGGTCGGTGGCTTGATCATGGCCGTCATGAGCAACGGCATGCAGCTCATGGGGATCGACGACTCGGTGCAGCAGATGGTCAAGGGCCTCGTCCTGCTGCTGGCCGTCGCGTTCGACATCTACAACAAGCGCCGCGCGGGGGCGGCGCGCTGAGGTCTCGGGCCGGAGGCGGAGGGCTACGCTCACGGGCGTGAGAGGGCGGCTGATGATGTCGGGCTCTCAGTCGTCCCTCCGTGAGGCCAACCGGGCACTGATCGTCGAGACGGTCCAGCGGCAGGGCGGGCTCACGCAGGTCGAGCTCGCCGGGGCCACCGGCCTGTCGGCCGCGACCGTCTCGACGATCGTCAAGGAGCTGCTCGGGGCCGGCGTCGTCGAGACGCGGAACACCACCCGGAGCGGGCGACGTGCCCAGATGGTCACGATCGCCCACCGGGTGGGGCTCGCGGTCGGCATCCACATCGGCAACCGCCAGCTCCGGGTCGCGCTCGGCGACGTCACCAACGAGGTCGTCGCCGAGCAGACGCTCCCGCTGCCGCACGAGCACCGGGTGGACACCAGCCTCGACCGTGCGGCCCTGCTGGTGGCGGACCTGCTCGAGCGCGTGGGGTCGACGGCCGACGAGGTCGTGGGCATCGGCGTCGGCCTGCCCGCGCCCGTCGACAGCGCCACGGGCATGATCTCCGTGCGCGGCATGATGCGCGGCTGGGACGAGATCCACGTCGCGCACGTCCTCTCCAAGCGGCTCGCGAGCCCCGTGTTCGTCGACAACGACGCGAACCTCGGCGCCCTCGCAGAGAGTGCCCACGGCGCCTCCCGGATCTACCGCGACTCCGTCTACGTGCGCGCGTCCTACGGGACGGGCGCCGGGATCGTCCTCGGCGGCCAGGTGCACCGGGGCTTCGCCGGGACCGCCGGCGAGATCGGCCACATCCAGGTCGACCCCCAGGGCGACATCTGCCGGTGCGGCAGCCGCGGGTGCCTCGACACCGTCGTCGGCGCGGCCGCCCTGCTCGAGCCGCTGCGGTCCAGCCACGGTTCCCTCGCGCTGCGCGACGTCATCCAGCGGGCCATCGAGGGTGACCCCGGCTGTGCGCGCGTGATCGCGGACGCCGGCTCGATCATCGGCGAGGTCGTCTCCGGCCTCGCGATGGCGGTCAACCCGGAGTGCATCGTGGTCGGCGGCGAGCTCGCCGAGACCGGCGAGCTGCTGCTGGGCCCGCTCCGCGAGGCGATCCGGCACCGCGTGCTGCTCAACCAGATCGCCCCGCTCGAGGTGGTGCCCGCCGAGCTCGGGCAGCGCGCCGAGGTCATGGGTGCGCTCGAGCTCGTGCTGCGATCGACCGACTTCGTCGTGCGCGCGGACGAGCAGGCGCGGGACGCGAGCCAGAGGGAGGACGACGATTGACGCGCGAACCGGGCGGGGTTTCACTGCAGGTACGTGCCCAACGAGGAGCAGGTGAGGTCATGAGCGGATCCCCCCGGGTGCCGCTGCTGTCCCTCAGGCAGATCAGCCTGCGGTTCGGCGCCGTCGAGGCACTGGTCGGCGTGGACCTCGACGTGTTCGACCATCAGGTGGTCGCGCTCGTCGGGGACAACGGAGCCGGCAAGTCGACGCTCGCCAAGGTGATCTCCGGCGTGCTGACGCCCGACTCGGGCTTCATCGAGATCGACGGCGAGCCGGTGACCATCCCGTCGCCGTCCGCCGCGCACGCGCTCGGCATCGCGACCGTGTTCCAGGACCTCGCCCTGTGCGGGAACCTCGACGTGACGTCCAACATCTTCCTGGGGCGCGAGCTGACCGACGGTGCGCTCCTCGACGACGGCAAGATGGAGCAGGTGGCCCGGGGGATCCTGCGCGACCTCACCCTGCGCATCCCATCCGTGCGGACGCCGTTGTCCGAGCTCTCCGCGGGGCAGCGCCAGGCCGTGGCGATCGCCCGCACCCTCATCGGCTCCCCGCGCCTCGTCGTGCTCGACGAGCCGACCGCCGCGCTGTCCGTCGCGCAGACCGCCGAGGTGCTCACCTACATCGAGCGCCTGCGCGACCTGGGCCACGGCGTGATCCTCATCAGCCACAACATGAACGACGTGCGCGCCGTGTCCGACCGGATCGTGGTGCTGCGGCACGGCCGCAACAACGGGTCGTTCGACGCCGCCAACGCCACCTACGAGTCCGTGCTCGCCGCGATCACGGGGGCGACCAGCCTGGACAACGCGATGCTGCGCCGGATGAGCGCGCTGCGCTGAACCCGTCTGCGCCCTGAGCCCGGACGCACGAAGGGCCCGCGACAGGTGACTGTCGCGGGCCCTTCGGCCGTGCCGGGTTGCGGAGACCGCGGCAGGTGGTCATGCCAGGGGCATCAGCCCTTGACCGACCCGGACATGAGGCCGCCGATGAAGTACTTGCCGAGGAGCACGTACACCAGCAGCGTGGGCAGCGACGCGAGCAGCGCGCCCGCCATCGAGATGCCGTAGTTGGTGAGCAGAGCACCGTTGGCCAGGTTGTTGAGGGCCAGGGTGACCGGGCCGTTCTGGCTGGACGAGAAGAACACCGCGAACAGGAAGTCGTTCCACGCCGAGGTGAACTGCCAGATCAGGACGACGACGAAGCTGGGCACCGAGATCGGGAGCACGACCGACCAGTAGGTCCGCAGCATGCCCGCGCCGTCCATGCGCGAGGCCTCGACGAGCTCCTCGGGGATGGACATGTAGTAGTTGCGGAAGATCAGCGTCGTGATCGGCAGGCCGTAGATCACGTGCAGGATGATCAGCGACGGGACGCCCGAGGGGATGCCGGCGCCGAGGATGAGCTGCAGGAGCGGGATCATCACGGCCTGGTAGGGGATGAACATCCCGAACAGGATCAGCGTGAAGACGAGGTCCGCACCCCTGAACCGCCAGCGCGCGAGCACGAAGCCGTTCATCGAGCCCAGGAACGACGAGATGATCGCGGCCGGGATCACCATCTCGAAGGTGCGCCACAGGGACGGCGACAGTGCGCTCCACGCGCCCGTCCAGTTCTCCATGGTCCACACCTGCGGCAGGTTCCAGGCACGCGCCGGGGTGGCGTCGCCCTGGCCCTTGAAGCTGGTCACGATGAGCACGTAGACCGGGATCAGGACGATGAGCGTGAAGAAGATCAGCAGCGCGTACTTGGCGGTGCGGCCCTTGGAGAACCGGCTGCGGCCGACGGCCACCGGGGCGGCGGCGGGCGTGCCGAGGGGAGCGGCGAGCTCCGCGGGGGTGACGGTGGTCATCAGTGCTTCTCCGTCCGGTTGAGGTGCACCAGGTACGGGATGATCAGCACGGCGACGATGACCAGCAGGATCGCGCCCACGGCTGCGGCGTTCGAGTAGTCGAAGCTCGACTTGAAGACGTACATGTCGATGGCGGGGACCTTGGTCTGGTAGTTCGCCGGCTTCGAGATCGACATGATCAGGTCGAAGGCCTTGAGCGACATGTGGCCGACGATGATCACGGCGGACAGGGCGACGGGGCTCAGCTGCGGGAAGATCACGTGGCGGTACATCTGCCAGTTGGTGGCGCCGTCGATCTGGGACGCCTCGCGCAGCTCCTCCGGGATGCCCCGGAAGCCGGCGAGGAACAGTGCCATGACGTACCCGGACAGCTGCCAGATGGCGGGGATCGCGATGGCCGCGATGCCGACGTTGACGTTGTTCCACCAGTTGTTCTGGAGGAACGGCAGGCCGATCATCTGGAACAGCCGGTTCAGGCCCGACGCGCTCTCACCCTGGTTGGAGTTCAGCAGCCAGCGCCACACGACGCCCGAGGCGACGAACGAGACCGCCATCGGGAACAGGTAGATGGAGCGGAAGACGCCCTCGAACCGCACGGGCCGGTCGAGGAGCCAGGCCCACAGGAAGCCGAAGAACATCGTGCCGACGAGGAAGACCACCGTGTAGATCACGAGGTTCTTCAGCGAGTGCTGGAACTCGTCGGACGAGAACAGGTTGACGTAGTTCTCGAGGCCGACGAAGCCGACAGGCGCCTTGCCGTTGGCCTGGGCCGAGTTGTGGATGTCCTTCGTCGACGTGTTCGCGTTGACCGCGAGGAGCCCGTAGACGAAGACGCCGAGCAGGATCAAGGTCGGCGAGATGAGCAGGAGGGGAGGCCCCCACTTGCGGATCTGTCGGGGCACGAGTGCCTCCTGTGGTCGTGACGAGCGTTCGGACGGGTCGGGCGGGCCGTGCTGCACGAGGACCCGCCCCGGCCCTGGGTTCACCAGGACCGGGACGGGGCCGGGTCGTGCGGTGGGGCAGGTCAGCCGGCGTTGGCCTCGGCGGCCGCGACCAGGTCGGCCTGGAAGCCGGCGAGGTCGCCACCACCGGTGGTGAACTTGCTGGTGGCGTCCGAGATCGCGTTGGCCCAGGCGGCCGGGGCCGCTGCGCCGTGCGCCAGCGAGGACACGATGGTGTCCTCACCGAAGGACTTCATCGCGGACTGCTGGTACTCCGAGAAGTCCTCGGGCTTGGCGTCCTTGCGGGCCGGGATGGAACCCTTGGCCTTGTTGAACGCGACCTGGCCCTCGAGCGAGCCGATCGTCTGCAGCCACGCCTTGGCGCCCGCGGGGTGCGGGGCGTTGACGGGGAGCGTGAACGAGTCGGCGAGGAAGTCGAAGACGCCGTCGGTGCCGGGGACCGGCATGTAGACGTAGTCGGCCGGAGCCTTCTTGCCGGCCTCCTCGAACGCCGCCACGGCCCAGTCGCCCATGACGTTGAACGCGGCGTTGCCGTCGATGACCTGCTGCGTCGCGTCGGGCCAGTCGAGCCCGTCGCGGTCCTCGTTCGTGTAGCTCATGAGCTTCTCGAAGTCGGAGAGCGCCTTGGTGACGTCATCGCCGGACCAGTCGGTCGACCCGTCCCACAGGCCGCTGTAGCCGTCGGCGCCCAGGTCGGACAGGAGGATGGTCTCGAGCAGGTTGACCTGGGTCCACGTGGTCGCCACCGACAGCGGCGTGCGGCCGGTCTTCTCCTTGACGGCGTCGAGCGCGACGAACCAGTCGTCGATCGTGTCGTACTTCGCGGCCGGGTCCAGGCCCGAGTCCGTGAGGACCTGGGTGTTGGCCCAGACGACGTTCGCGCGGTGGATGTTCGACGGGATCGAGTAGATCTTGCCGTCGACGGTGAGGCGGTCGACCAGGTCGGCCGGGAACGCGTCGCGCAGACCGAACTCGTCGTACAGGCTCGAGACGTCCTCGACCTGGCCGGCGTTGATGTAGTCGGTCAGCTCCGCGCCCGCGTGGGCCTGGAACGTGTCCGGCGGGTCGTTCGCCTGGAGGCGGGTCTGGAGCAGGTCCTTGGCGGCCGAGCCGGCACCACCGGCGACGGCGCCGTTGATGAACTCGACGTCAGGGTGCTGGGTGTCGAACACGCCGACGAGCGCGTCGAGACCGAGCTTCTCGGACCCGCTCGCCCACCAGGTGAAGACCTCGACCTTGTCGCCGGCGCCGCCGGACGAGTCGTCCGAGCTGCCGCCGTCGCCGGAGCTGCACGCCGCGAGCGCGAGGCTGGCGACGGCGAGGCCTGCGGCCATGGCGGTGAACTTGCGTGCGTTACGCATGTGACTCCTACGCCTTCTTTGCCGTGGATAGGGGTGATGACGACCGCGGAGGTGGTTCCCGCGGCCCGGTGTGCTCGCCCGGCAGTGCGGGAGCAGTCCGCCGGGCGATCGGACGGAGGCCCACCAGTGCGCCTCGCCCGATCCGGGTCACATCTCAGCGGCATGGCGGCGTTGAAGTCAAGAAATGAACGCATGAGTCGCCAAATCGTGATCTGGGATTCACCTCCTGCAGGCGCGAGTCGCGCAGAGACGTCTGATGGCTCCGGGTTTGGGGCATTCCTCCTCCATCTCTGCAGGTCGGAGCGGCAGTCGGGACCCGCCGACGCTCCTGGCGGGCAGCGGCGGAGGACGTCCGGAGCGTCCGGCCCCGGGGCCGCGGCGGGGCGTGTGTATCCTTCGCCGATGGGCAATGACCGGGTCACTCCGGGCTCCCAGACTTCACTGCGTGAAGCCAACAGAGCGCGGATCGTCAGCGCCGTCCAGCAGCGTGGCTCGCTCACGCAGGTCGAGCTGGCCGGCGTCACTGGCCTGTCCCCGGCCACGGTGTCGAACATCGTCAAGGAGCTCACGACCGCCGGCGTCCTGCACACGGCGCCCACGTCGCGCAGCGGACGCCGCGCCCAGCAGGTCACCCTCGCCCGCAACCTCGGGCTGGTGGCCGGCATGCACTTCGGCACCCGGTCCCTCCGGGTGGCCCTGTCGGACGTCGCGCACCGCATCGTCGCCGAGCAGCGCATGCCGCTGCCGCCCGACCACCGCGCGGACCAGGGCCTCGAGCGCGCCGCGATGCTGCTCACCGAGATGGTCGACTCCGTCGACGCCGTCATGTCCGAGGTGCTCGCCGTGGGCGTCGGCGTGCCCGCGCCCGTCGACGTCCGGACCGGCCGGCTGTCGTCGCTCGGCATGCTGCGCGGCTGGGACGGCGCCGCCGTGCCCGAGATGCTGGGGGACCGGCTCGGCCTGCCGGTCTACGTCGAGAACGACGCCAACCTCGGCGCGCTCGCGGAGGTCCGGCTCGGTGCCGCCCGCGGCAGGCAGCACGTGGTGTACGTGCGCGCCTCGCACGGGGTCGGCGGCGGGCTCGTGCTCGGCGGCGAGGTCTTCCACGGCCGCGTGGGCGCGGCGGGGGAGATCGGCCACACGACGATCGACGACCAGGGCCCCATCTGCCGCTGCGGCAACCGCGGCTGCCTCGAGATGTACGTCGGTGCGCCCGTCCTGCTCGACATGCTGCGGCCCAGCCACGGCAACCTGACGCTGCGGGACGTCATCGCCCGAGCGGACGAGGGCGACGCGGGGTGCCGACGAGTGATCGCCGACGCCGGCCACCACCTCGGCGTCGCCGCCGCGAGCGTGTGCAACCTGTTCGACCCCGAGCTGCTGGTGGTGGGCGGCGAGCTCGCCGAGGCCGGCGACCTGCTGCTCGAGCCGATGCGCGTGGCGCTCGCCCAGCGCACCATCCCGAGCATCGCCGGCCCCGTGCCGGTGGTCGCCGCGGAGCTGGGCGCCGCGGCCGAGGTGCGCGGCGCGCTGGCCGTCGCGCTCGACCGGGTCACGATCGCCGGACCCGGGGCGGTGGTCCTGTGACGCGCGCACTGCTGGCGGCCCTCGTCGCCGTGCTCGCGCTGGCGGGCTGCGCCGCGGTCCCGACCGGGCAGGCGCCGTCGGACCAGGTCATCGCCCTGCTGCTGCCCGAGTCGAAGACCGCGCGGTACGAGGCCGTCGACCGGCCCGAGTTCGAGCGCGTCGTGGCCGACCGGTGCCCCGAGTGCCGCGTGATCTACGCCAACGCCGACCAGGACGCCGCCGCGCAGCAGCAGCAGGCCGAGTCCGCGCTGACGCAGGGAGCCGGGGTCATCGTGCTCGACGCGGTCGACAGCGCCGCGGCGGTCAGCATCGTGGGCCAGGCGCACCGGCGCGGCGTGCCGGTGATCGCCTACGACCGCTTCATCAAGGACGCCGACCTCGACTACTACGTGTCCTTCGACAGCCGCCGGATCGGCCGGCTGCAGGGCGAGGCGCTGGTGCGCGACCTGGCGACGACCCGGAGCGGTCCCGACGAGCCGCCCCAGGGGGTCCTGATGGTCAACGGCGCGGCGACCGACCCGAACTCGGCGGCGCTGCAGGCGGGCGTCGCCGACGCGTTCGCCGGCGCACCCGTCGAGGTGCTCGCCTCCTACGACACCCCCGACTGGAGCCCGGACAAGGCCCAGGAGTGGGTGACCGGGCAGCTCACGCAGTACGCCGGGCAGGTCGACGCGGTCTACGCGGCCAACGACGGCACGGCGGGCGGCGCGATCTCGGCGATGAAGGCCGCGGGCCTGGACCCGGTCCCGCCCGTCACGGGGCAGGACGCCGAGCTGGCCGCCATCCAGCGCATCGTCACCGGCGACCAGTCCATGACCGTCTACAAGGCCATCGGCTCGCAGGCCCGCACCGCCGCGGAGCTCGCCGTGCGCGTGCTGCGCGGCGAGGTCCCGGTCACCACGTCCCGCGTGCAGGGAGTCCCGGCCCTGCTGCTCAGCCCGGTCCCCGTGACCGTCGACAACCTGCGCCGCGTCATCGTCGACGGCGGCGTGTACACCACCGAGGAGATCTGCGTGGAGCCCTACACCGACGCCTGCACCGCCGCGGGCCTGCTCGACGAGGGAACCTCATGACCGCGCCCGACCTGCCCGTCCTCTCGCTCCGCGGCGTCTCCAAGAGCTACGGCGCCGCCCGCGCGCTGGTCGACGTCGACCTCCAGGTGCACGCGCACGAGGTCGTCGCCGTGATCGGCGACAACGGCGCGGGCAAGTCCACCCTCGTCGGCACCCTCACCGGTGCGCTGCTCCCCGACGAGGGCGAGGTGCTGGTCGACGGCCGCCCCGTCGCGCTGTCGTCCCCCTCCGTCGCGCGCGGCCTGGGCATCGCCGCGGTGTTTCAGGACCTCGCCCTGTGCGCGAACCTCGACGTCGTCGAGAACCTCTACCTCGGGCACGAGGCCGAGCGCGGGCTCCTGCTCGACGAGGTCACCATGGAGAAGCACGCCTGGGAGCTGCTCAACCAGCTCGCCGCGCGCGTGCCGTCGGTGCGGGTGCCCGTGGCAGCCCTGTCCGGCGGGCAGCGGCAGGCCGTCGCGATCGCCCGCTCGCTGCTGGGGGAGCCCCGCGTCATCGTCCTGGACGAGCCGACCGCCGCGCTCGGCCTGCGCCAGACGGCGGAGTTCCTCACGCTGGTCGAGCGCCTGCGCGAGCGCGGGCACGGGGTCGTACTGACCAGCCACTCGCTGGCCGACGTGCAGGCCGTGGCGGATCGGATCGTCGTGCTCCGGCTGGGCCGGGTCAACGGCGAGTTCGACGCGGCGAAGACCAGCTACGAAGAGCTGCTGGCGGCCGTGACGGGGATCGCCCGATGAGCGCCGTCGACCACACCGGCATCGCGGCGACGACGTGGCAGCGCCTGCGCACCGGCGACCTCGGGGTGCTCCCGGTCGCCGTCGTGCTCGTGCTCATCTGGCTGGTGTTCCAGATCCTCAACCCGCACTTCCTGTCCAGCGACAACCTGGTCAACCTCACGCAGCAGTCCGCCGCGACGGGCGTCATCGCCCTCGGCGTGGTGCTCACGCTGCACGTCGGCCAGATCGACCTCTCCGTCGGGGCCGTCTCCGGGTTGGCGGCAGCGGTCGTGGCGGTCGGGTCCGTCCAGCTGGGCTGGCCGCTGTGGCTCGCCGTGCTGGCGGCGCTCGCGGTTGGCGTGCTGGTGGGCTCCATCTACGCGGCGCTGCACACGCGGCTCAACGTGCCCAGCTTCGTGTTCACCCTGGCCGGCCTGCTGGTGATCACGGGGCTGCAGATGCGGGTGCTCGGGCCGACCGGGTCGGTCAACCTCCCGTTCGAGTGGTGGCTGGTCCGGTTCTGCCAGACGGCCTTCCTCGCGCCCGTCACGGCGTGGGTGATCGTCGTCGCGGTCGTCGCCGCCTATGGCACCGGCCGGGTCATGGACCGGGTCCGCCGGCTGCGCGCCGAGCTGCCCGTCGCGCCGCTCTGGCAGGTCGTGGCCCGCATCGCCGCCCTGGCCGCCGTGCTCTCGGTGGTCGTCGCCTACCTCGGGACCAACCGCGGCGTCGGCGCCGTGTTCGCGCTGTTCGTCGGCCTGGTCGCCGTGACCGACCTCATGCTCCGCCGCACCCGGTGGGGCCGGTTCGTGCGCGCCGTCGGAGGCGACGCCGAGGCGGCCCGCAAGGCCGGGGTGCCCGTGCGACGGGTGTTCGTGTCCGCGTTCGTGGCCTGCTCGACGCTCGCGGCGCTCGGCGGGGTGCTCGCCGTCGGCCGGCTCGCGGCCGCCAACCAGGGCAGCGGCGCCGGCGACACCAACCTCACCGCCATCGCCGCCGCGGTCATCGGCGGGACGAGCCTGTTCGGTGGGCGCGGGTCGGCGTGGTCGGCCCTCGTCGGCATCCTCGTCGTCCAGTCGATCTCCACCGGGCTGACCCTGCTCAACCTCGACCAGTCCGCGCGGCTGGTGGTCACCGGCCTCGTCCTGGCCGTCGCCGTGACGATCGACGCCCTGCAGCGCCGCGCCCGCGAGGCCTGACCTTCGGGAGGCGGGTGGTTTTCGTGAAGACTTTGTCGCGCCGGGTGAGACAAAGTCTTCACGGTGACGGTCACCGCGGCGCGGACGCGACTTCGGCGCCGCCCTCAGGCGGCGACGCTCAGCGGAAGACGATGGTGCGGTGGCCGTCGAGGAGCACGCGGTGCTCGGCGTGCCAGCGCACCGCCCGGGCCAGGGCCCGGCGCTCGACGTCCTGCCCCAGCGCCACGAGGTCCTCGACGTGGCGGGAGTGGTCGACCCGCTCGACGTCCTGCTCGATGATCGGGCCCTCGTCGAGGTCGCCGGTGACGTAGTGGGCCGTGGCGCCGATGAGCTTGACCCCGCGGTCGTGGGCCTGCGCGTACGGGCGCGCGCCCTTGAACGACGGCAGGAACGAGTGATGGATGTTGATGACCCGGCCCTGCAGCGCCCGGCAGAGGTCGTCGGACAGGATCTGCATGTACCGCGCCAGCACGACGAGCTCGACGTCGAGCTCCTCGACCAGCCCGAGCAGTCGCGCCTCGGCCTGCTGCTTGGTCGCGGCAGTCACGGGGACGTGGTGGAAGGGGATGCCGTAGAACTGCGCGAGCGGCTCGAGGGCCGTGTGGTTCGAGACCACCGCGACCAGGTCGATCGGCAGGTTCTCGGACCGCTGGCGGAACGCGAGGTCGTTGAGGCAGTGCGCCGCCGTCGAGCCCATGACCAGCGTCCGGACGGGGCGGCCGACGACGTCGAGCGCCCAGTCCATCCCGAACTGGGCGGCCACCGGGGCGAACGCGGCCTCGAGCTCGTCGCGCGGCGTCGTCGCCGTCACCTGCACCCGCATGAAGAACAGCCCCGACAGGGGGTCCCCGAACTGCTGCGACTCGGTGATGTTCCCCCCGTGCTCGGCCAGCAGCCCGGCGACCGCGTGCACGATCCCGGGGCGGTCCGGGCAGGAGAGGGTCAGGACCCAGTGGATGGCGGCAGATGAGTCGGAGGACACGAGGTCCGAGAGTAGTGGTCGTGCGGATCGGCTGACACGATGGGCCGCATGACGCAGGCCGACCTCCAGATCCGTTCGGTGACCCGCGACGACGCCGGCGAGCTGCTCACGCTCCGCCGCGCCGCGTTCGTCACCGAGGCGCAGCAGTACGGGGACCCGCACATCCCGCCGCTCACGCAGACGCTCGAGGAGCTCCAGGAGGACCTCGAGAAGGACGGCGTCATCACGCTCGGCGGCTGGTACGGGCACCGGCTGGTCGGCTCGATCCGGATGCTCATCGAGGGCCCCAAGGCCACGCTCGGCCGGTTCGCCGTGGCCCCCGACCTGCAGGGCCAGGGCTTCGGCACCCAGATGCTCATGGCGATCCTGCCGCACCTGCCTGAGGGCATCGAGGAGGTCTGGGTGTTCACCGGCCGCGACTCGGTCCAGAACCTCGCGCTGTACGCCAAGCACGGGTACGAGCACCAGCACGACCAGACCGCGGGCGACCTCACCTACGCGTACCTCCGCAAGATCCTGGGCGACGCCGACGACGCCTGAGACGGCCGACGCAGGCCCGACCCGAGGTTGCTAGTCTGTGCGCGTCGCGACTGGCGAAACGGGTGGGTCACCACCGGGGAGCGACGCAGCAGCAGACCAACGGGTCGGACGCCTGGGCCCCCGGTCACCACACACGAGTGTGCGGGTGCCGGACGCGCACGCACACGCTGACTGCGAAGGAGTGCCATGAGCGCCGACCAGATCCCCCTGATGGATCAGAACATCTCCCAGCTGGACCCGGAGATCGCCGCCGTCCTCGACGGTGAGCTCGCCCGCCAGCAGGGCACGCTCGAGATGATCGCGAGCGAGAACTTCGTCCCCCGCGCGGTCCTGCAGGCGCAGGGCTCCGTGCTCACCAACAAGTACGCCGAGGGCTACCCGGGCCGCCGCTACTACGGCGGCTGCGAGCAGGTCGACATCGCGGAGAACATCGCGATCGCCCGCGCCAAGTCCCTGTTCGGCGCCGAGCACGCCAACGTCCAGCCGCACTCGGGCGCCACGGCGAACGCGGCCGTGCTGCACGCCCTGATCAACGCGGGCGACAAGATCCTCGGCCTCGAGCTCGCGCACGGCGGCCACCTCACGCACGGCATGAAGATCAACTTCTCGGGCAGGCTCTACCAGGTCGGCGCGTACGGCGTGGACCCCCAGACGTTCCTGGTCGACATGGACGTCGTGCGCGAGAAGGCGCTCGAGCAGCGCCCCGACGTGATCATCGGCGGCTGGTCCGCGTACCCGCGCCAGCTCGACTTCGCGGCGTTCCGGTCCATCGCCGACGAGGTGGGCGCCAAGCTCTGGGTCGACATGGCGCACTTCGCCGGCCTGGTGGCCGCGGGCCTGCACCCGAGCCCCGTGCCGCACTCCGACGTCGTCTCGTCGACGGTGCACAAGACGATCGGCGGCCCCCGCTCGGGCTTCATCCTGAGCCGCGAGGAGCTCGCCAAGAAGATCGACTCGGCCGTGTTCCCGGGCCAGCAGGGCGGACCGCTCATGCACGTGATCGCCGCTAAGGCCGTCGCGTTCAAGGTGGCCGGCACCGAGGAGTTCAAGGACCGTCAGCAGCGCACGCTCGACGGTGCCCGCCTCGTCGCGGAGCGGCTCTCGGCCCCGGACGTCACGGCGGCCGGCGTCTCCGTGCTCACGGGCGGCACCGACGTCCACCTCGTTCTCGTCGACCTGCGGCACTCGGACCTCGACGGCCAGCAGGCCGAGGACCTCCTGCACGAGGCCGGCATCACGGTGAACCGCAACGCGGTGCCCTTTGACCCGCGCCCCCCGCGCGTCACCTCGGGCCTGCGCATCGGCACGCCCGCGCTGGCCACCCGTGGCTTCGGCGACGCGGAGTTCACCGAGGTCGCGGACATCATCGCGACCGCGCTCATCAACGGTGCGGCCACGGACGTCGAGGCGCTGCGGGCCCGGGTGCTCAAGCTCACCGAGTCCTTCCCGCTGTACTCCGACCTGCAGCAGTACTGATGACGGCTCGGCTTCTCGACGGGACCGCCACGGCGGCCCGGATCAAGGCGGAGCTGACCGAGCGGGTCGTCGCGCTGGCGGACCGCGGCGTGCGGCCGGGCCTGGGGACGTTGCTCGTCGGCGACGACCCCGGCTCGCGCTGGTACGTGGCCGGCAAGCACAAGGACTGCGCCGAGGTGGGCATCGCCTCGATCCGGGAGGACCTGCCGGCCACGGCCACGCAGGACGAGATCGAGGCGGCGGTGCGGCGGCTCAACGAGGACCCGGAGTGCACCGGGTTCATCGTGCAGCTGCCGCTGCCGAAGGGCATCGACACCAACCGGGTGCTCGAGCTCGTCGACCCCGACAAGGACGCCGACGGCCTGCACCCGACCAACCTCGGGCGGCTGGTGCTGCGGGTCAACGAGCCGGTGACGTCCCCGCTGCCGTGCACCCCGCGAGGCATCATCGACCTCCTGCTGCGGCACGACATCGACCTGCGCGGCGCGGACATCGTGATCGTCGGCCGCGGCGTCACGGTGGGGCGCTCCATCGGGCTGCTGCTCACGCGGCGCGAGATCAACGCGACCGTCACGCTCACGCACACCGGCACGCAGGACCTCGCGGAGCACACCCGCAACGCCGACGTGATCATCGCGGCGGCCGGGGTGCCCGGCATCATCACGGCGGACATCGTCAAGCCGGGCGCGGTCGTCGTCGACGTCGGCGTCTCGCGCGCGACGGACCCGGAGACGGGCAAGAGCCGCGTCGTCGGCGACGTCGACCCGAGCGTGCTCGAGGTCGCCGCGTGGGTGTCCCCGAACCCGGGCGGCGTCGGCCCGATGACGCGGGCGATGCTGCTGAGCAACGTCGTCGACACGGCGGAGCGCCTCCTGGGCTGAGAACTTCCGCGATCGGGGCCAGGCTGGGTGGGTGACGGCCGGCCCCGGTCGTCGGAGGGAGAGCAGTCATGGGCATCGTCCGCCCGCACCTCTGGTTCGACGACCAGGCCGCCGACGCCGCACGGTTCTACGCCGAGGTCATCCCGAACACCACCATCCACTCGGTGGTGACGGCGCCGCCGGGCACGCCCGACGTCTCCGAGGGCGCCGAGTTCATCGTCGAGCTCTCCATCGACGGCATGCGCGTGACGTTCCTCAACGCCGGCCCGACGTTCGTGCTGGACGAGGCGTTCTCGTTCGTCCTCGACTGCCAGGACCAGGCGGATGTCGACCACTACTGGGAGACGCTCGTCGCCGACGGCGGCCGGCCCAGCCAGTGCGGCTGGCTCGTCGACAAGTTCGGCGTGTCCTGGCAGGTGGTGCCCGTCCAGCTGGACCAGATCATGTCGCGACCCGACGCCGACGGCGTCGCGCGGGCGATGGCGGCCATGCTGACCATGGGCAAGCTGGACGTCGCCGCGCTGGAGGCCGCGTACGCAGGGTCCTGAGCTGTCCGTGACGTGGGGTTGGATGGTCCGGTGCTGACCATCGCGAGCGTGAACGTCAACGGGATCCGGGCCGCCTTCAAGCGGGGGATGGGGACCTGGCTCGCCGCCCGGAACCCCGACGTGATCCTCCTGCAGGAGGTCCGGGCCACCGACGAGATCCTGGCCGACCACCTGCCGGCGGGGGAGTGGCACCTGGCTCACGAGGCCAGCGAGACCAAGGGCCGCGCGGGCGTCGCCATCGCGAGCAGGCTGCCGATGACGGCGGTCCGGATCGGGCTGAAGACCGGGGTGACGGGCGACTCCGGTCGCTGGGTCGAGGCCGACCTGGCGCTGCCGGCGCACGAGGGTGCGCCGGCGCGGAGCATCACCGTCGTGTCCACCTACCTGCACTCCGGGACGCTCGGGACGCCGTCGATGGACGAGAAGTATGCCTTCCTCGACCACGTGACCGGGCGGCTGGCGGACATCGCCGAGCAGGGCGGCTACGCCGTCGTCGCCGGCGACGTGAACATCGCGCACCGCGAGGCGGACATCAGGAACTGGAAGGGCAACCTCAAGTCGGCGGGGTTCCTGCCGCGCGAGCGCGCGTACCTCGACCGCTGGTTCGACGACCTCGGCTGGCACGACCTCGGCCGCGAGCTCGGCGGCGAGGGACCGGGGCCGTTCACGTGGTGGTCCTGGCGCGGGCAGGCGTTCGACAACGACGCCGGCTGGCGCATCGACTACCAGCTGGCCACGCCCGACCTCGCCGACGCCGCGGTCAAGGCGACCGTCGACCGCGCGGCGACGTACGCCGAGCGCTTCTCCGACCACGCGCCCGTGGTGGTCGAGTACGACCTCTGACGTCGCCCGTGATGTCCGAATCGTTTAACGTGGCGCCACAGGGGTCGAGGGATGGGGGCGCAGGTGACGCGTCGAGCGGCGGTGCGGCCGGCGGCCCTGCTCGTGTCCGCCCTCGTCGTGCTCGCGGGCTTGGTGCTCGTCCCCTCCTCCGGCGCCCAGGCGGACTTCGCCTCCCAGTGCGCGTCGCCCACGCGGACCGTGGCCGCGGGTGCCACGTCGATCACCGTCGGGTCTGGAGAGGTCGTCCTTGTCGCGTCCGACGTCACTGCGGGCATCGACGCCCTCCCCGCCGGTGGCACGCTGTGCGTGGCGTCCGGCGCGACGCTGACCGGGCACTACATGAACAACGCCGCCGGGGCGATCGCGGTGGCGGCGGGCGGCGTCCTCGACTTCCCCTCCGTCGTCGTCAACGCCGGGTTCTCGCTCGAGCTCGAGGGGACCGCCGACTTCGCCGGCCTCGGAGTCAATGGCACCGCTGACGTGCACGTCTACCCGGACGCGGAGCTCGTGGTGGCCGGCTCCTTCTCGCCCTCCGGCGGCGCGTACCTCAACGAGGGCGTGGTCCAGGTGCAGGGCGACCTGACCCTGAACAGCGCGGTGCACTTCGAGAACAGCGGGACGCTCGCGGTGTTCGGCCAGGGGATGCTGAACGGCACGCTCGACAACGCCGGGCTGGCCACCTTCGACGTCGGGCTGACGGTCAACGGCTCCGGAGCGCTGCAGAACACGTGCGCGCTGGGCACTCTCGGGGGCTTTACCAACAACAGCGCGCTGTCCGGGAACTCCGGACTGGTCACGGTGGACGGCGTCTTCCTCAACAACGGGGCGTGGCGGCAGTCGAGCGGCGCTGTACTCACCGCCGCCGGCCTCACGGACGACGGGTCGGTGGGTGGCTTCGGCGGCTACCAGTTCTCCGGCGCGACGAGCGTGCAGGGCAGCTTCGTCGGCGACTCGGCCGCGACCCCCATCCGGGTGCAGACCGTCGCGCCGCCAGGTCAGATCTTCGACGTCGAGACCGGCACCGTGACCAACGTGGTCCGCGCGCCGGTGGCGCCGACCGCGGTGCTGCCCGACTGCGCGGTCCCGGGCAACCAGACCGCCGACCTCGAGGTGAGCAAGGCCGGCCCGGCGACCGTGCTCGAGGGCGGCACGGTGACGTACCAGATCACCGTGATCAACCTCGGGCCGTCCGACGCGACCGACGTGGTGATCTCCGACCCGTTGCCCGCCGGCTTCACGCTCGACCCGTCCTCGACCACGGGGACGGTCACCGGCGGCGTCCTCAGCTGGCAGCTGGGCACGGTCGCCGCAGGTGGCACGGTGCCGCTCAGATTCTCCGGCGTCGCGACGGCGCCGGTCGGGTCCACCCTCGTCAACGTGGTGAGCGGGACGTCCACCACCGCGGACCCGTCGCCGTCCAACAACGACGGGAGCGCAGAGTCGAGCACGGTGGAGACGGTGGTCGTCGGCGCGCCGCCGACCAACACGGCGCCGGTCGCCGACGACCTCGTCCGCGACACCACGACCGGCGCGCTCGTTCTCGGGACCGTGACGGCGACGGATCCCGATCCGGGGCAGGAGCTGACGTTCAGCATGTCGGCGCCCCCGGGGAACGGCCTCGCGCTCGTCAGCCCGAGCGGCGGCTTCGTCTACGAGTCGCTGTCCGACTTCGCCGGCGTCGACACGTTCGACTTCGAGGTCTGCGACAACGCCCAGCCCGTCGCCTGCGACACCGCCTCGGTCACGATCAACGTCCGACCGCGCGCCACGGACGACCTGGCGGAGACGTTCGCCGGGCAGCCCGTGACGGTCCCGGTGGTCAGCAACGACACGGACGGCGCCCCGCTCGACGCGACACCGGTGACCCCGCCGTCGAACGGGTTCGTCACGCTCGACCCGGCTGCCGGTCACGCCATCTACACGCCCGGTCCGGGCTTCACCGGGGTCGACTCGTTCGAGTACCGGATCTGCTCGCCGACGGTGCCGACGTTCTGCGACACCGCCGCCGTGACCGTCACCGTCCTGGCGCAGAACGACCCTCCGACGGTCGCTCCACTCACCCTGACCACCACGACGGGCACGCCCGTGCCGGGCACCCTCGTCGTCGACGATCCCGACGCCGGGGACGCGCTGACGACCTACCGCGGCGTGCCGCCGCGCACGGGGACCGCGGTCGTCGGCGCCGACGCCACGACGACCTACACCCCGCGGGCGGGCTTCGCGGGGCGCGACTCCTACGGCGACTTCGTGTGCGACGACGGCGTCCCGCAGCTGTGCGGCAGCGGGCAGGTGACGGTCGAGGTCTACCCGGTGGCGCAGCCCGACGCCGCGACGACGCCGCAGGACACCGCGGTCGACATCGGCGTCACAGGGAACGATCTCGGCGACGTCGCCGGTCCGACGCTCGCGGCCGCGCCGCTCCACGGCGCCGTCGCCTTCTCGGGGGGCGTCGCCCGCTACGTCCCGGCGGCCGGCTTCACGGGGACCGACACGTTCACCTACTCGATCTGCGCATCGACGGCCGCCGACCTGTGTACGACGACCGCCGTGACGGTCACGGTGAGCGCGGTCGCGCCGACGCCGACCCCCGCGCCCACGCCGGCACCCCTCCCGACGCCCGCGCCCGACGACGACGGGGTCCTGGCCGCGACCGGGGCCGACGCGGCGCCCGTCCTGGGGCTCGGGCTGGGTGCTCTGCTGATCGGCGGCACGCTGGTGCTGGTGGCTCGGCGCCGCTCGTAGCGCTCCGTCCGGCGCGCCCGCGACGCTCCGCACGGAGCACGCGTCGTCCCGACGTCCCTGGCTACGGTGGTCGGATGACGCCCGCGACCGCCCCGTGGCCGGGCCCGCCGTGGGGCCGGGGGCGCGCCGGCTGGATCGCCGTGCCGGCCGCGTTCCTCGGGCTGCTGACGGTCCTCGGCTGCGCGGGCGCCAACGCCTGGCACCCGGCCGCGCGCGCGTTCGACATCCTCGGCGTCCTGCTCCTGCTCGTGGCGCCGGCGTCGCTGGTGCTCGTGGTGCGCCGCGGCGCTCCCGCCGTCGTCGGATCGGTCCTGGCCGTCGTCGCGCCCGTGGCGTACCTGGCGCTCGGCTACGAGCCGGGCCCGGCGCTGGTGCCGCTGGGCTTCGTCGTCGTGGCCCTCGGTGCGACGCGACGACGGCTCCTGTCGCTCGCCTCGGGAGCCGTCGGCGCGCTCGCGGTCGTCCTGCTGGGGCTCCGCCCTGACGGCCTGAACCCCGTGTACACGACGCTCACCGTGACGGGCCTCGCGATCGCGATGCTGCTCGGTGAGGGCGCGCGCGGGCGTCGGGAGCGGATGCAGGCCGTCCGCGCGGCGCGCATGTCGCGCGAGGAGTCGGCCGTCGCGGCGGAGCGGCTGCGCATCGCGCGGGAGCTGCACGACGTGCTCGCGCACTCGCTGTCCGGGATCACCGTGCAGGCCGGCGTCGGGCTGCACCTCATGGACCGTGAGCCCGAGGCCGCGCGGCAGGCCCTCGTGGAGATCCGCGACGCCAGCCGGGACGCCCTCGACGAGGTGCGGGAGGTGCTGGGGATCCTGCGGGCCGAGGGGGAGGCGCCGCGCGAGCCGGCGACCGGTGCGGGGCTCCAGAGGCTCGTCGACCGCGCCCGGGCCGCCGGCCTCGCCGTCGACGCCGACGGGCTCGAGCGCGAGCTGGCGGAGCCCGTCGCCGGGGTGGTGCACCGCACGCTGCAGGAGGCGCTCACCAACGTCCGGCGGCACGCACCCGAGGCGTCCGTGCAGGTCACGCTCGCGGTGGGGGAGACGATCGTGCTCGAGGTCGCCGACGACGGTCCGCCCGTGGCGGCGCTCGTCGAGGGCTACGGGCTGCGGGGGATGCGGGAGCGGGCCGCGGCCGTCGGAGGCGTGCTGACGGCCGCGTCCGGGCCCGAGGGCTTCCGGGTCCGGCTGGAGGTCCCGCAGTGACCATCCGGGTGCTCCTCGCCGACGACCAGGGCCTCGTCCGCGGCGGCTTCCGTGCGCTCATCGACGCCGAGCCCGACATGGACGTGGTCGGCGAGGCGGCCACGGGCGACGACGCGGTCCGGCTCGCGCTCGAGCTGCTCCCGGACGTGGTGCTCATGGACATCCGGATGCCGGGCACCGACGGGCTGACGGCGACGCGCCGGATCGTCGACGAGCCTCGGGCGGCGGGCGTCCGGGTGGTCGTCGTGACCACGTTCGAGCTCGACGAGTACGTGGCCGAGGCGATCCGCGGCGGCGCGTCCGGGTTCCTGGTCAAGGACACGGAGCCGGCCGACCTGCTGCGGGCGGTGCGGGTGGTGGCCGCCGGGGACGCGCTCCTCTCGCCGACCGTGACGCGACGGCTCCTGGCCACCGTCGCCCGGGCGACGCGCGAGGTCCCGGAGCCGTCGGCGCTCGCGGACCTCACGCCACGCGAGCGCGAGGTGCTCGTGCTCGTCGCCGAGGGACTGTCCAACGACGAGATCGGCGCGCGGCTCTTCCTCAGCCCGCTGACCGTCAAGACCCACGTGCTGCGCGCCGCGACGAAGCTGGGCGCGAGGGACCGCGCGCAGATGGTGGTGCTCGCCTACGAGTCGGGGCTGGTGCGCCCCGGGTGGGCCGGCTGACTCCGATCGGAGCGACCAGGACGGTCCCGGTGGACGACGACGCGGTGGGGCTCGGCGGGCGACGGTGGTGGTGCGGTCGACGGTCGGCCGCCACGCATCGTCGGAGGTCGTCATGCTCGCCACGCTCCTGTCCCACCCCGTCGGGTACGGCTGGGGCTGGGGACCGGGTCCCTGGTTCCTGTTCATCCCGCTCTTCTGGTTCGGCGTGATCGCGCTGTTCCTCGTGCTGGGCGGCCGTCGTCGCCGTCGCTACTGGGAGGGCAACGGCCCCCGCGGGACCGGCGGTGCGCGCAGCGTGCTGGCCGAGCGCTACGCCCGGGGCGAGATCGACGAGACCGAGTACCGCGCCCGGCTCGAGGTCCTGCTCGCCGCGGACGCTCGGCGCGACTGACCTGGCCCGCGCCGCGACCGGCAGCCGCTCAGGCGTCGGTCGCGGCGGTCGCGGGCTCGTCGGCGACCGGGGCTCCCGGCAGGTCGCGCATCCGCAGCAGCGGGGAGATCAGCACGGGCAGCGCGGATGCTGCCATGAGGGCGACGGAGACCCAGAGCGTCGGCAGGACGCCGAGGTGGGTCCCGAGCCAGCCGCCCAGCAGCCCACCGATCGGCATCGTGCCCCACACGATGAACCGCACGGACGCGTTCATGCGCCCGAGCAGCGGCGGCGGGCACACCCGCTGGCGGAAGCTGACCTGCGCGACGTTGTAGACGATGACGGCGAAGCCGAACAGCGCGCCGCCCGCGATGAGCAGCACGGCCGCGGGGACGGTGCTGGTCGACGCGAGCGGCATGAGGGCGGCCGCCGGTGCCATCACCAGCGCGGACAGCGGGATGATGCGGCCCTCGCCCACCCACTGCGCGAGCCGACCGGCGACGACCGCGCCGAGCAGGGCCCCGATCGACCCGGCCGACAGGACCGCGCCGTACGCGGCCGTGCCCAGGCCGAGGGTCCGCAGCACGTAGATGACGGTGACCGCGCCGGCGATGGCGCCCGCGAAGTTGCCGAGCGACGTGCACGCGACGATCCGGCGCAGGTACGGCTCGCGGACGACGAACTGCAGGCCCTCGGCGATCTCGACCTTGAGCGGTCGGCGCGTGTCGGGGTGCGGCGGCGTCTCCTGGTGCGTGATCCGGCCGACCGCGAACGCCGAGGCGAGGTAGGTGACGACGGTGACCGCGATGAGGGCCGGCGCGGTGATGACGCGCAGCGCGAGGCCACCGATCGCGGGCGCTGCCACCTGCGCGACCGACGCCGTGGCCTGCAGCTTCGAGTTGCCCTCGACCAGGTGGTCCAGGCCGACGAGCCCCGGGATGTAGCTCTGGTGGGAGACGTCGAAGAAGACGGTGGCCACGCTGATGACGAGCCCGGCCACGATGAGCAGGGGGATCGAGGCGTGCCCTGTCACGGCGGTCGCGACGACGATCGCGAGCACCGTGGCCCGCACGAGGTCCGCCACGATGAGCACGCGCCGCTTGCGCATCCGGTCCACCCACGCGCCGGCCGGCAGCCCGATCACCAGGAACGCGGCGTACTCGGCGGCGTTGAGCACGCCCATCTGCCACTCGGTGGCGGCCAGCTGCTGCACCGCGAAGATCGGCAGCGCGAGCGCGGTCAGCTGGGCGCCGAGCTGGCCGAGGGCGTCGCCGGTCCACAGCCGGCGGAAGTCCGCGTGGTGGATCAGCGACCTGGTGGGTGTCTCGGTGCTCACGGCCACCAGCATCGACAAGTGATTGGGAAATGTCAATCACTGTGCGAGGATCGACGCATGACGGAGAGCGCACCCGCAGACAGCACCTCGCGCGTCGTTGCCGAGGCCGACGTCGACGCCGATGCCCGAGCCCTGGCGAGCACCGTGCGCATCCGGATCCTGCGGCTCTGTCTCGACGAGCCGCTGACCAACCGGGAGATCGCCGACCGGTTGGGTCGCAACCCCGCGACCGTGCTGCACCACGTCCGCACCCTGGTCGATCGTGGCTTCCTGGCGGCCGAGCCGGTCCGGCGCGGTGCCCGCGGGTCCCGCGAGGTGCCGTACAGGGCCACGCGGAAGTCCTGGCGCACCCCCGGAGGTCCGGGGATGAGCCGGATCCTCATCGACACCTTCCTCGAGGAGGTGGCGCTGGTCGATCCCGCCACGGTGCTGGCCACGCGGCTCGGCCTGCGCCTCGACGCGGCCGCTCTCGACGAGCTCCTCACCCGGGTGGACGAGGTCTTCCAGGACTTCGCCGCCCGGACGCCGGACCTCGACGCCACGCCCTACTCGGTCTTCTGGGCCCTGCACGAGGACGTCACCCGCCGCCCGGCCTCATGACGAACGCCGGGCTCCCGCCCTCCGCGGTCGCCCGGCGCTCGTCATCCCCTGCGCGGTGCTGTGCTCGTGACGTTAGAGACCTCGCGCGGTCGACACATCCGTCTCAGGTCGGATACGACGTCAGTAGCGGATGGCGTCGATCACCTTGACCCGCACGGCGAAGGTCGCCGGGATGAGGCCGGCCAGGGCGCCGACCGCCACGGCCGCCGCCATCCCGACCAGGGCCGCGCTCACGGGGAACGGAGGCATGTCCTGGATGCCGGCGCCGAACACGCGGTCGACCGGGATGTTCTTGATGATGGCCACGGCGAGCACGACGCCGACCAGGCCGGCGACCACCGTCGCGACCACCGACTCCAGCAGCACGCCGAAGAACACCCGCCCGGACGTCGCGCCGAACGACCGCCGGATGCCAATCTCCCGGATCCGGTAGCGCACGGTCACCAGCGCGATGTTCACCAGGCCGAGCCCGCCGAGCAGCAGCGCGAAGCCGCCCACGCCGATGCCGACCCACTTGGTCGCGCGGTCCAGCCCGCCGTTGTCGTAGTTGTTGTCCTGCACGTCCACCTGCCACCCGGGGGCGACTGCCTGCATGTCCCGCTTGATCTGCTCGCCGAGGGCGTCGGACTGGTCCGTGGGTACCCACAGGTACATCGCCGGCACCTGCATCGGCATCATCGGGTTCGGGACGGTCGGCCCGGAGCCGCCGGCCTGCGTGCCCGATCCGTCCGGCCCGATCCACCGGTGGAACTGGTCGTAGAGCACGTACGCGATCGGGTCGGCGCCGGGCCAGTCGTCGTGCAGCACGCCCACGACGGTCGCGGTCACCGGTGCCCGGTCGCCCAGCTCCACGGTGGGGTGCGACGAGAGGTCGCTGAGCCCCTGCGCGTCGAGGAACGCCTGGTTGACGACGAGCGTCGGGGCCATCGCCTCCTCGTCGGCGTCGGTGAACCAGCGGCCCTGGTCGGGCACGATCCGGTTGATGGTGCCCAGGTCGGCGTCGACCGCCTGCAGCTGCGTGGGCCGGGTCCCGTCGGGGAACCGGACGACCGCCTGCGTCCACTCGTTGCGGCTGGCGTACGTGATGTCGTAGCGCTCCAGCACGCGCTCGAACTCGGCGTCCCAGCCGTCCGGGGTCGTGGCGGACGCGTCCTGCGGCCAGGCGTTGACGTTGAGCGTGACCACCCGGCCCGACTGGCGCTCGCTCTGCTCCTTGAACGACTGGTTGAGCATGGAGACCAGGGCGGTGACCCCGGTGATGGCGGTGACCGCGCAGGCCACGCCGATGAGGGCCAGCAGCACGCGGAGCTTGTGGATGCGCAGCTCGCCCCAGGCCTCGACGATCGCCCCGACGACGCCGGTCATGCGGAGACCTCCGCCTCGGGCAGGCGGCGCTCGGTGCGGGACGACCGGTCCGCGACGAGCGGGACGTCGCCGACCCACTCGGAGGTGGTGTCGAGCGTGATCGGCACCAGGACCCCCTCGGTGAGCCGGTACTGCCGCTCCGCACGCGCGGCGACCGCCAGGTCGTGCGTGATGGTCACCAGCGCGGCGCCGGTCTGTGACGCGATCTCGTCGAGCAGGTCCATGACCTCGCCGCCGGTCTCGACGTCGAGCGCACCCGTCGGCTCGTCGGCCAGGATCACGCGCGGCCCGCGGACCAGCGCGCGGGCGATGGCGACGCGCTGCTGCTCTCCGCCCGACAGCTTGTCGGGCATCGTGTCCACCCGGTCGCCCAGGCCGACCCGCTCGAGCATCTGCCCGGCGAGTCGCTTGCGGGACCAGAACTGCCGCCCGCGCGCGTAGAGCAGGGGAGCGGCGACGTTCTCGAGCGCGGTGCGGCCGGGCAGCAGGTTGAACTGCTGGAACACGAACCCGAAGTCGCGGCCGCGCCGCCTGGTCCGCGCGCCGTTCGAGAGCTTGCCGATGGGCACGCCCTCGAGCAGATACTGCCCGCTGGTGGGTGCGTCGAGCAGGCCCAGGATGTTGAGCAGGGTCGACTTGCCCGTGCCGGACCGGCCGACGATGGCGACGTGCTCGCCCGCGTCGACCGCGAGGGTCACGCCCTGGAGGATGTGGAGCAGGCGGTCGTCGGGCAGCCGGACCGCGCGCGTGACGTCGGTGAGCTCGAGGAGGCTCATCCGCCGCACACAGCCGGGTCGTAGTTGAGGTTGCAGTCGACCGGCTTGCCGGCGCCGCCGGGCACGGGGATGAACTCGAGGATCGTGTCCCCGGCCGCCAGCCCGTCGGTGATCTGCACGTTCTGGCCGTCGGTCAGGCCGAGCCCGACCGGCCGCTTCTCGTTGCTGCCGTCCGCGGCGACCACCCAGACGTTCCCCTTCTGGACGGTGCCCTGCACGGCCGTGATCGGCACCACGACCACGTCGGCGGCCGAGCCGTTGGTGACCTCGACGCTCGCCCCGAGCCCGGGGAACGCGGTCACGCCCGCCGGGATCGCGCAGGTCACGGTGCCCGACGACGCCGGCGCGGACCCGTCGCCCGTCGGGTCGCCGCTCGTGGACGCCGCCGCTCCGACCCGCAGGCCGGTGCAGTCGAACGGGGCCGGCCCACCGTTGAGCGTGACGCTCGCCTGCGTCGGGGCGCCGACCAGCCGGTACTGCTGGTCCGGCGTCAGCGTCCCGGTGACCGAGAGCGTGCCGGGCGCCACCTTGCCCACCTCGTCGCCCACCGACACCACCTGGTCCTTGAGCGTGGGCATCGACAGCGTGCCCGCGACGGGCGCCTTGACGGTCTCGACGACGACCTTGGGCCGGCGCTCGGTCGTGGTCTGCTCGCCGGTCTCGGGGTTCGTCGTCACGATCGGGTCCTGCGGGGTCTCCTGACGGATCTCGAGGATCGGCGTGCCGACGGCGACCGCCGCGCCGTCGGCGACCAGCAGCTTGGACACCGTGCCGGCCAGCGTGGCCCGGACGACGACCGCCGGGTCCGCCACGACCGACGCCTGCACCGTCACCGCGTTGGTCACGGTGCCGGTGGCCACCTCGACGGTCGGCTCGACGATCGCGCCGGTCGGCTTGAGCGAGTTGTCCGTCGTGGTGACGTCGGCGCCGGCGAACGCGATCTTCACCAGGGCGGCCGCGATGATCGCCCACAGGAGCAGGCGGATGGTCGGGAAGATGATCCTGCGGGTGACCCCCACGGTCGGGCTCCTCGATGTCGGTGGCGGGACGGCGTCCGGAACGTATCGACCCGCCGATGACCTGCGGATCCACCGCGAGGATGATCTGGCGGGCAGGGTCGACCCGTTACCGTGCGGCAGACACTACTGCGCGCTGCGTACTAGCGGTCAAGGACCGACACGCAGGTCACGCGCACGTCGCGGCTGCGCCGGTTGACGCGGAGTCGAGTGCGAGAACGTGGGTTCGGCACGAGAACGCGGGTGCGCATCCACGTTCTCGTGCCGAACCCACGCCCTCGCGCCCAGGCACTCGCGCCGCCGGGCGGGGCTCCGCGCGCGGCGCCCGGCTCAGCTCGCGGCGGCCGCGGCGGTCGCGACGAGGAACGCCGGCGCCCGCAGGCCCGCGGACGCGAACGCCTCCGCCACGGCGTGCGCCACGCGGTCGACCTCGTCCGCGGACACGAGCGCGATCGCCGACCCCCCGAACCCGCCGCCGGTCATCCGCGCGCCGACGGCACCAGCCGCGCGGGCGGTGTCGACGACCAGGTCGAGCTCGAGGCTCGACACCTCGTAGTCGTCGCGCAGCGAGGCGTGCGACTGGTTCATGAGCGTCCCGACCAGCCCGACCTCGCCCGCGTCGAGCAGCGCGACGAACCACGTCACGCGGTCGATCTCGTTCACCACGTGTCGGACGCGCCGGACCTGCACGTCGTCGTCGAGCTTGTCGAGCGCCCACTCCAGGCCGCGGGGGTCGTCGGAGATCTCGCGCAGGGTGCCGACGCCCAGCCGCGCGGCCGCCGCCTCGCACGACGCACGCCGCTCGGCGTACTGGCCGTCGACCAACGCGTGCTCGGCCCGGGTGTCGACGACGAGCAGCGCAAGGTCGTGCGCGGCGAGGTCGAACGGGACGTGCCGGACCGAGCCGTCGAGGCAGTCGAGCAGCAGCGCGTTCCCCTCGCGGGCACGCAGGGCGGCGGCCTGGTCCATGCCGCCCGTCGGGGCGCCCGCGATCTCGTTCTCGGCGCGCACGCACAGGGCCGCGAGCGTGGCGCGGCCCTCGTCGGAACCCGCGAGGCCCAGCGCGAACACCGCGTCGAGCGCGACCGCGACCGACGCCTCGAGCGCCGCCGACGACGACAGCCCGGCGCCGTACGGCACGCAGGAGTCGACCGCGACGTCGAAGCCGGTCACCGCGTGCCCGGCCTGGCGCAGCGCCCACGCGACGCCCACGACGTACCCCGCCCAGCCGTCGACGGTCCCGGGCGCGACGTCGGCGAGGTCGACGGTCCGTAGCCCGTCCGGCTCCTGCGCGGAGACCAGGCGCACGACGTCGTCGTCGCGACGCCGGAGGGCCGCGTAGGTGCGGTGGGGGAGCGCGATGGGCAGGCAGAGGCCGCCGTTGTAGTCGGTGTGCTCGCCGATGAGGTTGACGCGGCCCGGTGCGGACCAGGAGCCGTCGGGCGCGGCCTCGAAGCGCGCGGTGAAGAGCTCGACGGCACGCTCCGCGCCGTCGGACGGGGTCCAGGCCTCGAGCCACTCGGGGGTCATGCCAGCTCCTGCAGTCGGGTCGCGATGCGCTCGGGGGTGGTGTCGCTGATCCAGGCGCCCATGCCGGACTCGACGCCGGCCAGGTACTTGAGCTTGCCCGGCGCCCGGAGCACCGAGAACAGCTGCAGGTGCAGGCGGGAGTCCTCGCGGCCCTCGCGCACGGGGGCCTGGTGCCAGCCGGAGATGTACGGCAGCGGGATCGCCTCGCCGTCGGGGCCGACGAAGAACCGGTCGAGCCGCTGCAGCAGCGTCAGGTAGGTCGTCGCGAGGTCCTCGCGCTCGGCGTCGGTGAGCGCCGGCAGGTCGGGGACGTCCCGGCGCGGGGCCAGGTGCACCTCGACGGGCCAGCGCGCGGCGAACGGCACGTAGGCCACCCAGTGCTCGGACTCCAGCACGATCCGCTCGCCGTGGGCCAGCTCCGCGTCGAGCACGTCGCGGCCCAGCAGGCGCCCGGTCCGCTCCCGGTGCTCGCGCGCCTGCGCCAGCATCGACGTGGTCTTGGGCGTCAGGTAGGGGAACGCGTAGATCTGCCCGTGCGGGTGGTGCAGCGTGACGCCGATCTCCTTGCCGCGGTTCTCGAACACGAACACCTGCTCGATGCCGGGCAGCGCGTGCAGCGCCTCGGTCCGCTGCGCCCACGCCTCGACGATCGTGCGCATCCGGAGCGGGGACACCGTGCTCAGCGACGCCGTCGAGTCGGCCGAGAAGCAGATGACCTCGCAGCGACCGGCGGCGGGCCGGACCGTCCAGAGCGGCTCGCCGTCGCGCTGCACGGGTGCGTCGGGGACGCCCGGGATCGCGAGCAGCGACGGGAAGCGGTTCTCGAACACCACGACGTCGTAGTCCTGCGCCGGGATCTCGCCGTCCTGGTACACGGCGCCGGGCTTGGCGGGAGCCAGCGGGTTGGCGTCGGCCGGCGGCAGGAACGTGCGGTTCATGCGGTGCGCGGCCATCGGGATCCACTCGCCGGTGAGCGGGTCGCGACGCAGCTCCGGTCCCGTGACCGGCTGCGGGACGCCGTCGGCGTCCGGCACGGGGGCGAACCGGTCGACCAGGGGCCGGGCGTCGTGGAGCTCGCGGGTCGCCGCGCCGGAGACGTACGGCTCCGAGTCGTCGAAGTAGATGAGCTCCCGACCGTCGGCGAGCGTGGTCGTGGTCAGGCGGACGTTCACGTGGTGGCTCCCGTGGTGTCGACCGTGACCAGGGTGGTCGCGGTCAGGTGTCGTCGGGCGTCGGCGGGCAGGGCGTCGTCGGTGAGGAGGGTGTCGACGTCGTCGAGCGCGGCGATGCGGGCCAGCCCGACCACCCCCCACTTGGTGTGGTCGGCGAGCACGGTGGTCGCCGCGGCGCAGGCCATGAGCGCGCGGTCGGTGGCCGCCTCCGCGAGGTTCGGCGTGGTGAGCCCGGCGGCGTCGAGGCCGTGCACGCCGAGGTACGTGCGGTCGACGCGCAGGCCGGCCAGCGTGGCGTCGGCGACGGGGCCCACGAGCGCGTCGGACGGCGTCCGCACCCCGCCCGTGAGGATGACCTCGATGCCGGGTGCGCCGTACAGCACGTCGGCGATCCGCAGGCCGTTGGTCACCACGGTGAGGGTGCCGATGCCCGCGCCGGCCAGCAGCTCCGCCAGCAGGAACGTCGTCGTGCCCGCGGACAGCGCGATGGCCTGCCCCGGCTCGACCGTCGCCAGCGCGGCACGGGCGATCGCGGCCTTCTCCGGGCCGGCCCAGGAGCGCTTGGCCTCGAAGCCGGGCTCGTCGGTGGGCCGCCCGAGCGCGTCGGGGGCGACGGCACCGCCGTGCACGCGCCGGACCAGTCCCGCGCGGGCCAGCTCGGCGATGTCGCGCCGGACCGTCATGTCCGAGACGTCGAGGCTCTCGACCAGGTCCGCCACCCGGGCGGCGCCGTCGGCGCGCACGGCGGCGAGGATCCGTTCCTGGCGCTGGGAGGCGAGCACCCGAACAGCATCGCACGAGATCAAACAAACCTCAACACGACGGCGGTCCGGTTGCGCAGCGTGCCGTGCGTCGTCCATCGTCGGTCGTGAGCCGTCGGGTGCGATCGCACCAGGTCGGGGCGAGCTCGTCAGGAGATGACATGTCCCTCGTGCGCGTGCACAACTTCTCGGTCTCCCTCGACGGCTTCGGCGCCGGCGAGGGTCAGCGGCTCGAGGCTCCGTTCGGTCACGCGGGCCACCGGCTGATGGAGTGGGCCTTCGAGACGCGGACGTTCCGCGCGATGGGCATCCACGGGGAGTCGGACGGGTCCTTCGGCGTCGACGAGGCGTTCGCCAGCGCGTGGGGGCCCGGGATCGGCGCGGAGATCATGGGGCGCAACAAGTTCGGCCCCCAGCGCGGTCCCTGGACGGACGAGGAGTGGAAGGGCTGGTGGGGCGACGACCCCGTCTTCCACACCCCCGTCGTCGTCCTGACCCACCACCCGCGGCCGACCCTCGAGATGGAGGGCGGGACGACGTTCCACTTCGTCGACGCCGACCCCGTTTCCGCGCTGGCGCAGGCGCGCGCCCTGGCCGGCGACCTCGACGTCCGGATCGGCGGCGGCGTCAGCACCGTCCGGCAGTTCCTCGAGGCCGACCTGATCGACCACCTGCACGTCGTCCTGGTGCCGATCGTGCTGGGCCGTGGCGAGCGGCTCTGGGACGGGCTCGAAGGCCTCGAGCAGCGCTTCGCCATCGAGGCGACGCCGTCACCGTCCGGGGTCGTCCATCTGGTCCTCACGCGGCGCGCGGCCAGCTAGGGG
Source organism: Cellulomonas sp. P4_D11 (assembly GCF_056401915.1). Taxonomy (NCBI): domain Bacteria; kingdom Bacillati; phylum Actinomycetota; class Actinomycetes; order Micrococcales; family Cellulomonadaceae; genus Cellulomonas; species Cellulomonas sp. P4_D11. The sequence continues at coordinate 29,085 of NZ_JBFUIK010000014.1, read as the reverse complement.
TCAGCGACCGGCCGGCGTCAGACCCAGGGAACGACCGGCGAGGCCGCGGCGGCGCGACACGAGCGAGCGCGCGACCTCGCGCAGCGCCTGCGCGGCGGGCGAGTCGGGGTCGGAGAGCACCACGGGGGTGCCGTCGTCACCGGCCTCGCGCAGACGCACGTCGAGCGGCACCTGACCCAGCAGCGGCACGTCGGAGCCGGTGAGCCGGCTCAGGTTCTCGGCGACGCGCTCGCCGCCGCCGGAGCCGAACAGCTCCAGCCGCGACCCGTCGGGCTGCTCGAGCCACGACATGTTCTCCACCACGCCGACCACGTGCTGGCGGGTCTGGACGGCCACCGAGCCGGCGCGCTCGGCCACCTCGGCGGCGGCCACCTGCGGGGTGGTCACGACGACGATCTCCGAGCTGGGCAGCAGCTGCGCGACCGAGATCGCGATGTCGCCGGTGCCCGGGGGCAGGTCGAGGAGCAGCACGTCGAGGTCGCCCCAGAACACGTCCGCGAGGAACTGCTGCAGGGCGCGGTGCAGCATCGGCCCCCGCCACACGACCGGCTGCCCGGGCGGCACGAACATGCCGATCGAGACGACGAGGACGCCGAAGGCCTCGGGCGGCAGGAGCATGTCGTCCACGCGGGTCGGCTGGCGGGTCACACCGAGCATGCGCGGGATCGAGAATCCGTAGATGTCCGCGTCGACGATGCCGACCTTGAGCCCGTCGGCGGCCATCGCGACCGCGAGGTTCGCCGTGACGGACGACTTGCCGACACCGCCCTTGCCGGACGCGATCGCGAACACCTTGGTCAGCGACTGCGGCTGCGCGAACGGGATCACCGGCTCGGACGCGCTGCCCCGCAGGAGGGTGCGCAGCGCGGTGCGCTGCTCGGCCGACATCACGCCGAACACCACGGACACGTCCGAGATCCCGTCGACGGCGGCCGCGGCCGCGCTGACGTCGCGCGTGAGCGTGTCCTTCAGCGGGCAGCCGGGGGTGGTCAGGTCGATGCCGACGGTCGCCCGCGAGCCGACGACCTCGATCGACCGGACCATGCCCAGCGCGGTGATCGGGCGCTTGATCTCGGGATCCAGCACGTGCGCGAGGGCGCCGCGGATGGCGTCGGACAGCGGGTCGAGGGGCTCCGGCATGGGGCCCATCGTAGGTCGCGCTCGGGGTCAGCCCCGCGCGGCCTTGTCCGACGGCCCGCGCGGCTGGCGCTTCTTGTCGCCGCGGTCGCTCTTCTTCTCGGGGCGCTCGCGGTCGCGGTCGTCGTCGTCGCCCTCCCGCTCCGCGACGAGGTCCTCGAGCATGTTGCGCAGCTCGGACCGCACGAAGTCGCGGGTGGCCACCTCGGACAGCGCGATGCGCAGCGCGGCCATCTCGCGCGCCAGGAACTCGGTGTCCGCGAGGTTCCGCTCGGAGCGCTGACGGTCCTGCTCGGCCTGCACCCGGTCGCGGTCCGTCTGTCGGTTCTGTGCGAGCAGGATGAGCGGCGCGGCGTAGGAGGCCTGCAGCGACAGCACGAGGGTCAGGGCCGTGAACCCGTTCGCCGCCTGGTCGAAGCGCAGGTCGTCCGGGGCGTACACGTTCCACGCGATCCACACGAGGCAGAACAGCGTCAGGTAGATGATGAAGCGCGGGGTGCCCAGGAACCGGGCGATGCTCTCCGAGATCTTGCCCGAGGCGTCCTCGTCCAGCTGCGGCCGGCGGATGAAGCGGCGCCGCGACTCCAGCGGCGTGTCGAGGCGGTCAGCCACGGCTCACCCCCGGGCGGGGTCCGCCCAGCGCGTCCGCGTCGGAGAAGTTGCCCTCGTCGTCGGTCTCGCGCCAGTCCTCGGGGAGCAGGTGGTCGAGGACGTCGTCCACCGAGACCACGCCGAGCAGGCGCTTCTCGCTGTCGACCACGGGCACGGCGAGGAGGTTGTAGGTGGCCAGGTTGCGGGTCACGGCCAGCAGCGGGGCGTCGACGGGGATCGCGTCGATGTCCGTGTCGACGATCGACCCGATGGCCTCGTGCGGGGGTTCGCGCAGCAGGCGCTGCAGGTGCACGACGCCGATGAACCGGCCGGTGGGCGTCTCCAGCGGCGGCCGCGCGACGAACACCATCGACGCGAGCGCGGGCGTGAGGTCCTGGCGGCGCACGTGGGCCAGCGCGGCGGCGATCGGGGTCTCCGGTCCGAGGATCACCGGCTCGGTGGTCATCAGACCGCCGGCGGTGTTGTCCTCGTACGCCAGCAGGCGTCGGACGTCCTTGGCCTCGTCGGGCTCCATGAGCTCCAGCAGCTCGGCGGCCTGCTCGTCGGGCAGCTCGCCCAGCAGGTCGGCGGCGTCGTCGGGCTGCATGGCCTCGAGCACGTCGGCGGCGCGCGTCAGAGCCAGGCCCTGCAGGATGCCGACCTGATCGTCCTCGGGGAGCTCCTCCAGCACGTCGGCCAGCCGCTCGTTGTCCAGCGCGCTGGCGACCTCCAGCCGCCGGGTCAGGCCGAGGTCGTGCAGGACGTCGGCCAGGTCCGCCGGCTTGAGGTCCTCGTACTGCGCGAGCAGCAGCTCGGCGCCCTGCGCGGCCGTCGCCTGGCCGAGGCCCGTGACCTCGTCGACGGCCACGAGCAGGGTCTCGCCACGGCGGCGCAGGATGCCCCGCCCGGCGGCGGGGACCCGGCGGACGAAGACCTTCGAGATCACCCAGTCGCCGTTGCGCTGGAGCTCGATGGCGACGTCCTCGATGACGGCCGGCCCCGACCCGTCGACGAACTCGACCGTGCGGTCCAGCAGCTCGCCCACGGCGAGGGTCTCGAACGCCCGCTGCTCGAAGCGGCGCATGTTCACCAGGCCGGTCGAGATGACCTGCCCGGAGTCGATCGAGGTCACGCGCGTCAGCGGCAGGAACACGCGCCGACGGGCCGCCACCTCGACCACGAGCCCGACGGCCCGGGGCGCGCCCTTGGGGCGCACCAGCACGACGACGTCGCGCACTCGTCCCACCTGGTCACCGAGGGGGTCGAACACGTTGGTCCCGGCAAGGCGCGCGACGAACACCCTGGTCCCGACGCTGCTCACGTCGGTCAGCCTAGACCGGGCCCCGCTCGTCGGCCGCCGCCCCGCCGGTCGTCCGGCCGCGTGTCACCTGCCGGTCGCCCGGGCCTGGCCATCCTTCCGCCGCTGGGAGAGGATCGCGGCATGTCGTTCTCCGGCAACGCCCGCCCCCCGCGCACGCCCACGCCACCGCAGGGCGAGACCGTCGCGGCCTACGCCACGTACCTCGAGGCGCAGAAGGCCGTCGACCACCTCGCCGACAAGGCGTTCGCCGTGCAGATGGTGACCATCGTGGGCACCGACCTCCGGATGGTCGAGCGGGTCACCGGGCGGCTGTCCTACCCCCGGGCGGCGCTCGGCGGGTTCCTGTCCGGGGCCTGGTTCGGCCTGTTCGTCGGCCTCCTGCTCAGCCTGTTCTCGTCGCCCGGGGCGCAGAGCCCGCTGGTGCCGGCGATCTTCATCGGCGGGGCGTTCGGCCTGCTCTTCTCCGTGATCACGTACTCGTTCTCGCGCGGGCGGCGCGACTTCACGTCGACCAGCCAGATCGTCGCGTCGTCCTACGCCGTGCTGTGCCTGGCCGAGCAGGCGCACAAGGCGCGCGAGCTGCTGCGGGAAGTCGGCGGCGTGCAGTCCGGCTGGCCCGCACGCCCGCCCGCGCCGCTCACCACCACCAGTCCGTCGGATCCGTCGGCTGCGTACCCGCCGGGTGCGGGCTCGCAGCCGTGGGGCTCGCCGACCGTGCCTCCGGTCGGGCCGCCCGCACCACCTTCTCCGCCGAGCGGACCGCCTGCCGACCAGCCCGGGCCGACCTCGCCGCCGAGCGGGCCGCCGACCGCGCCCTGAGCCGTTCGGCCCGGAGCTCGCGGCGCGTCGGTCGCGGGTCGACCTGCGGCCCGTCCGGGAAGCCGCTGCGCACCTCGCGGAGCGTCGCGGCCTTCGAGTACAGCAGCGCGAGCCCGAGGTTCATGCCGTCCATGTCTGCCTCCTGCGTCGAGGGGATGTCCCTTGCGCAGGTGTGACGTGGACAGGTGGAGCCGATCGACAGCTCAGCCGCGGAGCAGGCCCGCCATCCACGCCTCGACGGCGTCGGGGTCGCGGGGGAGCGCGGCGGACAGGTTCTCGTTGCCGTCGGCGGTGACCAGGACGTCGTCCTCGATCCGTACGCCGATGCCCCGGTACTCCTCGGGCACCTGCAGGTCGTCCGACTTGAAGTACAGGCCGGGCTCGATCGTGAACACCATGCCGGGCTCGAGCACGCCGTCGACGTAGAGCTCGGCGCGCGCGACGGCGCAGTCGTGCACGTCCAGACCCAGGTGGTGGCTGGTGCCGTGCACCATCCAGCGGCGGTGGTGCTGGTTCTCCGGCAGCAGCGCCTCCTCGGCCGAGACGGGCAGCAGGCCCCATTCCTCGAGGCGCTCCGCGATGACCTGCATGGCGGCGTCGTGCACGTCCCGGAAGCGCGCACCCGGGACCGCGGCCGCGAAGCCGGCGTCCGCCGCGTCGAGCACCGCCTGGTAGACCCGGCGCTGCACCTCGGTGAAGGTCCCGTCGACGGGCAGCGTGCGCGTGACGTCCGCGGTGTAGAGCGAGTCGACCTCGACGCCGGCGTCGACCAGCACGAGCTCGCCCGCCCGCACCTGGCCGTCGTTGTCGGTCCAGTGCAGCGTCGTGGCGTGCTCGCCGGACGCGGCGATGGTCTCGTAGCCGACCGCGTTGCCCTCGAGCCGCGCGTGCCCGAGGAACGTGCCCTCGATGACCCGCTCGCCGCGCCGGTGCGCGACGGCCTCGGGGAGCGCGCGCACGATCTTCTCGAAGCCGTCGATGGTCGTGTCGACGGCGAGGCGCATCTGCTCGATCTCGTACGCGTCCTTCACCAGACGCAGCTCGGACAGCGCCTCGGCCAGCCGCTCGTCGCGCTGGTGCGCGGCCTCGGTGGCGCGGATCTCCTCGACCAGCTCCTCGATGGCCTCGTCGACGTCGGGCACCACGCGGACGCGCACGCCGTCCTCGCCGACGTCCTTGGCCACCCCGTCACGCAGGTCGTCGACGTGCGCGGTGCGGATGCCGGTGAGCCGCTCCAGGTCCTCGAGCGTCGGGCGGGCGCCCACCCAGAACTCGCCGTAGCGGGAGTCGGAGAAGAACTCGACGGTGTCGCGTCCCGCGAGGGGCCGGATGTACAGGACGGCGTGGTGCCCGCTGCCGTCGTCGCCCGTGCCGTCCTCGACGGGGTGCAGCACCAGCACGGCGTCCGGCTCCTGCTCGGCGCCCAGGCCCGTGAGGTGCGCGAAAGCGGAGTGCGGACGGAAGCGGAAGTCCGTGTCGTTCGAGCGCACCTTGAACGTGCCGGCCGGGATCACCAGGCGCTCGCCGGGGAACGTCGCCGAGAGGGCCGAGCGGCGGGCCGCGCTCGGGCCGGCGGCCGGGCTGCGCTCGAGGGTCGACGAGGGACGCTCGCCCCAGCCGGACGTGATCCAGCGGACGAACTCCGGGGACCCGGGACGCTGGGACCGGTTGTTGCCGCGGTCCGCGAGCGGCTGGTCGGAGGTGGCCTCGGGCGTCAGCTCGTCACTCATGGCGACCATCCTCCCATCCGGGTGGACGGGGCCGGGCGCGCGCGCCGCTAGCGTGGGGCCGTGCGCATCGACCTCCACACCCACTCGACGGCGTCGGACGGGACCGAGGCGCCGGCGCAGGTGGTGGCGGCCGCGGCGGCCGCGGGGCTCGACGTCGTCGCACTCACCGACCACGACACGACGGCAGGGTGGGCCGACGCCACCGCTGCGTCCCACGCGCACGGCATCGCGCTCGTCCGCGGGACCGAGGTCTCCGCCCGCGCGAACGGCATCAGCATCCACCTGCTGTCCTACCTGCAGGACCCGACGCACCCGGCGCTCACGGCCGAGCTGGACCGCACGCGTGCCGCGCGCCTGAACCGCGCCCGGCAGATCGTCGACCTGCTCGGGGCCGACGTGCCGATCACGTGGGACGACGTGCTCGCACAGTCCCACGACGCCGTCGTCGTCGGCCGTCCGCACATCGCCGACGCCCTCGTCGCGCGCGGTGTCGTGCCCGACCGCGACGCCGCGTTCGCGTACCTGCTGGCGTCCGGCGGTCCGTACCACGTGCCCCACTACGCGCCCGACGGCCCCGACGCCGTGCGCGCGATCCGGGCCGCCGGCGGGGTGCCCGTCTTCGCGCACCCGGGGGCCGACGCCCGCGGCCACATCGTGCCGGACCGCGTGTTCGACCGGCTCGCGGCGGCCGGGCTGGCCGGGCTGGAGGTGCACCACCGCGACCACTCCGCGGCGCAGCGCGAGCGGCTGACCGCGATCGCGGACCGGCTCGGCCTGCTGATCACCGGCTCGAGCGACTACCACGGGGACGGCAAGGCCAACCGGCTGGGGGAGAATCTCACCGCGCCCGAGGTGCTCGCGGCGATCGAGGAGCAGGGGGCGACGTCGGTGGTGCGGCCGTGAGCAACGTGTTCGACGCCTACCTGTTCGCGTCCGTCTTCATCACGCTCTTCGTCATCATGGACCCGCCCGGTGTGGTGCCGATCTTCCTCGGCCTCACGGGCGCCATGACCCGTCAGCAGCGCAACCGCGCCGCCCGCCAGGCCGTGCTCGTCGCGCTCGGCGTGATCGTCGCGTTCGCGCTGTTCGGGCAGTCGCTGCTCAACTACATGCACATCACGCTGCCCGCGCTCCAGGCGTCCGGCGGGCTCCTCCTGCTGCTCATCGCGATGGAGCTGCTGACCGGCAAGATGGAGGAGCCGCAGCCGTCGGGGAACGGCAAGGTCAACGTCGCGCTCGTGCCGCTGGGCACGCCCCTGCTGGCCGGCCCCGGCGCCATCGTCGCCACCATGGTGTTCGTCCAGCAGTCCGACAAGACCGTCGCCGACTGGGTGGCCATCGCGCTCGGCGTCGTGGCGGTGCACGTGGCTCTGTACCTGGCGATGCGGTTCGCCAACGTCATCCACCGCATCCTCGGCGACTCCGGCACCATCCTGGTCACGCGGATCGCGGGCCTGCTGCTCGCCGCGGCTCTCCACTGACTGCGGAGAGCTCGCACCCCGTCCGATCCATCTGTGTCAGCCCTCGGTGGCCGACGCCTGCGGGGCGCCGCCGCCCTCGGCCGACTGTCCGCTGCGCGTGCGGCGACGGTTGCGGCTCCGGCGGGTGCCACCGGTCGACGCGCCCTCGGCGCCCTGCTCGGCGGACGGGCCGTTCGACGGCGACCCGGCGGACGGCGTCGTGTTCTCGGCACCGGCCTCGCCGCGACCCCGGCCACGGCCACCGCGACGGCGGCGGGTGCCACCCTCGCCGGACTCGTCGGCCGGGTGCTCGGCGCGCGGAGCAGCGGCCTGCGGAGCCGACGCGGGCCGGGTGTCACCGGAACGGGAGCCGGCCGAGCGGGAGTCGGCGCCCCGACGCGAGTCGCCACCGCGGTTGCCGCGGATCTGGTCGGAGTGCGAGCCGGTCGGACGGCCGCTGCCCCCGCCACGCTTGCCCGTCTCGCCCAGGTCCTCGAGCTTCTCGGCGCCCAGGCCCTCGCGGGTCTGCTGCGACTTCGGCAGGCGGCCCTTGGTGCCGGCGGGGATGTCGAGGTCCTCGTAGACGTGCGCCGAGCTCGAGTACGACTCGATCGGCTCGGGGATGCCCAGGCCGAGCGCCTTGTCGATCAGGCCCCAGCGCGGGATGTCGTCCCAGTCGACGAACGTGACCGCGGTGCCCTTGGCGCCCGCGCGGCCGGTGCGGCCGGTGCGGTGCAGGTAGGTCTTCTCGTCCTCGGGGCACTGGTAGTTGATGACGTGCGTGACGGCCTCGACGTCGATGCCGCGGGCGGCGACGTCGGTGGCGACGAGCACGTCGACCTTGCCGTGACGGAACGCGCGCAGCGCCTGCTCGCGGGCGCCCTGACCGAGGTCGCCGTGCAGGGCGCCGGCGGCGAACCCGCGCTCGACCAGGTCGTCGGCCACCTTGGCGGCCGTGCGCTTGGTGCGCGCGAAGACGATCGTCAGGCCGCGGCCGCGGGCCTGCAGGATGCGCGCGAGCATCTCGACCTTGTCCAGGGCGTGCGCTCGGTAGACGACCTGCTTGATGTTCTTGACGGTCTGGCCGTCGTCGTCCGGGTCGGCGGCCCGGATGTGCGTCGGCTGCGTCATGTAGCGGCGCGCCATCGCGACGACGGCGCCCGGCATGGTCGCGGAGAAGAGCATGGTGTGGCGGCTCGCCGGGGTGGCGGCGAGGAGCGTCTCGACGTCCGGCAGGAAGCCGAGGTCGAGCATCTCGTCGGCCTCGTCGAGGACGACCGCCTTCACGTGCGAGAGGTCGAGGTGCTTCTGCTTGAGCAGGTCGATCATGCGCCCAGGGGTGCCGACGACCACGTCGACGCCGCTGTTCAGGGCGGCGATCTGCGGCTCGTACGCGCGGCCGCCGTAGACCTGCAGCACGCGCACGGACCGGCGCGAGCTCGCGGTCGCCAGGTCGCCGGCTACCTGCACGGCGAGCTCGCGCGTCGGGACGACGACGAGGGCCTGCGGCTTGCCCGGGTGGGCCAGCTGCTCGTAGCCCTCCTCGCCGGGGGCGACCACGCGGTGGAGCAGCGGGACGCCGAAGCCGAGGGTCTTGCCGGTGCCCGTCTTGGCCTGGCCGATGATGTCGTGGCCCGAGAGGGCGACCGGCAGCGTCATGGCCTGGATGGGGAACGGGTGCGTGATGCCGGCGTCGGCCAGCGCCTGGACGATCTCCGGGCGGACGTCGAAGTCCGCGAACGAGGCCTCGACGGCCTGCACGGAGGACCAGGTGTTCTTGAGGGGTCGGGTCATGGGCTCGGCCAGAGCAGAGACCTGCTCCGGCGTCTCGTCGGTGGTGGTCACGAGGACTCTTCACTGCGAAGGGTGGTGGGCCGCGCGCTGCCGGGGCCGACGGGTGTCGGAGCGTCCCGGGCGACAGCGGAGTTCACCACGCGGGTTGGCCGGCAGCCGATCGTGAAAGTCGACCCGCGAGCGTCTTCCGGACGATGTCCGGGGCTGCGCGAGAATAGGTCTGATCGTCGAACGAACTGGAGAACCGAGACGACCGGGCAACCGAATTACCTGCACAGTCTATCTGACCGCTGTGACGCCCCGGTCGACGCCCCGCCGGGCGGCCCGCACCGTGGCTCCGGGTCTACGATCCTCGGATGACGACGACGCACGCACGGACCGGTGCTGAGGCCATTCCTGCGCCGGGCTCCCTCGAGCTCGCGGACGCGGTGGAGCTCCTCGGACTCGTCGCCCAGCTCGAGCACGTCGCGTTCTCCCGGCTCGCCGCCGACTCGACGCTCGCCCCGACCATCGAGCAGAGCCTCGAGCTCAGCCGGTTCGCGGCCGCCGCCGTCGAGCGCCGCGACCGCGTCCTCGCCCGCATCACCGCGATCGGCGGCGACCCCGTCGCCGCGGTGCGGCAGTACCACGACGTGCTCGACGACTTCGACGCTCGCACGCAGCCCAGCTCCTGGTGGGAGCGGCTGCTCAAGGCCTACGTCGGGTACGGCGTGGCCGACGACTTCTGCCGGCTGGCCGCCGAGGGGCTCGACGAGGGGTCCCGCGCGGTGGTGCTCGAGGTGCTCGACGACGCGTCGCACGCCGAGCTCGCGGTCGCCGAGCTCGACGCCGCGGGGTCGGCCGACGGCGTGCTCACCGCCCGCCTCGCCCTGTGGGGCCGTCGGCTCGTCGGCGAGGCGCTCGGCGTGGTGCAGCGCCTGCTGGTCCAGCGGCCCGCGCTGGTGCGGCTCGTCGCGCTGGGGTCCGCCAACCTGGACGCGGCCCCGCCGAACCCGCCCACCAAGCTCTTCGGCGAGCTCACGGCGCAGCACACCCGCCGGATGAGCCGCCTGGGCCTCACGGCCTGAGACGCGAAAGAGCCCCGCACGATCGTGCGGGGCTCTTCTGCTCGGTCGTCGCGTCAGATGTTGCCGAAGCCGACGCGGCCCTTCGACTCGGAGCCGATCTCGACGTAGCCGAGGCTCGCCGTCGGCACGATGACCCGGCGGCCGCGCACGTCGACCAGCTCGAGCGCGGGCCGGCCGCTCAGGGCGGCTGCCACGGCGGCGGCGACCTCGTCCGGCGTCTGGTCGGACTCCAGGTTGATCTCCCGAGGCAGGTTCTGCACGCCGATGGTGATCTCCACCGTCATCTCCTTCACGTCCTTACTCCACGCTGTGGTTCTCGGGTCGTCCCCGTGCCTCGATCAGCCCGGTGGGCCGTGGCACGTCGTCCGATCCTAGGCGTCCTCGTACACGAAGTCGGGACGGATCAGCGCGGACACCCCGCCCCAGGCCAGCTGGGACACCAGCTCGACCGTGCGCTCGGGGCCGACGTCGGACGGCTGGCGCAGCCGGTGGGTCGCGGCGCCCTGCGCCATCGCGATGAGCGCGACCGCGAGCATGCCTGCGTCGTCGAGCGACAGGGCCGTGACCTGCGAGAGGACGACCGAGATGCGGTGGGCGGCCTCGGACGACGCGTGCTCGACCCTGGCCCGCACGTCGGCGTCGTGCGTGACGTCCGACTCGAAGAGCAGCGCGGACGACTCTCCTGCGCCCTCGACGAACATGATGTACGCCTTGACGATCGCGGCGATGACGTCGCGGCCGTCGCCCCGGCGGACCGGGCCCTGCTCGATGCCCTTGACCGCGTCGTCGACCGCGACCAGCAGGTCCGCGCCGTTCTGGTCCACGACGGCGAGGTACAGGTCGAGCTTGGACGGGAAGTGGCGGTACAGGACGGGCTTGCTGACCTCGGCGCGGTCGGCGATGTCGTCCATGGAGACGTGGTGGAAGCCCTCCGACGAGAAGAGCTCCTGGGCGATGCGCAGGACCTGGGCGCGGCGCTCGTCGCGAGCCATCCGCGGGCTGCGGGCCCTCGGGGTCGAGTCGTCTGTCCCGTCCGTCATCCCGCGATGGTAGCGACGGGATGTGTCAGGGATGCGACGATGACCGGGTGACGGCTCCGGGAGCGCTCCGGACGGGCCAGGGACCGGCGCGCGCGCACCGGCGCCCGCCGGTCCCTCGGCGTCGTCCGCACCGGCACCGCTCGCGCTCACGGCGCAGCCTCATGCCGGCCGTCGCCGCCGTGCTCGCCGGCCTGGCGCTCGGGGCTGCCGGCGGGTGGTGGGCGGGCGGTTCCACCCAGGCGGCCGCGATGGTCGAGGGCGTGCTCGGGCCGTCGTCGGGCCCGGCTGTCCGGCCCGCGCACGACGCCGAGCTGCTCGACCGCGACGGCTCCCAGAGCCGGATGTCGAGCGGTCGCCTGCCCGGCCTCACGGATCCCGTCGAGGCGCCGCTCGGGATGCTCCCCAGCGAGCCGCCGCCGAACGTCTTCGCGCTGCCGCCGGGCCTGACGCCGCAGGACATGGCCGCCGGGCTGCTGTCGACGGACGTGCCCGAGTTCGCCGCGGGGACCTTCACGGTGGTCGCCGGCACCGACCCGGGTCCGGGTACCGGCGCGGTCCGCACCGTGCGGGTCGAGGTCGAGGACGGCCTGGCGATCGACGGGGTCGCCTTCGCCGCGACCGTCATGGCGACCCTCAACGACCCGCGCGGCTGGGGCGGCGACGGCTCGCTGTCGTTCGCACGCACCGACGGCGACGCCGAGATCCGCGTGCTGCTCGCCTCGCCGGAGACCGTCGACGACCTCTGCGCGCCCCTGCGCACCGACGGCGAGGTGTCCTGCGGGCGGGCCGGCCACGCCGCACTGAACCTGCGCCGCTGGGTCGAGGCCACCGACGAGTACGCGCAGGACAAGACCCTGTACCGGCAGTACCTGGTCAACCACGAGGTCGGCCACCTCCTCGGGCACGCGCACGAGAGGTGCCCCGGGGCCGGCCAGGTGGCGCCGGTGATGCAGCAGCAGTCCTACCGGGTGGCGCCCTGCACGCCCAACGCGTGGCCGTTCCCCTGACCTTCTGACGGTGTTGCCCGGCGTGCGCGGGTCGCGCGTCCGGGTGTCGGTGGCTCGTGATGGGATCGTTCGTGTGACCACCTCCGCGCCCGCCCTGCGCCTCGTGCGCCCGGCCTTCGCGGACGCCCCGGTCGACGGTCCCGGTGCACCGGTCGAGCTCGACGTCGACCAGGCCGCGGCCGTCTCGGCGACCGATCGCGCGCTGCTGGTGCTCGGGGCCCCGGGGACGGGCAAGACGACGGTGGCGCTCGAGGTGGTCGTCGCGGCGGTCGAGGGCGGGCTCGCCGCGGAGGACGTCCTCGTCCTCGCGTCGGGCCGGCGGGCGGCCGCGGACCTGCGGGACCGGCTCTCGGCGCGGCTGCGCAGGACGTCCGGCCGTCCGCTGGTGCAGACCGCGGCGGCGGCGGCGTTCTCCGTCCTGCGGGCGCGGGCCTCGCTGCTGGGCGAGCCTGCCCCGACCCTCGTGTCCGGCGCCGAGCAGGACCTGCTCATCGGCGACCTCCTGGCGGGCCACGCCGCCGGCGAGGGCGTGCCGCTGGCCTGGCCGCCGGAGGTGCGCCCGGACGTGCTGGGGCTGCGCCCGTTCCGCGACGAGCTGCGCGACCTGCTCATGCGGGCCGCCGAGCGCGGCCTGACGCCGGTGGACCTCGCCGCGCTCGCCCGGGAGCACGGCCGGCCGGTGTGGGCTAGCGCGGCCCAGCTGTACGAGGAGTACCTCGACGTGGTCCAGCTGCGCACCGGCACGCCGGACCTGGGCGCGCGACTCGACCCGGCGGTCGTGGTGGACGAGGCCGCGCAGGCGCTGCTGTCGTGGGAGGACGAGGTCCCCGGCGCGGTCCGCCCGCGCTGGTCGCTCGTCGTCGTCGACGACCACCAGGAGAGCACGTCCGCCACCGCCCGGCTGGTGCGTGCGCTGGCCGACGACGGCGCCCGGGTCGTCCTGCTGGCGGACCCCGACGCGGCGGTCCAGACGTTCCGCGGCGCGACCCCGTCCCTCGTCGGCCGGGCCGGCGTCGCGGGGTCCGGCCCGGGTGAGCTCGGCGCGCGCACGGTCGTGCTGCGCACCGCGTGGCGGCACGACCCCGCGCTGCGCGGGGTGGTCGGGCGGATCGCCGAGCGGGTCGGTGCCGTCGGGGCGGTCCAGCACCGGCGGGCGTCGGCGGCACGCGCGGACGGCGGCGACGTCCGGGTCGCCATCCTGCCGAGCACCGCGCAGGAGGCGGCGTTCGTGGCGCACGCCCTGCGCAGCGCGCACGTGGAGCGCGGGGTGGCGTGGGGCCAGATGGCCGTGGTGGCCCGGTCGGGCGCTCAGGTGACCGCGTTGCGGCGCGCGCTCGCGGGGGCGTCCGTCCCGGTGAGTGTGCTGGGCAGCGACGTCCCGCTGCGGGAGGAGCCGGCGGTCCGGCCGCTGCTCGACGCGATGCGGGTGTGCGTCGGCGCCGTGCCGCTGGACGCCGCGACCGCGGCCCGGCTGGCGTGCTCGCCGCTGGGTGGCCTCGACACCGTCGGCCTGCGGCGCGTCCGGCGCGCGCTGCGCGCCCAGGAGCTGGCCGAGGGCGGCGGCCGCACCAGCGACGCGCTGCTGGTCGAGGCGCTCTCGTCGGACGAGGACGCCTCGACGGTGGTCCGTCCGATCGCGCGGCTCGCGCGGGTGCTGACCGCGGGTCGACGCGCGGCGGCCGTCGCCGGCGCGGACGCCCAGACGGTGCTCTGGGCGCTGTGGCACGCGGCCGAGCAGGCGGAGCCGTGGCGTCGGTCGGCCCTCGCCGGCGGAGCCGCCGGGGAGCGCGCGGACCGTGACCTCGACGCGGTGCTCGCGCTGTTCCGCGCGGCCGAGACGTTCGTGGACCGCATGCCGCGCTCCACGCCGGCGGCGTTCGTCGACTGGTTGCAGGCGCAGGACCTGCCCTCGGACTCGCTCGCCGCCCGCGCGCGTCGCGCGTCGGTCCAGGTCCTGACGCCCGCGGGGGCCGCCGGGCGCGAGTGGGACGTCGTCGTGGTGGCGGGCGTGCAGGAGGGGTCCTGGCCGGACCTGCGGCTGCGCGACTCGCTGCTCGGCGCGCAGGTGCTCGTGGACGTGGTCGCCGGGCGCACCGGCTCGGGTGCCGCCGACGGTGCCGCGGCGCGGGAGGCGGTCCTCGCCGACGAGCTGCGCTCGTTCGTGGTCGCCTGCTCGCGCGCCCGCCGCTCGCTGCTGGTCACCGCGGTGGACGACGCGGACCACCAGCCGTCGCCGTTCCTCGACCTGGTGGACCCGGCCGACGACGAGGTCGACCCGCGGCGCACGTCCGTCCCGGCGCCCTTGGACCTGCGCGGGCTCGTCGCGCAGCTCCGGGCGCACCTGGAGCAGGCGACCGTCGACGGCGTCGAGCCGGACCCTGCCGCGGCGAGCACGCTCGCCCGGCTGGCCGCCGCGGGCGTCGAGGGTGCCGACCCGGCGCAGTGGTACGGGCTGGCGGCACCCTCGAGCGACGAGCCCCTCTGGGCCGCCGACGAGCGCGTGCCGGTCTCGCCGTCGAAGGTCGAGACGGCGCAGCGCTGCGCGCTCCGGTGGGCCCTCGAGGCGGCGGGCGGCACCGCGTCCGCCAGCGGCGGGCAGAGCCTCGGCACGCTGCTGCACGCGATCGCCCAGGAGCACCCCCGCGGGACCGAGGCGGAGCTGTCGGAGGCGCTGGACCGACGGTGGGGCGAGCTGGGCCTCGGCACCGGGTGGCCGGCGCTGGCGACGCGCCGCAAGGCGGACGCGATGGTGCACCGGCTCGCGGTCTACCTGCGGACGGCGGGGGAGCCGCTGCTGGTGGAGGGGGCCTTCTCCCTCGACACTGACCGCGCCACCTTGCGAGGGTCCGCGGACCGCATCGAGCTCGTGGCCGACGACGGTGGGACTCCCGTGGTGCGCGTGGTGGACCTCAAGACCGGCGCGAGCCCGCCCAGCGTGAGCAAGTCGGCGGAGAACCCCCAGCTCGGCGCGTACCAGCTCGCCGTCGACTCGGGCGCCTTCGACGGCCTGCCTGACGGGACGACGAGCGGAGGCGCGCAGCTGGTCTTCCTCGGCACGGGCGCCACCGCCGTCCTGCGCACGCAGGAGCCGCTCGGTCCGGAGCGCGACGGGCCCAGCTGGGCGCGGACGATGGTCGACCAGGTGGCCGACCGGATGGCGGCGTCCAC
This sequence comes from Cellulomonas sp. P4_D11, assembly GCF_056401915.1. Taxonomy (NCBI): domain Bacteria; kingdom Bacillati; phylum Actinomycetota; class Actinomycetes; order Micrococcales; family Cellulomonadaceae; genus Cellulomonas; species Cellulomonas sp. P4_D11. Next base: position 13,951 of record NZ_JBFUIK010000014.1, on the reverse strand, counting down.
GTTCCAGGCGACCGCGAACGACCTGTGCGACCGCTGCCCGGTCCGGCGCTCGTGCCCGGTCCGCGGCGAGGGCGGGCAGGTGGTCGCATGACGGTCCGTCTCAGCGCCGCCCAGATCGCGTCGCTCGTCGGCCAGCCCCCGCCCACACCCGAGCAGCGCCTCGTCATCGAGGCGCCGCTCGCACCGTCTCTCGTGGTGGCCGGGGCCGGGTCGGGCAAGACCGAGACGATGGCGGCACGCGTCGTGTGGCTGCTGGCCAACGGCATCGTCGAGCCCGACCAGGTGCTGGGCCTGACCTTCACGCGGAAGGCCGCGGGCGAGCTGGCCGAGCGCGTGCGCAAGCGGTTGCGCACGCTGGCCCGCGCCGCCGCGGCGGAGGGGGTCGTGCTCGGCGGCTCCCTCGACCCCGCACGTGGCGACGCCCTCGCCGGGCTGTCCCGGCCGACGATCTCGACGTACAACTCGTACGCCGCGTCCGTCGTGGCGGACCACGCGCTGCGGCTCGGCCTCGACCCGTCGGCCCGGCTGCTGGGGGAGGCCGCGCAGTGGCAGCTCGCCTCCGAGGTGGTGGAGGCGTGGAGCGACGACCTCGACACCGACGCCGCGACGTCCACCGTGGTCGAGGCCGTCCTTGCCCTGTCCGGCGCGCTGGACGAGCACCTGCTCGACGCCGCCGGCGCCCGGGCCGGGGTCGAGGGCATCCTCGAGGCGATCGCCGCGACGCCCGCCGGCACGCCGCCGCGGGAGCCGTACGCGGACGTCAAGAAGCTGCTGCGCTCGCTGGGGGAGCGGGTGCGGGTGCTCGACCTCGTCGCCGAGTACCGGACCCGCAAGCGCGCGGGCGACGCCATCGACTTCGGCGACCAGGTCGCCCTGGCCGCCCGGCTCGCGCTCGACGTGCCCGAGGTGGGCGCGGGCGAGCGCCAGCGGTTCCGCGTGGTCCTGCTCGACGAGTACCAGGACACGTCGTACGCCCAGCTGACCCTGCTCGGCGCGCTGTTCGGCGGCGGCCACCCCGTGACCGCGGTCGGCGACCCGCACCAGTCGATCTACGGCTGGCGCGGCGCGAGCGCGGGCGGGCTCGAGGGCTTCCCGACGTCGTTCCCGCAGGTTCGCGAGGACGGCACCCGCGCGCCGGCGGACGTGCACCTGCTCTCGACCTCGTGGCGCAACGACCGCCTGATCCTGGCGGCGGCCAACCACGTGGCGGCGCCGCTGCGGGCGTCGGCCACCCGGGTCGCCGTGCCCGTCCTCGCCGCCCGCGACGGTGCCGGCGAGGGACGCGTGCACGCGCACGTCGCGGAGACGCTCGAGGACGAGGCGCGGGCCGTCGCGCGGTTCGTGCGCGACCGCTGGCGTCCGGCGCGGCCCGGGCGGGAACGGGTCACCGCCGCCGTGCTCTGCCGCAAGCGGTCGCAGTTCGAGCCGCTGCGCCGCGCCCTGCGGGACGCCGGGCTGCCCGTGGAGGTTGTCGGCCTCGGTGGGCTGCTCTCGGCGCCCGAGGTGGTCGATCTCGTGGCCCTCCTGCAGACCGCGCACGACCCGTCCCGCGGGGATGCGCTCATGCGACTGCTCACCGGCGCCCGCACCCGCCTCGGCGCGGCCGACCTGCACGCGCTGGCGGCCTGGTCGGGCGAGCTCGCGGCGCGGCACGACGGCCGGGCACGGGCGCGTGACCGGGCGGCGACGGGCGGAGGGTCGCGGGGCGGCGAGACCGCCTCGTCCTCGACGAGCGTCGACGTGCCTCCGACGACAGGCGCCGATGCGGCGGCGTCGGGCGTGGTGGTCGAGGCCGACGCGGTCGACGAGCGGAGCATCGTGGACGCGCTCGACGCGATCTCGGAGCTGCCGGCCGCCGGCTGGACCAGCCGGGGAGGTCGGACCCTGAGCGCGGTCGGTCGGGCCCGGCTCGGGGAGCTCGCCGCGACGCTGCGGGTCCTGCGGGCGCACACCTATCTGTCGGTCCCGGAGCTGGTGGGCGAGGCGGAGCGGCTGCTCGGTCTCGACATCGAGGTCGCCGCGCGGGCGCACACGTCTCCGGGCCGTGCGCGGGCGCAGCTCGACGCCTTCCGCGACGTGGCGGTGGAGTTCGCCCGGTCCGCGGACCACCCGAACCTCGGGGGGTTCCTCGCGTGGCTCGAGGCCGCCGACAGCCGGGAGAACGGGCTCGACATGCCGGTCTCCGAGCCGGACCCCGACGCCGTCCAGCTCATCACCGTGCACGCGGCCAAGGGCCTCGAGTGGGACGTCGTGGCGGTCGCGGGCCTGGTGGACGGCGGACTCCCGGCGACGCCGACGCAGGGCAAGGACGGTCCGAAGGACTCGGCGTGGCTGACCGGGCTCGGCTCGCTGCCGTACCCGCTGCGCGGCGACCGGCACGACCTGCCCACGTTCGAGTACGCCGGGGCCGCGGACCCCAAGGACCTGGAGGAGCGGCGCCGGCGGTTCGTGCTCGACGCCGGCGACCACGAGGTGGCCGAGGAGCGGCGCCTCGCGTACGTGGCGCTCACGCGCGCCCGCTCCGACCTGCTGCTCACCGCCGCCTGGTGGGGCGACGGCACGCGGGTCCGCAAGGTCTCGACGTTCCTCACCGAGCTCGCCGAGGCCGGCCTGGTCGAGACCGGTGGCTGGGACAAGGCGCCGGGGGAGGACGGGACGAACCCGCGCGCGTCGCTGACCGTGTCCGCGACCTGGCCGGCGGACCCGTTCGCCGCCGACCCCGCGGGCGCCGGCCCGACCCGCCGCGCCCACGTCGAGGTGGCGGCCGAGCAGGTCCGCGCCGCCATGTCAGTCCTCGCCCAGGAGCCGGCGCCCGAGCTGTCGGTGGTGCCCGACGCCGGCCCGTCGGCGGACGGATCTCGACGGGATCGGCCGGACGGTCCGCGCGGGCTGCCCACGACGGACGGCGGCGGCCGGTCGTCCTCGGCGCACCGGTGGGAGGTGCTGGCGGAGCGCCTGCTCGCCGAGCGTGAGCGCGCGCGGACGCCCTCGGGGGACGTCGAGCTGCCCGCGCACCTGTCGGCCTCCGCGCTGGTCCGGCTCGAGGGCGATCCCACCGAGTTCGCGCAGCACCTGCGGCGCCCCGTCCCCGCAGAGCCGTCGCCGCAGGCCCGCCGCGGCACCCGGTTCCACGCGTGGGTCGAGGGCTGGTACGGCAGCGCCTCCCTGGTCGACGTCGATGCCCTCCCGGGAGCGGACGACGACTCGGCGGCGCTCGACCTGGACGAGCACGCGCTCCGCGAGGCGTTCCTGGCGACCGAGTGGGCGAACCGGTCGCCGGTCGCCGTCGAGGTCGACATCGAGATCTCGGTGGACGGCTACGTGCTGCGCTCCCGCATCGACGCGGTCTTCCCGGACCCGGAGCGGACGATCGTTGGCGGGAGCTCCGACGCGGTGGTCGTCGTCGACTGGAAGACGGGCGCACCCCCGAAGGACGGCGCCGCGCGCGCCTCCCGCGAGCTGCAGCTGGCCGTGTACCGGCTCGCCTGGTCGCGGTGGACCGGGACGCCGGTCGACCAGGTGCGTGCGGCGTTCTGCTACGTCGGCGCCGGGGTCACGGTCTACCCGGAGCGGCTGCTGGACGAGGCGGAGCTCACGCGGCTGCTGCACGAGGCGACCCGGGCGAGCGGGCCGCAGGGCGTCGGCGCCGTGCAGCCCCGGGCCAACCGGCGCGGCGCCAGGACGAATGCGTCGGCGCGCCGCCGGCCGGGCTGGGAGGGCGCGAACGCCGCCCCGTCCCGGCGTCCGGCGCAGCCCGCCTCACCCACGCTCTTCGACGCCGACTGACGCGAGCCGCGACCGAGCGGTCGACCAGGCGTCCGGCGCAGCCCGCCTCGCCACGCTCGTGGACGCCGGCTGACGCCGGCCGCGACCGAGCGGGTCGGTCAGGCCATCAGGGGTTCGGCGTCGGCGTCTCGGCGCGTGTGCGCGTCGAGGTCCTGGAGCATCGCGACCGCGTCGTCGATGATCTCGTCGTCCTGCGTGCGCACGCCGTAGAGGAGCCACCGGGCGAGCGCGAGCTCGCCCGCGAGCAGGGCGCGGTCGGTCAGGTGCGGGTCGGTGAGCTCGGTCCGGCGCAGCTGGTACGCCTCCATGATCGAGTCGACCGCGTCGGGCGCCGCGGCGACCAGCAGCCACGCGAGGTCGTCGGCGGGGTCGGCGACGCACACGTCGCCCCAGTGCAGGATGCCGGTCACCGCGTCGCCGTGGACGAGCACGCGGTCGCTGGTGAGGTCGCCGTGGACGACCGTCGGCCGGAAGCGCCACAGGGCGACGTCCTCGAGCCGCTCCTCCCAGCGCCGCAGGAGGGCGGCCGGGACCTTGCCTGTGCGCGCTGCCTCGTCGACCTCGGACTGTCGCCGCTGCCGGTACTCGCCCGCGTCGTAGACCGGCAGGCCGGCGTTCTCGACGAGGCTGGTGGGCAGCTCGTGCACGGCGGCGATGGCCCGACCGAGCGCTGCGGCGAGTCCGGGACCGGGGGCGAGGTGCTCGAGCCGCAGCGGCTCGCCGGGGATCTCGGGGTGCACCGTCGCGCGCCCGCCCTCGGGCAGGTGGGCGAAGCCGACGGGGGCCGGGACGGCGAAGGGAAGCGTGCCGCGCTCGACCTCGGCCGCCAGCCCGCTGAGCAGGACGACCTCGGCCTCGAGCGCCGCGCCCGCGGCGGCGTGCTGAGGCGCGCGGACGACCCACCGGTTGCGGTGGGCGTCGATGACGACGGCCGTGTCGAAGTCGGACCCGGGCTGGGCGGGCCGCCGGACGTCGAAGGCGTCGAGTCCCGGGACGGCGACGGTCGCCAGCGCGGCCAGGGCGAGAGGGGATCGAACCACCCGCCCAGGATAGGCGGGCGACGGAGCGGTCCTTGCCGTGCGGCTCGGCGTGTCTCCGCCCGAATAGTCCGATGTCGCCCGTCCTGGGGCCGGGCATCGCCCCGCCGCGTACCGTGACGGCGTGATCGTTCCGGATGACCTCCCGCTGTCCCGCGCCGGCGTCGACCGCGCCGCGCTGCTGCGCACCGCCCCCGGGTTCGTGCCCGCGGCGCTCGCCGACGAGAGCACGCGCGTGCTCCTGGTCTGCGACGGGGCGGTCGTCGCGACCCCGGAGCCGAGGGTCGCGCTGCTCGCCCCGCAGGACGTGGCGCGGCTGCTGCCGGCGGGCGGCGAGTGGCTGCTGCTGGGGCGCGGTGACGCCGGCGAGGTCTACCTGGCGCGCCGCGTCCCGGACGGCCGACCGGCGCCGCGGGTCGGCGAGGCCTCGGACGTCCTGGTCCACGCGACGCCCGAGGCCGTGAGCGCCCCGGCGCTCCCCGACGGGCTCGACTGGGTGTCGCTGCGCGACATCGGCGCGGCGCTGTCGGCGCAGGAGGCCGGGCTCGCGACGACGGCGGTCGCCCTCGACTCCTGGCACGCCCGGCATCCCCGGTGCCCGCGGTGCGGCGGCGCGACGCGGGTGGAGCAGTCGGGGTGGACGCGCGTCTGCGTGGTCGACGCCTCGGAGCACTACCCGCGCACCGACCCGGCGGTGATCATGGCGGTCGTCGACGCCGACGACCGCCTGCTGCTGGGGCACGCGGCGCACTGGGCCGCGGGCCGGTGGTCGACCCTGGCGGGGTTCGTCGAGGCGGGGGAGTCGCTCGAGCACGCGGTGCGCCGCGAGGTCGCGGAGGAGACGGGCGTCGCCGTCGGTGACGTGTCCTACCGGGGCAGCCAGCCGTGGCCGTTCCCGGCGTCGCTGATGCTGGGGTTCCGGGCGTCGGCGCTGTCCACCGACGTCACCGTGGACGGCGTCGAGCTGACGGACGCACGCTGGTTCTCGCGCGACGAGCTCGCCGCGGCGGTCGGCTCGGGCGAGGTCATCCCACCCGGGCGGGCGTCGATCGCGCGCGCCCTGGTGGAGGAGTGGTTCGGGGGACCGCTCTAGGCGGGTCGGGCCGCTCTAGGAGAGGCGGTCGCGCACCTGCGCGAGGGAGGGGTTGGTCGCCGCGGTCCCGTCGGGGAACACGACCGTCGGCACCGTCTGGTTGCCGTCGTTGAGGGACTCCACCAGCGACGCGGCGTCGGGGTGCTCCTCGATGTTGACCTCCGTGTAGCCGATGCCGGCCGAGTCCAGCTGCGTCTTGAGCCGGCGGCAGTAGCCGCACCACGTCGTGGAGTACATGGTGATGGTGCCGGCGTCGGGCAGGGTCTGCGTGGTCATCGGTCCTCGGGTCGGTCGGCGGGATGTGCAGGGCGAGATCGTCGCCCAGGGCATCAACGTCCGCGCGGTCCGGTCTCTTCCCGGTGTCGCACGGTCGGGTGACGGTACCCGAGGTGCACAGGAGGGGACGAGCTGTCGGCGGCGCCTGCGAGACTGTGCCCGATGTCCGCCGAAGCCCTCCTCGATGCGCTCGACCCCGAGCAGCGCGCCGTCGCGACCACCCTGCGGGGGCCCGTGCGCGTGCTGGCGGGCGCCGGCACGGGCAAGACCCGGGCGATCACGCACCGCATCGCCTACGGGATCCAGGTCGGCGCCTACCGCCCGGCCAACGTCCTGGCCGTGACGTTCACGGCCCGGGCCGCAGGCGAGATGCGCACCCGGCTGCGCCTGCTCGGCGCGTCCGGGGTGCAGGCCCGGACCTTCCACGCGGCGGCCCTGCGCCAGCTCGGGTTCTTCTGGCCCAAGGTCGTGGGCGGCCCGCCGCCGCGCATCCTCGAGCAGAAGGTCAAGCTCGTGGCGCACGCGGCGCAGCTGGTCGGCCTCGAGACCGACCGGGAGAGCGTGCGGGACCTGGCCTCCGAGATCGAGTGGGCCAAGGTCTCGCTGGTCACGGCCGACGACTACGCCAAGGCCGCGGCCGCGACCGACCGGCCCGGCCCGGGCGGCACCGACCCGCAGTCGGTCGCGCGCCTGATGGCGGCCTACGAGTCGGCCAAGGACCAGCAGGGGGTCATCGACTTCGAGGACGTGCTGCTGCTCCTCGCGGCCATGCTCGCGGAGCGCAGGGACGTCGCGGACTCGGTCCGCGAGCAGTACCAGCACTTCGTCGTCGACGAGTACCAGGACGTCAGCCCGCTGCAGCAGTACCTGCTCGACCAGTGGCTCGGCGGTCGGCAGGAGCTCTGCGTCGTCGGCGACCCCAGCCAGACCATCTACTCCTTCGCCGGCGCCACGGCCCACCACCTCACCTCGTTCACGGCGACGTACCCCCGCGCGACGACGGTCGAGCTCGTCCGGGACTACCGCTCCACGCCGCAGGTCGTCGGCCTGGCCAACCATGTGATGGACGCCTCGCGCAGGGCGGGCGGACCTGCCCCGCTCGCGCTGCGCGCGCAGCGCCCCGACGGTCCGGACGTCGCGTACGCCGCCTACCCCGACGACGACGCCGAGGCGGCGGCCGTCGCGCAGGGCATCGCCGACCTGGCGCGGCGCGGAGTCGCGCTCGCCGACATGGCCGTGCTGTACCGGACCAACGTGCAGTCGGAGGCCTTCGAGGCGGCGTTGTCCGAGCGAGGCATCGCCTACCAGGTGCGGGGGAACGCCCGGTTCTTCGCGCGCGCCGACGTGCGCAAGGCGCTGGTGCTCCTGCGCGGCGGTGCCCGGGCCGCGGACCCGGACGTCCCGATGCCGGAGTCCGTGCGGGACATCCTGCGCAGCGCCGGCTGGACCGACTCGCCGCCGGAGGGCCGAGGGGCCGCCCGCGAGCGCTGGGACGCGCTGCAGGCGCTCGTCTCCCTCGCCGACGCCCTCGCCGCCGCACCCCCGACGGCCGGCGTCCCGCCCACGGTGGCGGACCTGGTCGCGGAGCTCGACGAGCGCGCGGCGGCCCAGCACGCGCCGACCGTCGAGGGTGTGACGCTCGCGTCGCTCCACGCCGCCAAGGGCCTCGAGTGGGACGCCGTCTTCCTCGTCGGCCTCTCCGACGGCCTGCTCCCCACGGTCCAGGCGCAGACCGACGCGGCCGTGGCCGAGGAGCGGCGACTGCTCTACGTGGGCATCACGCGGGCGCGCGAGCACCTGCAGCTGTCCTACTCGAGGGCCCGCCATCCCCGCGCCCGCGCGACCCGAGGCGTGTCCCGGTTCCTCACGGACCTGTGGCCCGACGAGCGCCGCCGGGCCACCGTCGCGCCGCGTGAGCTCGACGACCGCCAGCAGCTCGTGGTCGATCGGCTGACCGCCTGGCGCGACGCGCACGCGGCCGAGGTGCGCCGGCAGCCGGCCTCTGTGCTGACCAGTGCGACCATCCGCGCCATCGCGGAGCGCTGCCCGGGCACGCTCGAGGAGCTGGGTGCCGTCCGCGGAGTCGGGCCGACGACGCTCGCGGGCATCGGGGAGGACGTGCTCACGACGGTGCGGACGGCGGTCGGAACGGCCGGTCGCGCACCCGCTCGTTGAGCCGGAAGTGGGTTGGCAGAAATTGGTCGACGAAACTTCGTTAAATCGGTTGTCCGCGTTCTGAGCCCCGTTCTAGGGTGAGCACGTCCTTGTTGAGGGACCGCGCTGAAGAAGCGAAGGTCCGAGCCGGAGAGGGGGTGGGTGCACTGATGGAGAACATCACGATGATCGCGACGCCGGACGCTTACGCGTTCCTCCCGCGACTCGTCGCACCCGTCACGTTCCGGTCCCAGGGGATCGCTGCGCCCATCGGCGGCAGCGCTCTGGACCTCACGGGCGGGCTTGCGAAGCGTCGCACGGCGACCGATCCCCGTCAGCACCTGATCCGGACTCCCATGATCTGACCCTCACTGAGGGCCTCAGGCCGCGGAGTCCGAACTCGGACCCGCGGCCTTTCTGTTTCTCCCGATGATCCGGGCGAACGGGTTGGCGATCGGTCCGCACCGACGCAACACGTTCACCAGCAAGGACATCAGGAGGACATCGTGCGGCTCACGACGCTGCTCGACACGGTGAACCAGGGCGGATCCGGCCCGTGGCCCCTCACCGACAGCACTTCGGCGACTGACGACCGCCAGACGTTCGACCAGCTCGTCGCCGACTTCATCCCGTGCCGGTCGGGCGACCCCGAGCTGTGGTTCGCCGAGCGGACCGCCGAGGTCGAGCAGGCCAAGGCGCTCTGCCGCGAGTGCCCGCTCATCGAGGGGTGCCTCGCGGGCGCCATCGAGCGCGCGGAGCCGTGGGGTGTCTGGGGCGGCGAGGTGTTCGTCGGCGGTGTGGTGGTCGCGACCAAGCGTGGTCGCGGTCGCCCGCGGAAGAACGCGGTTCCCGCGGCCTGAGGCCGTGGCTCAACGAACCGGCACTGATCCCTGCGCGCCGACCAGCGACGCCGGGAGGGCGGTGCACCCGCACTCGGGGTGCACCGCCCACGTGCGTCTGCGGGGGACGGCGTCCGGCAGGGCGACCTCGAACGAGACGCCGGGCGCCAGGCCAGGTGCCCGGTCGAGGTGGGCGACGACGGCCGCGGCACCCAGACCGGCGCACACCGTGGCGACGACCCCAGGCTCTCGGGACGTCGCCGAGTCGGCGCGCAGCTGCGTGCACAGAGCGGGCCAGGCGTCGTCGGCGTCGGCGCGGTGGAGGTCGAGGCAGCGCAGGCAGGGGCCGACGCCCGGCACGACGAACGGACCGACCACGACGTCGGCCTCCCGCACGACGACCGACAGGTGGGCCGTGGAGCCCGCGACGAGCGCGGGACCACGCAGGGGGTCGGCCACCCGGTCCTCGACGACGACCACGACATCCGGGCGCCGGTCCGAGACGGTCGACACGTGCGGAGCGACGTCGCGCAGCAGCCGGGAGGTCACGTGCTCCCGCGCGGAGCCGACGTCGGCCCAGCGGTAACCGCAGGTGCCGACGTCGGTCGACCGCACGGACCGGTCGTCGTCGACGAGGACGGTGCCGACGCCGGCCGCCGCCAGCCCGACCGCGATGCCGAGGCCGGTCGGGCCGAGCCCGAGGACCCCGACCACCCGGTCCGAGCGCTCCCGCACGACCCCGGGCCCGTCGGCGTCCGCGCGGAGCAGCGTCCAGACGTCCGCGTCGACGGCGCCCGCTCCGCGCAGTGCCGGGCGGGGCGGGCTGTCGTCGGTCAGTCCCGCCGCCGTGAGCGTGGCCACGACGGCCCGCACGCGCTCCGGGTCGACGCCGCACCCCGCCGCGACGGCGTCGAGCCCGGCGAGGTCGGTGCCCGGGTCGACGGCGACCAGGAGGTCCGTCTCGGCGCGGGTCAGGTCGGGCAGCCGCACCGCCCAGCGCGGGTCGGTGCCCACCTGCACCTCGGTGGCGGTGCGCCGCAGCACGCGCAGCCCGGCTCGCAGTCTCACGGACGTCACTCTGGCAGCGGGCCGACGGAGCCGGGCCGCGTCGTCCACAAGGCCGCGCGGGCCGGACATGCCGAAGGGCACCGTCCGGGGAGGACGATGCCCTTGGGCGAAGGGGTGGTGCTCAGGCCTTGCCGAGGATCCGGTTGAGCTTGGTGCCGCACACCGGACAGGTGGCCTTGGCCATCCTTCGACCGGATTCCGAGATGACGACGTCGCCCTCGGCCTCGCGCTTCTCCTTGCACTTCACGCAGTAGAACTCGCCTGCATACGTCTCGGCCATGGGGCCCTCCCTCGGTGTCGTGCACCGGACCGGGGGTCCGCCGGCCGGCGGCCGGGCGTGCTGGTGCAACAACGCCCGCGCGCGTCCACAGTAGTAGTCGACCCGCCCGCAGCCCGGGGAATCGTGCAGGACGCGCCGTGCGCCGACGGGTGAACCGTGGCGCGTGGGCCCCCCGCGCTACCGTGCACCTGTGCAGCCCACGCAGGACCTGTCGCAGGTCGAGATCCGTCGCTCGCGCAAGCGCGTGCGCACGGTGACGGCCTGGCGGGAGGGCGAGCGGACCATCGTCGCCATCCCCGCGCGGTTCACGCGGGCGCAGGAGAACGAGTGGGTCCGCCGCATGCTCGCGCGGCTCGCCGCCCAGGAGCGCCGCCGCCGCCCGTCCGACACCGAGCTCGCGTCGCGCGCCGCCGACCTGTCCGCCCGGTACCTCGGCGGGCGCGCGCAGCCGACCAGCGTGCGCTGGTCGAGCAACCAGGGCCGACGGTGGGGGTCGTGCACACCGTCCGAGGGGACCATCCGGATCTCCGACCGGGTGCGGGGCATGCCGCGCTGGGTGCTCGACTACGTCCTGCTGCACGAGCTCGCGCACCTGCTGCACGCCGGGCACGGCCCCGACTTCTGGGCGGAGCTCGACGGCTACCCGCGCACCCTGCGCGCCCGGGGCTTCCTCGAGGGCTATGCGTACGCGGCCGAGCGGGGGCAGGAACCGGAGGACGGTGAGGGGTCGGTCGGCGACGAGGACCCCGCGGACGAGGTGGACGACGGCGGGCTGGAGGAGCCGGACGACGTCGTCATCGACGAGGTGGACGACCTGGTGGCCGACGACGGCGACGCCGACGGTGGGGGTGCCGACGAGCTCGCGCCCGGCGACGACGACGACGCGATCGGCCAGCTCGAGCTCGAGCTCGGTGACGTCGACGGAAGACGGGACCGCTGAGCGCGGGCGATCAGGACGGGGTGGTGGTGTCCGGGTCCTCGCCGAGGATCTCGGCCAGCGCCCGGTCGACCTCGGCGGCGTCGTCGACGGCCGTCGCGCGGCGGGCCGCGTAGCCCGACGGGTCGTCGAGGTCCTCGGTGCTGGGCAGCAGGTCCGGGTGGTCCCACACGGCGTCGCGCGCGGTCGGGCCGTTGTCGCGACCGATCTGCGCCCACAGCGCGGCGGCGTCGCGCAGCCGTCGGGGCCGCAGCTCGAGACCGACGAGGTTGGCGAACGTCTGCTCGGCGGGGCCGCCGGCCGCGCGGCGGCGTCGGATCATCTCGCGCAGCGCCATGGTGTGCGGCAGGTGGGGGAGCGCCGCGGTCGTCGCGACCTCGTCGACCCAGCCCTCGACCAGCGCGAGCGCGGTCTCGAGCCGCTCGAGCGCCGCGAGCTGCGCGGGCGTGCTGTGGGGCGCGAAGACGCCGCCGGACAGCGCCTGCTGGAGGGCCGCGGTGTCGGTGACGTCGATCGAGCGGACGGCCTCCTCCAGCTGGTCCGCGTCGATGGTGATGCCGCGCGCGTAGGTCTCGACGGTCGCCAGCAGGTGCGCCCGGAGCCACGGGACGTGCGTGAAGAGGCGCGTGGAGGCGGCCTCGCGGAGCGCGAGGAACAGGCGGACCTCCTCGGCGGGGGCGTCGAGGCCCTCGGCGAAGGCGTCGACGTTGGCCGCGACGAGCGCCGGCGCCGGCCTGTCCAGCAGGGGGAGCCCGATGTCGGTCGTGCCGAACACCTCGTGCGCGAGCGTGCCCGCGGCCTGGCCGACCTGCATGCCGAACACGGCGGAGCCCAGCTGGCGCAGGAGCTGGCCGGGCTCGATCCCGCCGGGCAGCGCGAGCGCGTCGTCGTCACCCTCGGGAAGGGCACCGCCCAGGGCGCCGACCAGGGCGACGGAGAGGGAGGACGCCACCGGCTCGGTCAGGGTGCGCCACGTCGGCAGGGTCGCCTCGACCCACTCGGCGCGGCTCCAGGCCTTCGCGGCACCGGTGGACGGGGGAAGGTCGGTGGCGGCGTCGAGCCACAGCTCGGCCACCGCGAGCGCGTCGAGCACCTGCCGGCTCTGCGCCGCCGTCAACGACGGGTCGCCGCCGGCCGCGGCCTGCTGGCGGGCGAGGTCGTGCGCCATCTGCCAGTTGACGGGGTCGTCGCCCGAGGCGGCGAGCAGCGCCTGGACCTGGGCAAACACCTGCTGGAGAGCCGCCGGGTCGTCCGGGAGGCCGGACGCGGCCGCCATCGCGGCGGGGTCGAAGCCGCGCTCCTGGAGCTCGCGGATGGCCTCGTCGGCGCTGTCGCCGAGCATGGCGCGCATGACCTGCTCCCAGGCGGGCACGCCGCCATCGGCTCCGGGGACAGCGGAGTTGTCGGGACTCACGGGGACCTCCTGCGACGATAGGGCCGGCTGCGAACCACGGTAACCGCGCAGCACAGGAACGAGGGATGGTGGGCGAGCAGATTCGCTCAGGGCGCAGTGCGCGACGGGGCGCTGCGCAGCCGGGCGAGCCCGCGAGCGTCGACGACGACGATGTCGTCGTGGTCGGTCGGGGCCCGATCGCATCCGCGATCGCGGCCACGTGGGGCGGGCGCGTCCGGAGCGTCGACGAGATACCCGCCGAAGAACCGGAGGACGCGCTCGCCGGTGCGACCGTCGTCGTGCTCGTGGCGCACCCCGGCGACCTCGTCGGCTCGGCCGTCAAGGGGCGTCGCGAGCGCGAGGCGGCGATCGTCGCGCACACCCAGCGGTGCCTGGCCGCCGCCAAGGCGGTCGGGGCACGGCACGTCGTCGTGGTCACGTCGGCGGTCGTGTACGGCGCGTGGCCCGACCGGCCCGTGGTGCACGACGCCGACCCGCTGCCCGGTGCGGACGAGGCGGCGCGCGACGGGCTGGTCGGCGACCTCCTGGCGGCCGAGGCGGTGGCGGCCCGCGGCGCCCGGCGCAAGCTGCCGCTGGTGACCGTGCTGCGGCCCGCCGCGGTGGTCGGCGCGGGCGTGGACACCTTCGTCACGCGGCACTTCGAGGCGCCGCGCCTGCTGACGGTGCGGGGCGCCACGAGGCAGTGGCAGTTCCTGCACGTCGACGACCTGGCGGGTGCGGCGCGGTTCGCCGTCGAGCACGGTCTTGCGGGGACCCTGACCGCGGGCGCGACCGACGTCCTGGAGCCCGCGCAGGTGCAGACCGCCGCCGGGATGCGGACGGTCGAGCTGGCGGCCGCCACGGCGTTCGGTACGGCCGAGCGCCTGCACCGGGTCGGCGTGCTGCCGGCGCCGGCGTCGGAGCTCGCGTTCGTCGTGTACCCGTGGACCGTCGCGAGCGACCGGCTGCGCGCGGCGGGCTGGGAACCCCGCTGGTCCAGCGCGGCGTGCCTCGACGTCCTGCTCGAGGGAGTGCAGGGGCGGCTCGCCGTGGCCGGCCGCCGGGTCGGCACGCGGGACGCCGCGGCG
>NZ_JBFUIK010000013.1:0-117440 GCF_056401915.1 Cellulomonas sp. P4_D11 | reverse complement strand
GCTCCCGCGCGTCCGGCCCCGGCCGCCGCGCAGGCTCCTGCCGCCTCCGCAGCCGCTCCGGCGGTCCGCCCCGGCCCGCGTCAGGCCGCGCCTGCCGCCCGTCCGGGCAACAACCCGTTCGCGCCGTCCCAGGGCATGCCCCGTCAGGGCGAGCGCACCGGCGGTCCGCGTCCGCCGCGTCCGGGCAACAACCCGTTCGCGCCCTCGCAGGGCATGCCGCGTCCGGGCGACCGTGACCGTCGTCCCGCCGCCACCGAGGGTGCTCCGGCCGCCTCGGCCGGCGAGCGTCCGGGCGGTCCCCGTCCCGGTGGTCCGCGTCCGGGCGGTCCGCGTCCCAACCCCGGCATGATGCCGGGTCGTACCCAGAGCGGCGTCGGTCGTCCCGGCGAGCGTCCCGCCGGTCCCGGTGGCCGTGGTGGCCCCGGCGGCGCCGGTGGCGCGCGCGGTGGCTTCGCCGGTCGTCCCGGTGGCGGCGGCGCGCCCGGTGGCGCTCCTGGTGGCGGCGGCGGTTTCGCCGGTCGTCCGGGTGGCGGTGGCGGTCGTCCCGGTGGCGCCGGTCGCGGCAGCACGCAGGGTGCGTTCGGTCGTGCGGGCGGTCGTCCCGTCCGTGGCCGCAAGTCGAAGCGCGCGAAGCGTCAAGAGTTCGAGCAGATGCAGGCCCCCTCGCTGGGTGGCGTGCAGGTTCCGCGCGGCAACGGCAAGACCGTCGTCCGCCTGCGCCACGGCTCGTCGCTGAACGACTTCGCCGACAAGATCGACGCCAACCCGGCCGCGCTGGTCACCGTGCTCTTCCACCTCGGTGAGATGGCCACGGCGACGCAGTCGCTCGACGAGGACACGTTCGGCACGCTGGCCGAGGAGCTCGGCTACCGCATCGAGATGGTGTCGGCCGAGGAGGAGGACCGCGAGCTGCTCGGGGCCTTCGACATCGACCTGGACGCCGAGCTCGAGGCCGAGGGCGACGACGACCTGACGGCACGTCCGCCGGTCGTCACCGTCATGGGTCACGTCGACCACGGAAAGACCAAGCTCCTCGACGCCATCCGTCAGACGGACGTCGTCGCGGGCGAGGCCGGCGGGATCACCCAGCACATCGGTGCCTACCAGGTGCACACCGTGCACGAGGGCATCGACCGTGCCGTCACGTTCATCGACACCCCGGGCCACGAGGCGTTCACCGCCATGCGTGCCCGTGGTGCGCAGGTGACCGACATCGCGATCCTCGTGGTCGCGGCCGACGACGGCGTGATGCCGCAGACCATCGAGGCGCTCAACCACGCCCAGGCGGCCGGCGTCCCGATCGTGGTCGCGGTCAACAAGGTGGACAAGGAGGGGGCCAACCCCGACAAGATCCGCCAGCAGCTCACCGAGTACAACCTGGTCGCCGAGGAGTACGGCGGCGACACGATGTTCGTCGACGTCTCCGCGAAGCAGAACGTCGGCATCGACCAGCTGCTCGAGGCGGTCCTCCTCACGGCGGACGCGGCCCTCGACCTGCGGGCCAACGCCGACAAGGACGCTCGTGGCGTCGCCATCGAGGCGAACCTCGACAAGGGCCGCGGTGCCGTCGCGACGGTGCTCGTGCAGTCCGGCACGCTGAACGTCGGCGACTCGATCGTCGCCGGCACGGCGTACGGCCGTGTGCGCGCGATGTTCGACGAGCACGGTGAGCCGGTCCTCGTGGCCGGTCCGTCGCGCCCCGTCCAGGTGCTCGGCCTGACCTCGGTGCCCCGCGCTGGTGACACGTTCATCGTGGCTCCCGACGACCGCACCGCACGTCAGATCGGCGAGAAGCGCGAGGCGGCCGAGCGTGCTGCCCTCCTGGCCAAGCGTCGCAAGCGCATCAGCCTCGAGGACTTCACGCAGGCGCTCCAGCAGGGCAAGGTCGAGACCCTCAACCTGGTCCTCAAGGGCGATGTCTCGGGTGCCGTCGAGGCGCTCGAGGACGCGCTGCTCAAGATCGACGTGGGCGAGGAGGTCGAGCTGCGGGTCATCCACCGTGGGGTGGGTGCCATCACGCAGAACGACGTCAACCTGGCGACCGTCGACTCGGCGATCATCATCGGCTTCAACGTCAAGTACGCGGAGCGCGTCGAGGAGCTGGCGGACCGCGAGGGCGTCGACGTGCGCTTCTACTCGGTCATCTACCAGGCGATCGACGACGTCGAGGCGGCCCTCAAGGGCATGCTCAAGCCGGAGTACGAGGAGGTGCAGCTCGGTTCCGCCGAGGTGCGCGAGGTCTTCCGGTCGTCGAAGTTCGGCAACATCGCCGGCTCGATCGTCCGGTCGGGCCTCATCCGCCGGAACACGAAGGCACGCGTCACGCGTGGCGGCAAGATCATCGGCGACAACCTGACGATCGAGTCGCTCAAGCGGTTCAAGGACGACGCCACCGAGGTCCGCGAGGGCTTCGAGTGCGGCATCGGCCTGGGGTCGTTCAACGACGTCGAGATCGGCGACACCATCGAGACCTGGGAGATGCGCGAGAAGCCTCGCGCCTGACCCCAGTGATCAACGCCCGCAGGGCGGGCGAGGAATCCTCCTCGCCCGCCCTGCGGTCTCTCACCCGAAAGGATCGGCCCGATGGCGGACACCGCCCGCGCCCGTAAGCTCAGCGAGCGCATCCAGCAGGTCGTCGCGCAGATGCTCGACACCCGGATCAAGGACCCGCGTCTCGGGTTCGTGACGGTCACCGACGTGCGCGTCACGGGAGACCTCCAGCACGCCGACATCTTCTACACGGTGCTGGGTGACGACGCCGCGCGCACCGACACCGCCGCCGCGCTCGAGAGCGCGAAGGGCATCATCCGGTCCGAGGTGGGCAAGCAGACGGGGATCCGGCTGACGCCGTCCCTCGACTTCCACCTCGACGCGCTGCCCGACACGTCCGCCCAGCTCGACGCGGCGCTGCTCGAGGCCGCCCGGCGGGACCGTGAGGTCGCCGCGTTGGCGGCCCAGGCGAGCTTCGCCGGCGACGCCGACCCGTACAAGAAGGCCGACGACGAGGACGACGACGCGGCCGACGACTGACGCACGCACGACGACGCCCCGGGGGACCCGTTCCCCGGGGCGTCGTCGTACGGTCAGGCTCGTGCGCGCCCGGTGTCGCGGGGCATCCAGATCAGCACCACGAGCGCACCCAGGGCGACGACGACCGCGGCCACCAGCGCGGCGGGCTGCAGACCGGCGACGTAGCCGCCGGGGGTGAGGGTGCCGTCCGACGCCGTGAAGACGGCCACCAGCGCGGCGACGCCGAGCGCCCCGCCGATCTCCCGGATCGTCGCGTTCACCGAGCTCGCGGTGCCGTGGTCGTCGGGCGCCATGTCGAACAGCACGGCCGTGGCGCTCGGCGCGAACGTCAGGCCCATGCCGATGCCGGCCAGCGCCAGCCCGGGCACCAGGTCGGCGTACACGAGCCCGTCCGTGGCGACGATCAGCCCCTGCCACGCCAGGCCCGCGGCCTGGAGGGCCAGCCCGGCCGTGAGCAGGGGGCGGACGCCGAGCCGGGGTGCCAGCATCCCGGCGATCGGGGCGAAGATCATGGGCGCGGCCGTCCACGGGAGCGTCCGGATCCCGGCCTGCAGCGGGGTGTAGCCCATCCCGATCTGCAGGTACTGCGCCAGCAGGAAGACGAGCCCGAACACCCCGAAGGAGAAGGCGAGCGCGCTGGCGTTGGCCACGGAGAACGACCGGACGCGGAACAGGCGCAGCGGGACGAGCGGGTGGTCGGTGCGGGACTCGCGGTACAGGAACGCCCCGATCAGCAGGACGCCGACCACGAGACCACTGACCACGCGGCTCGACCCCCAGCCGTCGTCGTTGCCGCGGATGATCGCCCAGACCAGCGACAGGATGCCGGACCCGGCGAGCGCGAGGCCAGCGAGGTCGAGCCGCTGGCGTCGGCCGTACGACTCGGGCAGTGCCCAGAGAACGAGCGGGATCGCGACGAGCGCGACGGGGACGTTGATCCAGAAGATCGCCTCCCACGAGATGCCGTCGACGACCGCGCCGCCGATGACGGGTCCCAGGGCGACCCCGAGGCCCGAGACGCCACCCCAGATGCCGATGGCCATCGCCCGCCGGGCCGCCGGGACGGCGCCGGCGAGCAGAGTGAGGGAGAGCGGCATGATGGCCGCGGCGCCGGCTCCCTGCAGCGCCCGGGCGGCGATGAGCATCTCGGCGCTGGTGGACAGCGCGGACGCGATCGAGGCGACGGCGAACAGCGCGATGCCGGCCAGGAACACCCGGCGACGGCCCCACCGGTCGCCGAGCGTGGCGGCGGCGATCATCAGCGTCGCGAAGCTCAACGTGTAGGCGTTCACCATCCACTGCAGCTGCTCGAGCGAGGCCGACAGCTCGGTGCGCAGGACCGGGAGCGCGGTCGTCATGACGAGGTTGTCGAGCGTCGCCATGAACATGGGGAGCGAGGCGGCGACCAGCGCGATGGCCGTGCCGCGGCGGCGCGGTGTCGACAGCGGTCCGGCAGCGGCCGGCCGGGGTGGTGCCGGGGTCGTGAGGGTCACGATGACTCCTAGCTGGCGCTTGTTGGCATTGACTGATTACTAACAACCACGACCGTAGGCATCGGCTGATAACATGTCAACCATGTCTCTCGACCAGACCACGGAGTGGACGGCGAAGAAGCCGGCCCAGCGCATGACCGGAGCGCAGCGGCGCGAGGAGATCCTCGTCGCGGCCCGGACGGTGTTCGCGGAGCGCGGGTACGCGGCCAGCACCGACGAGGTCGCGCGCGCCGCGGGCGTCTCGCAGCCCTACGTCGTGCGGTTGTTCGGCACCAAGCGCGAGCTCTTCCTCGAGGCGTACACGGTGGCGAGCGCCGAGATCATCGCGGCGCTGTCGGGCGTTCCCGCAGGTCCGGACGCCATGATGGAGATGGGCGACGCCTACGTCGGCCTGCTGGCCGACCGCGACCTGCTGCGGCTCGTGATGCACGGGTTCATCGCGGGGGCCGACGAGGAGGTCGGGCGGGTGGCCCGGCACACGCTCGGCGAGGCGTTCCGTCTGTTCCAGGAGCGGTCGGGCGCCGACGAGAACGCGGCCCGGGCGTTCGTCGCCCAGGGGATGCTCATCAACGTGCTGCTCGCGGTCGACGCGCCTGCGCACCGCGGCGACGACGCCGGCCTCGACGCCCTCGTGCAGTGCGTGCAGGACGGCATCGCCGAGCGGCGCACCGCGTGAGCCGGAGCCAGGCCCCGGGGGAGCGCAGGCCCACCGCCGCGGACGGCATCGTCGTCGTCGACAAGCCCGCCGACTGGACCAGCCACGACGTGGTCGCCCGCATGCGGCGCCTGGCGAGCACCCGCAAGGTCGGGCACGCCGGCACGCTCGACCCCATGGCCACCGGCGTCCTGGTGATCGGCATCGGCCGCGCGACGCGGCTGCTCACGTACATCGTGGGGGCAGACAAGGAGTACACGGCGACCATCCGGCTCGGGGTCGCGACGACGACGGACGACGCCGAGGGGGAGCCGCTCACGGTGGCCGACGCCTCCGGCATCACCGCCTCGGACGTCGAGGCGGGCGTCGCGGCGCTCACCGGCGAGATCCAGCAGGTGCCGAGCGCGGTGTCGGCCATCAAGGTCGACGGGCAGCGGGCCTACGCCCGGGTCCGGGCCGGCGAGGACGTCGAGCTCGCCGCGCGCCCCGTCACGGTCAGCCGGTTCGACGTGCACGAGGTGCGGCCCGCGCGGACCGACGACGGCTCGCCGGTGCTCGACGTCGACGTCACGGTCGTGGTTTCGTCGGGAACCTACGTCCGTGCGCTCGCCCGCGACCTCGGGGCGCGGCTGGGGGTCGGGGGGCACCTCACGGCCCTGCGACGGACCCGGGTGGGCGGGTACGGGCTCGACGTGGCGCGGTCGCTGGACGACCTCGGCGCACTGCCGATGGATGCGCCGATCGACGTCGTCCCCCTCGCCGACGCGGCGCGGGCGACGTTCCCGGTGCGCGAGCTCAGCGACGACGAGGCACGGGCGCTGTCCTACGGCCAGGCGATCGGCGTCGCGGGGGTGCAGGCCGGGGTGACCGTCGCCGGCATCCGGTCGGACGGCGAGCTGGTCGCGCTGCTCGAGGAGCGCGAGGGCAGGGTGCGCCCGGCGCTGGTGTTCGCGCCCGCCTGAACCTCGTCGGCGCCGTCGTGGCGGGCGGGACGCGCCGGGGATGGCAGGCTTGTCCGTCGGGCCCCGGATCTCGACCCTGGGGGCGGACGACGAGGAGCAGGTGTGCAGGTCTGGAGGGAGCTGTCCGACGTGCCCGCGGACTTCGGTCCGTCGGTGGTGACGATCGGCAACTTCGACGGGGTCCACCGGGGCCACGTCAGCGTGCTGCGCCGCATGTGCGCGGATGCTGCGGCGGCGGGCGCCCAGGCGGTCGCCGTGACGTTCAGCCCGCACCCGCAGCAGGTGCACCGGCCCGACACCGCGCCGCCCCTGCTGACCGGCGACGCCGACCGGCTCGAGCTGCTGGAGCAGACCGGCCTCGACGCCGTGCTGCTGCTCGAGTACACGCTGGAGTTCGCCCGCCAGACGCCCGAGGAGTTCGTGCAGCGGTACCTGGTCGACGTGCTGCACGCGCAGACCGTCGTCGTCGGGCGCGACGTGCGGTTCGGGTGGAACAACTCCGGCGACCTGTCCACCATGGTCGAGCTCGGTCGTGAGCACGGCTTCGGCGTCGAGGTGATCGAGGACGTCGCGCCGGCGGTCTCCGCGGATCCCGGCAGCGCCGAGGACCGGGCCGCGGACCCGCTGCGCCGGCGCTGGTCGTCGACGTGGGTGCGGGAGCTCCTCGACGCCGGCGACGTCGTGCAGGCCGGGCGTGTCCTCGGCCGGCCGCACCGGGTGCGCGGCGTCGTGGTGCACGGGGACGCGCGGGGCCGCGACCTGGGGTTCCCGACGGCGAACCTGAGCCAGGACGCCGAGGGCATGGTGCCCGCCGACGGCGTCTACGCGGGCTGGCTGCGCCGCGTGCTCCACGCGGACGGCACGCCGGTCGAGGCGACCGACGCGGACCGCGTGCTTCCCGCCGCCGTGTCCATCGGCACCAACCCGACGTTCGACGGGGTCCAGCGACGCGTCGAGGCCTACGTGCTGGACCGCACGGACCTGGACCTCTACGGCGAGGTCGTCGTGCTCGAGCTGGTCGAGCGGCTGCGCGCGACGCTGAAGTTCGACTCGATCGACGAGCTGCTGGTCCGGATGCACGAGGACGTGGCGCGCGTGCGGGAGATCCTGGACGGGGTCGCGGTGGCCGAGGGCGATGCGGGGACCGGTCCCGCAGCCTGATAGTCTGTGTGCGCCGTCTGAACGGCCGCGGAACGAGAGAGCCCGGGTGGACAAGCCCCGGAGCACCGCGCAACGAGACAACCTGGAGAACCGTGCCGCTCGAAAGTGCCGTCAAGCAGTCCATCATGACCGAACACGCCACCCACGAGGGTGACACCGGTTCCCCCGAGGTCCAGATCGCGATGCTGACGCAGCGCATCAAGGACCTCACGGAGCACCTCAAGACGCACAAGCACGACCACCACAGCCGCCGCGGCCTGCTGCTGCTCGTGGGCAAGCGTCGTCGCCTGCTGGGTTACCTCCAGAAGATCGACATCAACCGCTACCGCGCCCTCATCGAGAAGCTCGGTCTGCGCCGATAACGCCGTGCACCAGCCCGGACCCGCTCAGGGTCCGGGCTGGTGTGGCGTCACGGCCGCAAGCGCTTCACTCGCACGACCAGCACCACCTGCACCACCACACCGCGTCGGTCCGCTCGGTCCGGTCCTCGGTAGTGGCTTCCGGAAGCTCCGCGAGGAGAGTCCGGTGGCCTCGATCGAAGATCGCTCGCGGACGGCCGGCGCCTTCACCAAAGAGGAGGGCACCCGTGGAGGGTCCCGAGATCCAGTTCGCCGAGGCACTGATCGACAACGGTCGCTTCGGCACCCGCACCGTCCGCTTCGAGACCGGCCGCATCGCCAAGCAGGCCGCCGGCGCCGCTGTTGCCTACCTGGACGGCGAGACGACGCTGCTCGCCGCCACCACGGCCGGCAAGCACCCGAAGGAGCAGTTCGACTTCTTCCCGCTGACGATCGACGTCGAGGAGCGGTCGTACGCGGCCGGCAAGATCCCCGGCTCGTTCTTCCGTCGCGAGGGTCGTCCGTCCACCGAGGCCATCCTCGCGTGCCGCCTGATCGACCGCCCGCTGCGCCCCCTGTTCGTCAAGGGCCTGCGCAACGAGGTCCAGGTCGTCATCACCGTGCTGTCGATCCACCCGGACGACTCCTACGACACGCTGGCGATCAACGCGGCGTCCATCTCGACCCAGCTCTCGGGCCTGCCGTTCTCCGGCCCCGTCGCCGGTGTGCGCATCGCGCTCATCGACAACCAGTGGGTCGCGTTCCCGCGGTACTCCGAGCGTGAGCGCGCCACGTTCGACATGGTCGTCGCCGGTCGCGTCGTGGGTGACGATGTCGCGATCGCCATGATCGAGGCCGAGGCGCCCGAGAAGTCCTGGAACCTCATCAAGTTCGAGGGTGGCACCGCCCCCACGGAGGAGATCGTGTCCCAGGGCATCGAGGCGGCCAAGCCGTTCATCAAGGTGCTCGTCCAGGCCCAGCAGGAGCTGGCGTCGAAGGCCGCCAAGGAGACCCAGGTCTTCCCGACGTTCCCCGACTACCAGGACGACGCCTACGCCGCCGTCGAGGCTGCCTCGACGCAGTCGCTCAGCGACGCGCTGAGCATCGCGGACAAGCAGACCCGCGAGAACCGCCTCGACGAGATCAAGGCCGAGGTCGTCGCCCAGCTCTCCGGGCAGTTCGAGGGCCGCGAGAAGGAGCTCTCCGCCGCGTACCGCTCGGTGCAGAAGAAGCTCATCCGCCAGCGCATCCTCACGGACGGCTTCCGCATCGACGGTCGTGGCCTGCGGGACATCCGTACGCTCTCGGCCGAGGTCGAGGTCCTGCCCCGCGTGCACGGCTCGGCCATCTTCGAGCGCGGCGAGACCCAGATCCTGGGCGTCACCACGCTGAACATGCTGCGCATGGAGCAGCAGCTCGACACGCTCTCCCCGGAGACGCGCAAGCGCTACATGCACAACTACAACTTCCCGCCCTACTCCACGGGCGAGACGGGTCGCGTCGGTTCGCCGAAGCGTCGCGAGATCGGCCACGGGGCGCTCGCCGAGCGCGCGCTCATGCCGGTCCTGCCCAGCCGCGAGGAGTTCCCGTACGCCATCCGCCAGGTCTCCGAGGCGCTGAGCTCCAACGGCTCCACGTCCATGGGCTCGGTCTGCGCGTCCACCCTGTCGCTGCTCAACGCCGGTGTGCCGCTGCGCGCGCCGGTCGCCGGCATCGCCATGGGCCTCGTCTCCGACACGGTGAACGGTGAGACCCGCTACGCGGCGCTCACGGACATCCTCGGCGCCGAGGACGCGTTCGGTGACATGGACTTCAAGGTCGCCGGTACCCGCGAGTTCGTCACGGCCATCCAGCTCGACACCAAGCTCGAGGGCATCCCCGCCTCGGTGCTGGCCGGCGCGCTGACGCAGGCGAAGGAGGCTCGCCTGGCGATCCTCGACGTCATCGCCGAGGCGATCGACGTGCCCGACGAGATGAGCCCGTTCGCTCCCCGCGTCATCACGGTGAAGGTCCCCGTCGACAAGATCGGCGAGGTCATCGGGCCGAAGGGCAAGATGATCAACCAGATCCAGGAGGAGACCGGCGCCGACATCTCGATCGAGGACGACGGCACGGTCTACATCGGCGCCACCGACGGTCCGTCGGCGGAGGCCGCGCGTGCGGCGATCAACGCGATCGCCAACCCGCACATGCCCGAGATCGGGGAGCGCTTCGTCGGCACGGTCGTCAAGACCACGACGTTCGGCGCGTTCATCTCCCTCTCGCCGGGCAAGGACGGTCTGCTGCACATCTCGCAGATCCGCAAGCTCGTCGGTGGTCGTCGCGTCGAGAACGTCGAGGACGTCCTGGCCGTGGGCCAGAAGGTCCAGGTCGAGATCGGCGAGATCGACCCGCGCGGCAAGCTCTCGCTGCACGCGGTCATCGAGGGCGAGCAGGCCGACGCTCCGGCCGAGGATGCCTCCGAGCCGGTCGACGCCTGACGATGCCGCTGGACCTCCCGCTCGTCCGCCCGGGTCAGCCCGGGGCCGAGCAGTCCGTCGGGCAGGACGGCGACGCCATCGTGCGTCGTTCCGTCCTGCCCGGCGGGGTCCGCGTGCTCACGGAGCACATGCCGGGCCTGCGCTCGGCGACCGTGGGCGCGTGGGTGGGGGTCGGCTCGCGCGACGAGTCCGACGGCCACCACGGCTCGACGCACTTCCTCGAGCACCTGCTGTTCAAGGGCACCGCGCGCCGCACCGCGATGGACATCGCGGAGGCGTTCGACGCCGTCGGTGGTGAGGCCAACGCCGCCACCGGCAAGGAGCACACCTGCTACTACGCGCGGGTGCTCGACACGGACCTCCCGATGGCGGTCGACGTCATCGCGGACATGGTCACCTCCGCGCGCCTGGACACCGACGAGCTCGAGACCGAGCGCGGCGTGATCCTCGAAGAGCTCGCCATGAACGACGACGACCCCAGCGACGTCGTCCACGAGCAGTTCGCCGCCGCGGTCCTGGGCGCCCACGCGCTCGGCCGCCCCATCGGCGGCACCCCCGACACCATCCGCGCGGTGCCGCGCGACGCGGTGTGGGACCACTACCGGCAGCACTACCGGTCGTCGACCCTGGTGGTGACCGCCGCGGGCGGCGTCGACCACGACGTGCTCTGCGCGCAGGTCAGCGAGGCGCTGGTCACCGGCGGCTGGTCGCTCGACGCCGGCGCGGAGCCCCGCAGCCGCCGCCTCCTGACCGACGTCGCCGTGCAGGCCGGGCAGGAGGGCATCCCGGCGCAGGGCGTCGAGCGGACGATCCGCCGGCACACCGAGCAGGCCAACGTCATCATCGGCGGCACGTCGCTCACGGCCACGGACCCGAGGCGGTTCACGCTCTCGGTGCTCAACGCGGTCCTCGGCGGCGGCATGTCGTCGCGGCTGTTCCAGGAGATCCGCGAGCGCCGCGGGCTGGCGTACTCCACCTACTCGTTCGCGTCCGGGCACGCCGACACGGGCGTCTTCGGCCTGTACGCGGGCTGCACGCCGGGCAAGGTCGACGAGGTCGTCGCGCTCATGGTCGCCGAGTGGGAGCGCATGGCCGACGCGCCGATCACCCAGGCCGAGCTCGAGCGGTCGATGGGCCAGCTGGCCGGCGGCCTGGTGCTCGGCATGGAGGACTCCGGGTCCCGCATGAGCCGGCTGGGCAAGTCCGAGCTGGTGCACGGCTCGCTGCTGAGCATCGACGAGTCGCTCGACCTCATCCGCGCGGTGACCGTGCAGGACGTGCAGGACCTGGCCGCCGAGCTGGCGTCGCGACCGCGCTCCGTGGTGCGGGTCGGACCGTTCGGCGACTGACCGCCCCCACGCGCGTCCTCCGCGCGCGATGATGGGGCATGGTCAGCGACCAGGTCGTCTACCGGCGCTACGCGCCCCCGCCGAGCGCGCGCGGGCTCGTCGAGCACCTCTGGGTGGTGCACGTCCCCGAGGGCGTCGTCGAACGTGAGGTGCTGCTGCCCGACGGGCACGGTCTGGTGACGGTCGCGGTGGGCACGCCCGGCGAGCACGTCGACCCCCTGAGCCTCGCGCGGACGCCCGACAGCAGCGGGGTCCGCGGCCTGGCGGAGCGCGCGTTCGTCCGCGAGCAGCGCGGTCCCGCGGTCCGGCTGGGCGCGCAGCTCGACCCCGTCGCGCTGGCACGCATGGGCGTGCGGACTCCCTCGTACGACGCCGTGGCGCTCGGGTCGTTCGTCGGCGCGGAGGTCGAGGAGGAGTGCGCGACGGCGCTGGGCCAGGGGCGCGACGCCGACGCCGCCGCCGCGCTCGGGTCGGCGCTGGCCGTGCACGCCGCGCCGGTCATCGTCGGCTCCCCGCTCGAGGCCCTCGCGCCGGTGCTGCGCAAGGTGATCGAGCAGAAGGGCCTGGTGCGGGCCTCGGACCTCGCGCGGCAGGCGGACCTCGCGGTCGGTGTCCTGTACCGCGAGGTGGTGCAGACCGTGGGCATCACCCCGGAGGCGTTCCTCGCCGCGGTGCGGTTCTCCGCGTTCGTGCGCGACGCCGTAGGTCCCGGTCCGGTGCGTCCGGGCGACGCGCTGGCGGTCCTGCAGTGGTACCTGCGCGCCGGCTACCCGCCGCGTGAGGTCGAGCGGTTCACCGGGCTGAACCACGTGGAGCTGCGCCGGCTCGAGATCGGCATCGCGGCGGCGCTGGGGGTCCCGGCCTGACGTTAGGGTTGCTGGTCGTGAGCGAGCGCATCAGGGTGGCCGTGCTGGGTGCGGCGGGCCGCATGGGATCGACCGTGGTGGCAGCCGTCGAGGCCGCCCCCGACCTGGACCTCGTCGCCGCGCTCGACGCGGACGCCGACCTGCAGGCCGTCGTCGACGCGGGCGCCCAGGTGGCCATCGACTTCACCGTGCCGTCGGCCACCGAGGGCAACGTGCACGCGCTGGTCGACGCCGGGGTGCACCTGGTCGTGGGCACCACGGGCTGGACGGACGAGTCGCTCGCCCGCGTGCGGGACCACCTGGCGGACCGGCCGGGCGTCGGCGTGGTGGTCGCCCCCAACTTCGCGCTCGGCGCCGTGCTGGCCATGGCGTTCGCGGCGCGGGCCGCCCGCTGGTTCGAGTCCGTCGAGGTGGTCGAGCTGCACCACCCCGACAAGGTCGACGCCCCGTCCGGGACGGCCCGGCACACCGCGTCGRCGATCGCGTCGGCGCGGGCCGCGGCCGGCCTCGGGCCCGTGCCGGACGCCACCGCGCAGGCGCTCGACGGGGCGCGCGGCGCGGACGTCGACGGGATCCGGGTGCACGCGGTGCGGCTGCGCGGGCTCGTCGCCCACGAGGAGATCCTGCTGGGCAACCCGGGCGAGCAGCTGACCATCCGGCACGACTCCTTCGACCGGGTGAGCTTCATGCCCGGCGTCCTCCTGGCCGTCCGGCGGGTGGGCTCGCGTCCCGGCCTGACGGTCGGGCTCGAGCACCTGCTCGACCTGGCGTGAGCGTGGCGACCTCCTCGAGCCGCGTCCGCTGGACCTCCCTGGCGGGTGCGGTCGCGCTCACCGGGCTGCTCGCCCTCTACGTGTGGCTCGTGGCCACCCGCGCGACCGCGCTGATCCGGACGGGGGAGCCGGTCGGCATCGGGCTCGGCGTCGCGTTCTGGATCCTGCCGCCGCTGGTCATCTGGCTGGTCGCCCGCGAGTGGCGGCTCGCCATCGACGTGCAGCGGATGGCCGACGAGCTCGCCGCCGCCGACGAGCTGCCGATCGACGACCTGCCCCGCACGCCCGGCGGCCGGATCGACCGCGCCGCGGCCCGCGCCGCGTTCGAGCCCGCGCGCGAGCTGGCCGAGGCGGAGCCCGACGACTGGCGGTCCTGGTACCACCTCGCGTTCGCGTACGACGCGGCGGGGGACCGGCGGCGCGCCCGCGAGTCGCTGCGCACGGCGAGCCGGCTGCACCGGTCCTAGCAGCTAGATCGACGCCGACCAGCGGTGCTCGGTCACCGTGCGGGTCGAGCCGTCGGGCATCCTGCCGGAGATGAGCTCACGGGCGACGTCGTCGGGACCCAGGCCGGCCGACGCGAGGAACCGGGCGCGCGCCTCGTCGCCGTCGAGGACCCACGTGTGCACCTGGTCGGCGCCGTCCTCGCGCAGGGTGTCGACGGCGGCCGCCAGCAGCCGGGAGCCGTGCCCGACCCGCTGCCTCGCCGGCTCCACCTCGAGCGCGAGGATCGCGCCGCCGGGGGCGTCGAAGGGCCGGTCCTCGGGCGCCGGCACGGGGGCCACGGACACCACGCCGACCACCGTCGGGCCGTCGCACGCGACGAGCACGCGGTAGCCCGCTCCGGGCGGCGCGACGACGGCCGCGGCCCACTGCGCCTCGATCGCCCGCTGGTCCAGCAGGTCGAGCGCGCCCTGGCCGAGGACCTCGGCGTGCGAGACCCGCCACGCCTCGACCTGCACGTGGGCGATCGCGTGCTCGTCGCCGCGGACGGCGGGCCGCACGGAGACGTCGGCGTTGTCGGTGAACAGCGGCATCAGACCTCGACGGGCTCGGGGGCGGTGGTCTCGTGCACGACCGCCTTGGGCGGGTGCTTGACCGACATCTTGTCGATCCACGCTAGCGCCACGGCGGACACGATGAACGCGAGGTGGATGACGGTCTGCCAGAGCAGCACGTCGGTGCCGCTGGTGTCGATGATGGTCCGGGCCTCGATGAAGCTGCGGAGCAGGTGGATCGAGGAGATGCCGATGATCGACATCGCGAGCTTGGTCTTGAGCACGTTCGCGTTGACGTGCGAGAGCCACTCGGGCTGGTCGGGGTGGCCGTCGAGCTTGATGCGGGACACGAACGTCTCGTAGCCGCCGACGATCACCATGATCAGCAGGTTCGCGATCATGACGACGTCGACGAGCCCGAGGACACCGAGCATGATGGCCTCCTCGGACAGCCCGCCGTGCAGGAACACCTCCTCCGCGATGTGCCAGAGCTCGAGCATGAACTGCCACACGTAGATCGCCTGCGCGACGATCAGGCCCAGGTACAGGGGCACCTGGAGCCAGCGCGAGAAGAAGATCAGCGAGCCGAGTCGGTTGGTGCGGGCGGGAGCGGCCACGGGGTCCTCCGGGATGGTGTGGGGTGCCGGGCGCGAGGGCGCGCCACGCGGCAGGGCGTTCGGACCCCCAACGGGCGGGGGGCGCGAATGGTGCCCGCTACGGCATGCCGAGTGCCCGCAGCACGGCCGCCGTGACGGCGGCGAGGAGCACGACGACGACGAACGGCGCCCGCAGGACGAGTGCGATGGCGGCGACGACGAGCGCGGGGAGCCGGGCGTCGAGCACGATCTCGTTGCCGCGCGTGGCGGCCTGCACCGCCACGAGGGCCGACAGCAGCGCGACCGTGACCAGCGCCGCGGTCCGGGCGACGCGCGGCTCGGCCAGCCAGTGCTTGGGCACGAGGTGGCCCGCCAGCTTGAGCGCGAAGCACACGGCGCTGGCGACGAGCAGCGCGACCCAGGTGAGGGCGCTGCTCATGCCGCGGGTTCCGGGGTCTTCACGACGAACCCGGCCACGATGGCGACGCCCGCGGCGAGCAGCACCGGGATGCCGGCGGGGGCGACCGGCGTGAGGGCCAGGGCGACGACGACCGCGCCCCCGGCGACGAGCCGCGCGAGCCCGGTCCCCGGGCCGGTGATCCGGGGCCACACGAGCGCGAGGAACGCGGCGGCCGCGGCGGCGTCGAGACCGTACTTGCGGGGGTCGCCCAGGCGGTCGCCCACGAGGGCACCCGCGAGGGTGAACAGGTTCCAGAGCACGAAGACGCCCACGCCGGTCCACCAGAAGCCCAGCCGGGCGGCGTGGGGCGCCTTGTGGACCGTCGCCACGGCGGTCGACTCGTCGATGGTCAGGTGCGCGGCGACGGGTCGGCGCCAGCCGTGGGCGTCGATCAGCGGTGCCACCTGCGGACCGTAGAGCCCGTTGCGGACACCGAGCAGTCCGGCGGTCGCGATCGCGGCGCCGGCCAGCCCGGCGGCGCCGACGACGCCGATGAACGCGAACTGCGAGCCGCCGGAGAACATGAGCAGGCTCAGCGCCATCGCCTGCGGCACCGAGAGGCCTGCGGCCACGGCGAGCGCGCCGAACGAGATCCCGTACAGGCCGGTGGCCAGCGCGACCGAGACGGCCTGCCGGATGGCGGCCCGTCCCTCGGCGTCCTGCGTCACGCGGGCAACTGTGGCACAGGGGGCGCGGGTCAGATCGCCACGTACACGCTGTCGAGATACTCCTCGATGCCGGCCTCGCCGCCCTCGCGGCCCAGGCCCGACGACTTCACGCCGCCGAACGGCGCGCTCGCGTCGGACACCAGTCCGCGGTTGATGCCGAGCATGCCGGTCTCGACGGACTCCGCCAGGCGCATCGCGCGGGCGATGTCGCGTGTGTACGCGTAGGCGACCAGGCCGAACGGGGTGGAGTTGGCCAGCGCGACGCCCTCCTCCTCGGAGCCGAACGTCACCACGGGGGCCACCGGGCCGAACGTCTCCTCGGTGATGACCCGCAGGTCCGCCGAGACGCGGTCGAGCACGGTCGGTGCGTAGAAGTAGCCGGGCCGGTCCGGCCGGTCGCCGCCGATCCGGACCCGCGCGCCGCCGTCGACGGCCTCGGCGACGACCTCCTCGACGCGGTCCACGGCGGACTTCTCGATGAGCGGCCCGACCGTCGTGCCCTCGTCCGCGCCGTGCCCGACGACGAGCTTGTCGAACGCCGCGGTCAGGCCGGCGGTGAACTCCTCGGCCACGGACGCGTGCACGAGGAAGCGGTTGGCGGCGACGCAGGTCTGCCCGGCGTTGCGCATCTTGGCCTGCACGGCGCCCTGCACCGCCGCGGGGACGTCGGCGTCCTCGAACACCAGGAACGGGGCGTTGCCGCCGAGCTCCATGGACGTGCGCAGGATGTTGTCGGCCGATGCCTTGAGCAGCGCGGCGCCCACCTCGGTGGAGCCCGTGAACGACAGCTTGCGCAGCCGCGGGTCCGCCAGCAGGGGCCCGGAGATCGAGCGCGCCGACGCCGACGGGACCACGTTGATGACCCCGGTGGGCAGACCGCGGCCCTCGAGCTCCTCGCGGATGATCTCCGCGACGTACGCGGTGGTCAGCGGCGTGAGCTGGGCGGGCTTGATGACGACCGTGCAGCCCGCGGCGAGCGCCGGGGCGACCTTGCGGGCGATCATGGCGATCGGAAAGTTCCACGGCGTGATGAGCAGCGCCGGCCCGACCGGTCGGCGCAGCACGAGCTGGTGGTTCGCACCGGAGGGCGCGCGGCGGGCGAGGCCCTCGAACCGGACCGCCTGCTCGGAGTACCACCGCACGTAGTCGGCTCCGTAGGCCACCTCGGCGCGGGACTCGGCGAGCGGCTTGCCGCCCTCGGCCGTGACCAGCGAGGCGATGTCCTCCGTGCGCGCGGTCAGGGTCTCGTAGACGGCTCGCAGCAGCTCGGCCCGCACGCGCGGGGCGGTCGCGCGCCACTCGGGAAAGGCGGAGTCCGCCGCGGTGAGGGCGTCGAGGGCGTCCTGCTCGCCGGCGTCGGCGACGTCGAACAGCGTCTCGGTTGTCGCGGGGTCCGCGACCTCGAACGTGCGGCCGGTGCTCGCGGAGCGCCAGGCCCCGTCGATGAGCACCCCGGTGGGCACGTGGGCGGCGACGGTGGGGGGCAGGGACGACGGCGTCATACCGGTGAGTATCACTCGCCGGAGCCGCCGACGCACTGAGCGACGTGTCCGCGGCTCGTCGGCACCGCGACCTACGATGACCACCATGACGGACGCGCGCGTGGCCAGCCCCTACGAGGACCTCCTCCGGCTCGTCCTGGAGACGGGCACCCCGAAGGCGGACCGCACCGGCACCGGCACCCGCAGCGTGTTCGGCCACCAGATGCGGTTCGACCTGTCGGCGGGATTCCCCCTGGTCACGACGAAGCGCGTGCACCTGCGCTCGATCGTCCACGAGCTGCTCTGGTTCCTGCGCGGCGAGTCGAACGTGGCCTACCTGCACGAGAACAACGTGACCATCTGGGACGAGTGGGCCGGTCCCGACGGCGAGCTCGGGCCCGTCTACGGCGTGCAGTGGCGCAGCTGGCCGACGCCCGACGGCGGCCACATCGACCAGATCACGGAGCTGCTGGCCAACCTGCGCCGCGACCCCGACTCGCGCCGGCACATCGTCTCGGCCTGGAACGTCGCCGACATCCCGTCGATGGCGCTCGCGCCGTGCCACGCGTTCTTCCAGTTCTACGTGGCGGACGGCCGCTTGAGCTGCCAGCTGTACCAGCGGTCGGCGGACCTCTTCCTCGGGGTGCCGTTCAACATCGCCTCCTACGCGCTGCTCACGCACATGGTCGCCCAGCAGGTGGGGCTCGAGGTGGGCGACTTCGTGTGGACCGGCGGCGACTGCCACATCTACGACAACCACGTCGACCAGGTGCGCGAGCAGCTGACCCGCGCGCCGTACCCCGCGCCGACGCTCCGGCTCCGCAAGGCCGATTCCTTGTTCGACTACACGTTCGACGACGTCGAGGTGCTCGACTACCAGTACCACCCGGCCATCAAGGCCCCGGTGGCCGTGTGAGCCTGGCGCTCGTCTGGGCCCAGACGCCGACCGGCGTCATCGGGCGCGACGGCACCCTGCCCTGGCACGTCCCGGAGGACATGGCGCACTTCCGCGAGCTCACGCGCGGCCACCCGGTGATCATGGGGCGGGCCACCTGGCAGTCGCTGCCCCCACGGTTCCGGCCGCTGCCGGGCCGGGACAACATCGTGCTGACCCGGAGCCCGGGGTTCGAGGCGGCCGGCGCGCTGGTGGCGCACGGGATCGACGAGGCGCTCCGGCTCGTCGGGGACCGCGACGCCTGGGTCATCGGCGGGGGAGTCGTCTACGACGCCCTCCTGCCTCAGGCGGACCGCGTCGAGATCACCGTCGTCTCGCTCGACATCGACGGCGACACCCGTGCGCCCGTGCTCGACGCGGGGACGTGGCGACGCAGTGGTGCCGACCCCGACCACGGCTGGCACGTGTCGTCCGCGGGCGGCACGCGGTACCGCTTCGAGTCCTACCTGCGCGTCTGAGGCACGGATCGGAAGGACGGCCGGGGCGGCCGGGGCGGTACCGTGGCCCCATGCCGCGCACCTCCTCGTCCGCTCGCCCGTTCGGGACTGTGCTCACCGCGATGGTCACGCCGTTCACGGCGGACGGTGCGGTCGACGTGGCCGGCGCCGTGCAGCTCGCCCGGCACCTCGTGGACCACGGCAACGACGGTCTGGTGCTCAACGGCACGACCGGCGAGGCCTCCACCACGCACGCGCCCGAGAAGGCCGAGCTCGTGCAGGCCGTGGTCGAGGCCGTGGGCGACCGCGCCTGGATCATCGCCGGCGCCGGGTCCAACGACACCGCGCACGCCGTGCGCATGGCCGAGCAGGCGGCCGAGGCCGGTGCGCACGGCCTGCTCGTCGTCAGCCCGTACTACTCGCGACCGTCGCAGGAGGGCGTCCGGCGGCACGTCGAGGCCGTCGCCGACGCGACGCCGCTGCCGGTCATGCTCTACGACGTCCCGGGCCGCACGGGCGTCCGGTTCGCCCCGGCGACCGTCGAGGCGCTCGCGCAGCACGACCGCGTCGTCGCCATGAAGGACGCCAGCGGAGACCTGTACGGCGCCGCCAAGGCGATCGCCGGCACGGGGCTCGCCTGGTACTCGGGCGACGACAGCGCCTTCCTCGCGCTCCTCGCGCACGGCGCCGCGGGCATCGTGAGCGTCTCCGGGCACGTCGCCGGCGACCAGCTCGCCGCGATCGGCCGCGCGTTCGACGCCGGCGACCACGCCGACGCGCTCCGCCTCTTCCTCTCGATCGCACCCGCGATCGATGCACTCAACGGCGCCGGCTTCCAGGCCGTCGCCGCGAAGGCCGCGCTCCAGGTGCTGGGCGTGCTGCCCGAGCGCTCGGTGCGCCTCCCGCTCGTCCCCGCGTCCGACGACGAGCTCGCGCTGATCCGCGACGGCCTGCGGGCCGCCGGGCTGCTCGATCTGACGTCGGCTGACCGCAACTGATCCCACCAGGAGCCCCATGAGTCACCCGCACCCCGAGCTCACCCTGCCGCCGGCCCTGGCCGACGGTGCCCTGCGAGTCGTCGCACTGGGTGGCCTCGGAGAGGTCGGCCGCAACATGGCCGTCCTCGAGCACGCAGGCCGTCTGCTCGTCATCGACTGCGGCGTCCTCTTCCCCGAGGACCACCAGCCCGGCGTCGACCTGATCCTCCCCGACTTCGAGTACATCAAGGACCGCCTCGACGACATCGAGGCGATCGTTCTCACGCACGGCCACGAGGACCACATCGGTGCCGTCCCGTATCTGCTGCGCCTGCGCCGCGACATCCCGCTGGTCGGCTCCAAGCTCACGCTCGCGTTCATCGAGGCGAAGCTCAAGGAGCACCGCATCCAGCCCGTGACGCGCGAGGTGCGCGAGGGGCAGACCGCGACGTTCGGCGGCTTCGAGTGCGAGTTCATCGCGGTGAACCACTCGATCCCCGACGCCCTCGCGGTCGCCGTGCACACGTCCGCGGGCACCGTCCTGCACACCGGCGACTTCAAGATGGACCAGCTGCCGCTCGACGGCCGGATCACCGACCTGCGGGCCTTCGCGCGGCTGGGCGAGCGCGGCGTCGACCTCTTCATGGTCGACTCCACCAACGCCGAGGTGCCGGGCTTCGTCTCGCCCGAGCGGGGGATCGGCCCGGTCCTCGACCAGGTGTTCGCCGACTCGACCAAGCGGATCATCGTCGCGTCGTTCGCGTCGCACGTGCACCGCGTGCAGCAGGTCCTCGATGCCGCCTACACGCACAACCGCCGCGTCGCGCTGGTCGGCCGGTCGATGGTGCGGAACATGGGCATCGCGTCCGACCTCGGGTACCTCAAGATCCCGGACGGCGTCCTCATCGACCTCAAGCAGGTCGACACGCTCCGCGACGACGAGATCGTCCTCATGTGCACCGGCTCGCAGGGCGAGCCCATGGCCGCGCTGTCCCGCATCGCCAACAACGACCACAAGGTCTCCGTCGGCCCCGGCGACACCGTCATCATGGCGTCGTCGCTGATCCCCGGGAACGAGAACGCCGTCTTCCGCGTGATCAACGGCCTGACCCGGCTGGGCGCGCGCGTCGTGCACTCGGGCAACGCCAAGGTGCACGTCTCCGGGCACGCCAGCGCCGGCGAGCTCCTGTACTGCTACAACATCCTCAAGCCGCGCAACGTCATGCCCGTGCACGGCGAGATCCGCCACCTCGTGGCCAACGCCGCGCTCGCGGTGCAGACCGGCGTCCCCGCCGACCGCGTTGTCCTGGCCGAGGACGGCATCGTCGTCGACCTGATCGACGGGCGCGCGCGGATCGTCGGCGCGGTGCCCTGCGGCTACGTGTACGTCGACGGGTCCAGCGTCGGCGAGATCACCGAGGTCGAGCTCAAGGACCGCCGGATCCTGGGCGAGGAGGGCTTCATCTCGATCTTCGCGGTGGTCAGCTCCGCCGACGGCAAGGTGCTGGCCGGCCCGCAGATCCACGCGCGCGGGTTCGCCGAGCAGGACGCGGTGTTCGACGACATCCTGCCCGAGCTCACCGCCGCGCTCGAGGAGTCCGCCCGCAACGGCAACTCCGACAGCCACGTCCTGCAGCAGGTCATGCGTCGCGTGGTCGGCCGCTGGGTGTCCAACCGCCTGCGCCGCCGCCCGATGATCATCCCGGTCGTCGTCGAGGCCTGACCGGCCCGACCGCACGGCCCCGTCCCGCTCGCGGGTCGGGGCCGTCGTCGTCCCCGGTCAGCTCGGGGTGGCGCGCGCGTCGCCGTCGGTGGCGAGGGCATCCTCGACGGTGACCCCGCCGGTGGGTGCCACGGCGTCAGCAGCCGGTCCGTCGTCGGTGTCGCGCGGGCGACGCGAGGCCGCCGCGGAGCCGAGCAGGATGAGCGCGGTCGCCGCCAGCACCGTCACCGTGATGGCCTCGTCGAGCACGAGCGCGCCGAGCGCGACGGCCACCACGGGGTTGAGGTACGCGACGAGCGTCGAGCGGGCCGCGCCGACCTCGAGGATCAGCCGGAAGAACAGCACGAACGCCAGGGCGGTGCAGAGGGCGCCGAGCCCGACGAGCGCGAGGACCGCGTCGAGCTGGGGCCAGGGCTGGGGGCCGCCGAACGCGACGAACGGGGCGTAGACCAGGGCCGTGAGGGCGAGGCACGTAGCGGTGAGGGGGATCGCCGGGACGTCCCGGAGGCCGCGGTCGGCGATGATCGGCGCCGACGCGTAGCCCAGCGCCGCGAGCAGCACCTGCGCGACCGCCCACGGGTCGCCTCCCGCCGCGCCCGGGCCGAGCAGCAGGGCCACGCCGCCGAGGCCGACGAGCAGCCCGATCCACCGCACGACCGCCACGGGCTTCCGGTCCCCGACGAGCCGGCCCAGGACGACGGCGGCGATGGGCACCGTGGCCACCAGCAGACCCGTGGTCGAGCTGGACAGGGTGCGCTCGGCGTTCGACAGCAGGATCCACGGCAGCACGATCTCGAGCACCGCGAACCCGAGCACGGACGGCCAGTGACCCCGGAGCGTGCGCAGCCCACCGCCGCGGACCGCGAACGGCAGCAGGAGCAGGGCGCCGAGGGCCGTCCGGACGAAGACGACCGTGACGGGCGTGACCTCGGTGACCGCGATCTTGATCAGCAGGTAGGGGATGCCCCAGATGACGCCGACGGCCAGGAGCAGCAGCCAGCCCCGGCGGCTCATCGGGCCGCGCGCAGAAGACTCATGGGGACACCGTAGGACCGACCGCCGACACTCTCAGGGGCTCGTCCGGAACGCGGCCCGGTGCTGGCGAGGGCTGGTGCGGAACTCGCGCGCGAAGTGCTGGCGCAGGGCGGCCGACGAGCCGAACCCGGCCGAGGCGGCCACCTGCTCGACCGGCGCGTCGGTGGACTCCAGCAGCACGCGGGCGCGCACGAGCCGCTGCCGCAGGAGCCACTGCGACGGGCTCGCGCCGGTGCGGGCGCGGAAGCGGCGCGTGAAGGTCCGGCGCGAGAGGTGCACGCTCCCGGCCCATCTGTCGAGGTCGAGCGGCTCGTCGAGGCGGGCGGAGGCCCAGCCCATCGCGACCTCCACGGGGTCGGCGGACGGCTCGGGCGCGACGGGCGCGGGGATGTACTGCGCCTGGCTGCCGTCGCGGTGCGGCGCGAGCACCAGGGCGCGCGCCACGTCCGCGGCGAACGCGGCGCCGTGGTCGCTGCGGACGACGTGCAGGCAGCAGTCGAGCGCGGCGGCGACTCCGGCGGAGGTGACGACGTCGCCGAGGTCGCACCACAGCACGTCCGACCGCACGTCCGCCGACGGGTGCCGGCGCGCCAGCTCGGGCGCCGCCGACCAGTGCGTCGCCACCTCACGGCCGTCGACCAGCCCCGCCGCGGCCACGACGAACGACCCCAGGCAGAGGCCGATCACGCGCGCGCCACGCTCGTGGGCGGCGCGGACGGCGGCGAGCAGCGCGGCCGACGGCTCACGGGTCACGTGCCAGCTCGGGATCACCACGGTCTGCGCCTCGGTCAGCGCGTCGAGCCCTCGGACGACCGAAAGGTCGTAGCCCGCGTCCGTGCTGATCGGGCCCGGCTCCTCCGCGCACACCGTGACGCGGTAGCGCGGCGTGGGGGCGCTGCGGGACCGCGCGGCGAAGACCGTGGACGGCACCGAGAGGTGGAACGGGCTGATCCCGGGGAACGCGACGACGGCGACCTCGTGCATGGCCCGATCCTAGCGAACGCTGTCCAGCGGGCCACTGGTCCCGGCTCCACCGAGGGCCCACGCTGGCGTGATGACCTCGACGCCCACCGCCACCTTCGTCGGCGGACCCACGCTCCGGCTCGCGTACGCCGGTCTCACGTTCCTCACGGACCCGACCTTCGACCCGCCCGGCGAGTACCCGGGCACCGGGGCGACCCTGCACAAGCTGGTGGGACCGGCCGTGCCGCTCGCGGAGCTCGGTCCCGTCGACGTCGTGCTGCTCTCGCACGACCAGCACGCCGACAACCTCGACCACGCCGGGCGCGCTCTGCTCGCGTCGGTGCCGACGGTGCTCTCGACGCCCGACGCCGCGAGCCGGCTCGACGGCGTCCGGGGCCTGGCGCCGTGGGAGGAGGTGACGGTCGGCGTGGTGACCGTCACGGCCGTCCCCGCGCGGCACGGACCGGAGGGCGCCGAGCCGCTGAGCGGGGTCGTCACGGGGTTCGTCCTCGCGGCCGAGGCGTGGCCGACCATCTACGTGTCGGGCGACAACGCGTCGCTCGACGTGGTCGACGCGATCGCCCGCCGCGTTCCGGGGATCGGGATCGCCGTGCTGTTCGTCGGCGGCGCGAACGTCGGCCGGTTCGGGGACGAGCCGCTCACGCTCGACGCCGCGCGGGCGAGCGCAGCCGCCGACCTGCTCCCGGGCGCGCGCATCGTCCCCGTGCACCACAGCGACTGGGCGCACTTCGTCGACCCGCTGGCCGCGGTGGAGGCGCGCTTCGAGGCCGGGGGTCGGCGCGACCGCCTGGTCGTCCTGGAACGCGGGGTGCCGACCGAGCTGTAGCGGCCGGCTCAGCCCGGCGTCAGGCCGCGGAACTCCGCAAGACGCTCGTGCTCAGCCTCGACCGCCTTCCTCGTGCGCGCCGACCACGGCACCCACTCGTCGAGCTCGAGCCCGAGGGTCCGCCCCTTTGCGCGCGGCCGCCACGTGCCGATGAGCTCGGCGTCCGCCAGGACCGCGCCGGGCCGCCCGATGCTGGGCCAGAGCGCCTTGTGGTGGACCTTCTCCGGTACCAGGAGGTCGCGATCGCGGCCCTGCAGGAACAGGTCGTACGGACCGAGCAGCCGCACGACCGGCTCGTCGGCGGGATCCTCGAGGGCGGCGACATCGGCCTCCAGCAGCCCGGCCGCGTGCCCGTCGAGCTCGACGTCGACCGCGTCGTCGGGCCACCGGGCCTGCACGTCCCGGAGCGGCGAGTCGAGGAAGCCCGCGGCCTGCTTCGGCGTCAGGGGACCGAGGAAGTGCAGGAGCCCGCGGAGCAGGTCGACGGTGCCGTCGTCCGCGGTCGACGGTCGATCGAGCACGCCCACCTGCCCGGCGGGCCAGCGCGGGATGCGGCGCAACACCGGGGGAGAGGTGTACGGCTCCAGCTCCAGGCCGGCGTGGAGCGCGGCCAGCCGGAACGGCATCTCGTACATGTGAGTGGCGCCGCAGCCGGGGCACCAGCGCAGGTACGGCTCGGTCATCTCGGCGGTCATCCGCGTGGACACCGTGCCCTTGTCCATCGGCTCGTCGACGACCGTCCGCATCGTGCGCGCGGTCGTCGCCAGGCCCTCGACCGACGAGATGTCCGCCGCCCGGAGCGACTGCGCGGCGTTGAGCACGCGCGAAGCGGCGTCAGCCTCGGAGTACGGCCGCAGGGCCTTCTCGACGGCCTTCAGGTCGGTGCGACGGTAGGCGTGCGGGGCCGCGCGGACGGTCCACGCCAGCGCCAGCTCGCGCGGCCACTCGTGCGCCCGCACCGGGACCCCGCGCACCGCGAGCGCCCAGAGCGCGCCGTCGGGACCGGTGTCCTGCACACCGAGATCGAGGATCGCGGCGTCGTCGGGCCCCCGCCGGCTGCTGGCCGGCCGGTCGAGCTGCTGCACGTGCACGCGGTACCGGAGCACCTGGCGGCGGG
The DNA here is from genome assembly GCF_056401915.1 of Cellulomonas sp. P4_D11. Classification (NCBI taxonomy): domain Bacteria; kingdom Bacillati; phylum Actinomycetota; class Actinomycetes; order Micrococcales; family Cellulomonadaceae; genus Cellulomonas; species Cellulomonas sp. P4_D11. Next base: position 92,076 of record NZ_JBFUIK010000013.1, on the reverse strand, counting down.
TCACGGACATGGCTCCACCGTGGCACGGGCCACCGACACCGGCAGGTCAGCCGCCCAGGATGCCCGGTCCCGCAGCCCGCAGCACGCGCGCGTACCGGTCGGAGGCCCCGTCCGGCAGGAGACCGTCGAGCTCGAGCTCGACGAGCCCGTGCACGAGCGCCCACAACCCGAGCGCCGGCTCCTGCGCGGCCCCGGCCCCCACGCCCAGGACGCGCGCGACGGCGTCGCGCAGGACGCCGAACGTCGCGCTCGCGGTGGCGGGGCCGCGCGTCCCGTCCTGCAGGCCCGCACCCGCCGCGCCGAACATCACACGGTAGAAGTGTGGGTCGTCCAGCGCGTGCCGGCGGTACGCGAGGCCGAGCCCGAGCAGGTCGGCGGCGGCGTCGGACGTCTGGGGGACGGTCGCGAGGCGGGCGGCGAAGCGCGCGAAGGCCTCGTCGCCCACGGCCCGCACGAGGTCGTCGCGGCTGCCGAACAGCGAGTAGACGGCGGACGCCGACGTGCCCGCGCGGGCCGCCAGGTCGCGGACCGTCAGGGCTTGGGCTCCGCCGGTCGCGACGAGGGCCGATGCCTCCTCGAGCAGGCGCACGCGCAGGGCGTCGTCGTGCACGCGGGGACGGGCCATCCGGCGAGTCTAGGGGTTGACGGAGGTTTGCGAACAGGGTTCTATAACAACGTTCGTAAACGAGGAGGAGCCATGATCGAGCTGACCGACGCCGCCCGGGTGACCGCCGGGGTGGTCGCCCTCACGGTGGTCGCGATCGAGTCCGGGGGCGCGTTCCTGCTGCGCGTCGCGACCGGCAGGGAGCAGGCCACCGACTTCCAGAAGAGCTTCTACCGCGCCGGTCACGCGCACGCCGGCGTCCTGGTCACGCTGGGGCTGGTCTGCCTGCTCCTCGGGGAGGCCACCTCGCTGTCCGGATTCTGGCGCTGGCTCGCGCAGACGGGGGTGCTCCTCGCGGCGATCGTCATGTCGGCCGGCTTCTTCTTCTCGGCCATGGGACGGGGTCGCGAGCGGCCGAACCGGGCCGTCGCGCTGCTCGGCGTGGGGGCCGTGCTGCTCGCCGCGGGGGTCGTGACTCTGGGCGTCGGCCTGCTGCTCGGGTGAACGCGCGGCCGACACGCGCTCGGGCGCGCCCGTCTCGCCGTCGGCCCCGGCTACTTTGAGGACCATGGCGACTCGTACGTCCACCCCTCGCGCCCGCTCAGGTGCGCCGGCGACGTCGCGCGCCTCCGGCAAGTCGACCGGCTCGTCCCGACCGCAGGGTCGCAAGCCGGCCCCGCCGCCACCGCGCCAGGCGCTGCCGGTCCGCATGGTCAAGGGCGTCTTCATGGGCACGGCGCACCTGGTCGGCGGCACCGCGCGCCGCGTCGGCCGGGGGGCCCGGGACCTCGACCCCTCGCACCGGCGGGACGGGCTCGCGTTCACGCTCCTGGGTCTCGCGATCGTCATCGCGGCCCGCGAGTGGTGGGACCTGTCCGGCACCGCCGGGACCGTCGTGCACAACGTCGTCGCCGGCACGTTCGGCAAGGTCGGCGTCGTCGTCCCCCTTGTCCTGCTCGGGCTGGCCATCCGGCTCATGCGGCACCCGGAGCGCGTCGAGGCCAACGGGCGCATCGTCATCGGGCTCGGCGCGATCACCCTCGCGGTCTGCGGGCTCGTGCAGATCGGCGCAGGCCTGCCCGGCACCGACGACTTCGCGGCGCTGCGCGACGCCGGCGGGATGGTCGGGTTCCTCGTCGGCACCCCGCTGGCCAGCCTGCTCACGCCCGGCGTGGCCGTCGCACTGCTGCTCCTGCTCGCGTTCTTCGGCGTCCTCGTCGTCACCGCGACGCCGGTCCACCAGGTGATCCCGCGGTTGCGCGGGGTCTACGACAGGCTCACGGGGAACCACCGGGAACCGGCCGAGGCGACCGAGGCCGACGACGACGCGCCCCTCGTGATCAACGCCCTGCACACGGCCGTCCCCGAGATCGAGGCGCCGCCGGCGAAGCGCGGGCTGCTCGCGCGGCGGCGCAAGCGGGCCGAGGAGGTCGACGAGCCCGAGGACACCCGGCTCGACGGGTACGACGGCGACGAGGCGTTCGCCCGCGCGGCCATCGTCGCGGCAGCCGAGGCCGAGGCGGAGGCGCAGCTGGCGCGCGACGCGGCGCCGGACACGGTGCCGACGACCGTCGTGGCCAAGACCCCGCTCGTCGCGCCGGAGACGACTCCCGTCCCGCGCGGCGAGCAGCCGATGCTCGGCGGCGACGTGCTCTACACGCTCCCGGCCGAGGACGCGCTGGCCAAGGGCGCGCCGCACAAGGTGCGCTCGGCGGCCAACGACCGCGTGGTCGAGTCGCTGACCTCCGTGCTCGAGGCGTTCGAGATCGACGCGCAGGTCACGGGGTTCACGCGCGGCCCGACGGTCACGCGGTACGAGGTCGAGCTCGGCCGGTCGGTCAAGGTCGAGCGGGTCACGGCGCTGAGCAAGAACATCGCCTACGCGGTGGCCAGCGCGGACGTCCGCATCCTGTCGCCCATCCCCGGCAAGTCCGCGATCGGCATCGAGATCCCGAACACCGACCGCGAGACGGTCTCGCTGGGCGACGTGCTGCGGTCCAGCGCGGCCAAGCGCACCGAGCACCCGATGGTCATCGGCGTCGGCAAGGACGTCGAGGGCGGCTACGTCACGGCCAACCTGGCCAAGATGCCCCACCTCCTCGTGGCGGGCGCGACCGGCGCGGGCAAGTCGAGCTTCGTCAACTCGATGATCGTCTCCATCCTCATGCGCGCGACGCCCGACGAGGTGCGCATGGTGCTGGTCGACCCCAAGCGGGTCGAGCTCACCGTCTACGAGGGCATCCCGCACCTCATCACGCCGATCATCACCAACCCAAAGAAGGCCGCCGAGGCCCTCGAGTGGGTGGTGCGCGAGATGGAGGCGCGGTACGACGACCTCGCCAACTTCGGGTTCAAGCACATCGACGACTTCAACACCGCGGTCCGGGCGGGCAAGGTCAAGCCGCTGCCGGGCTCGGAGCGCAAGATCGCGACGTACCCGTACCTGCTGGTGGTCGTCGACGAGCTGGCCGACCTGATGATGGTCGCGCCGCGCGACGTCGAGGCATCGATCCAGCGCATCACGCAGCTCGCCCGCGCGGCCGGCATCCACCTGGTGCTCGCCACGCAGCGCCCGAGCGTCGACGTCGTCACCGGGCTCATCAAGGCCAACGTGCCGTCCCGCCTCGCGTTCGCGACGAGCAGCCTGACGGACTCCCGTGTCGTGCTCGACCAGCCCGGCGCTGAGAAGCTCATCGGGCAGGGTGACGCGCTGTTCCTGCCGATGGGCGCGGCCAAGCCGATGCGCACGCAGGGTGCCTGGGTGTCGGAGTCGGAGATCCACGCGGTCGTCGAGCACGTGAAGAAGCAGCTCAAGCCGGTGTACCGCCAGGACGTCACGGTCGCCGCCGTGAAGAAGCAGGTGGACGAGGACATCGGCGACGACCTCGACCTGCTGCTGCAGGCCGCCGAGCTGGTCGTGACCACGCAGTTCGGCTCGACGTCGATGCTGCAGCGCAAGCTGCGGGTCGGGTTCGCCAAGGCGGGCCGGCTCATGGACCTGCTGGAGTCGCGCGAGATCGTCGGCCCGTCCGAGGGCTCGAAGGCGCGCGAGGTGCTGGTCCAGCCGGACGACCTGCCCGGCACTCTGGCGATGCTGCGCGGCGCGCCGGGCGAGGAGGAGGACCGGTACGCCACGGTCGACGGTGCCCTGCCGGGCGAGCCACCGGTGGCGACCGACTACTTCGACAGCGCCGAGGAGGACGACGCCGGCTGGTCCGGCGGGGGTCGGTGAGCGCCGTGACCCTCGACCCCCTCGGGGTCGTCAGCACGGTGATCGCCGTCGTCGCGGTCGTGGCCCTCGTGGCCGTCCTCATCCTGCTCGGCAAGCAGCGCGCCGAGGTCCGCCGCGCGAACGCGCTCCTGCAGCTGTCGCGCGAGCTGCGGCACCGCTACGACGCGCTCCAGGCCGTGACCAAGGAGGGCGTGCTCGTCCAGTCGCTGTCGGGCACGGTGCTCGACATCTCCGAGCGTGCCGCGGCGATCCTCGGCGTCGACGCGGCGTCCTCGGTCGGGCGCTCGGTGGGCGACCTGCCGGTGGTGCTGGTCAACGAGATGGGCCTGGCGATGAACCCGGCCGCGGTGCTGGGCCACCGGAGCGGGGTCGCGCGAGCGGGCTTCACGGTCGACTCCGAGCTGGTCGGTGTCGCGCTGCCGGGCACGGACAGCACGCAGGCGCGCATGGTCCAGGTGGCCAGCCAGCTGGTCCCTGCGGGCGACGGCGACGTCGCGGCGGTGCTCACAACGCTGGTCGACGTGACCGGTCGGCGCGAGGTCGAGGCCGCGCTGACCCGCAGCGAGATGCAGTTCCGAGTCGCGATGGAGAACGCGCCGATCGGCATGGCCCTCGTGGACCTCGAGTGGCGGATCGTCGAGGCCAACGCGGCGTTCGCCGAGCTGCTGGGCACGAGCGTCGGCGCCCTGCGCGGCTACCGCATGGAGGATCTCAGCACCCCCGAGGGGCGGCCCGCCGAGCGCCTCGAGGTCGACCGCCTGCTCGGCGGCGGCCAGCACCGGTTCTCGCTCGAGAAGCGGTACCAGCGGGCCGACGGCCACCAGGTCTGGGTCGCTCTCGACGCCGCGCTGGTGCGCACGCCCACCGGCGCACCCGACCACTTCGTCGTCCAGGTCCGCGACTCCACCGAGTCGCGCCTGCAGGCCGAGATGCTCACGCACCGCGCCATGCACGACCCCCTGACCGGCCTGGCCAACCGCACGCTCCTGCAGGAGGTCCTGCAGTCCGTCCTCGAGCAGCCCGGGGTCGTCGACCGTGTCGCCGTGCTGGCGTGCGACCTCGACGGGTTCAAGGAGATCAACGACCGGTACGGGCACGCTGCGGGGGACGAGGTGCTGGTGCACGTCGCGGGTGTCCTGCGCGCGGCGACCGCGCGCCGCGGCACGGTCGCCCGGCTCGGCGGCGACGAGTTCGTCGTCGTCGTGCAGGACCTCGACGGTCCCCGTGCGGTCTTCGAGGTCGCGGCGGCCATCCACACGGGGCTGCAGGAGCAGGTCCGGGTCGGGCGTCGCCGGCTGACCGTCGCCGCGAGCATCGGCATCGCGCTCGCCGACCCCGAGTCGATCGAGGGCGGCGCCCCCGGCCTGCTCGCGGCCGCCGACGCCGCGCTCTACCGGGCGAAGGGCGCGGGCCGCAGCCGCACCGAGGTCTACGAGCCGTCGATGACGATGGGGTCGGCCTCGGACCTGCACCGCGAGCTCGCCGCGGCGATCGCCAAGGACCAGCTGGTCGTGCACTACCAGCCGATCGTCGACCTGTCCGACTCCCGCGTGGTCGGGTACGAGGCCCTCGTGCGGTGGGAGCACCCGTCGCGCGGGCTGCTGCTGCCCGCCTCGTTCCTGTCGCTCATCCAGGAGGCGGGCATGTCGGTGGCGCTCGGCCAGCTGGTGGCCACGCGCGTCGTCGAGTTCGTCGCGTCGATCCACGACCGGACGCGGTGGGTGTCCGTCAACGTGTCGGCGGACCAGCTGGGCGACGGCGAGTTCGCGACGACGCTGCTCGGGGAGATCTCGCGGCACCGCCTGACCGCCGGCCGGATCGTCGTCGAGCTCACCGAGTCCTCGCTGGTGGCGTCCGGCACGCGGATCCGCCACGAGCTCACGCAGCTGTCCGCCGCCGGCGTCCCCATCCTGCTCGACGACTTCGGCACCGGGGTGTCGCCGCTGTCCTACCTGCGCGACCTGCCGGTGGCCGGCGTGAAGCTCGACATGTCGTTCACCTCCGGCATCCCGGAGGACCCGACCGCCGGCAAGGTGGCGCGCGCGCTGGGTGCGCTTGCCCGCGAGCTCGCGATGGTCACCATCGCCGAGGGCATCGAGCACGAGGAGCAGGCCGAGTACCTGCACCGCAACGGCTGGCGCTACGGGCAGGGCTGGCTGTACGGCAGCGCGCAGCCGGGGGACATCAGCCGCTGACGCGGGGCGCGACGACGGGCGCGGGCCCCGTCGGCGTGAGCGGCGTGGTCCGCTGCGGCGCCTGGTCTCCCGCGGCCGCGACCACGCGCGCCAGCCGGTCCGCCACCTGCGCGGCGCTCAGCGTGCCGGTGCCGCCCGCGATGTCGACCAGCGCGTGCACCTGGTGGCCGCCGAGCCGGTCGACCGTCACGGGCGTCCACTCGACGCCGGTCACGCGCGCCGGTCCGGCCTCGCGCCCCTCGGCCGGGAAGGCCCCCGTGCTCTCGACGTGCGCGGTGAGCATCAGCCCGGAGTCGGTGCTCTCGACGCAGCACTCGCCGTCCTGGTTCGAGACGTAGTTGCCGAGCCCGTACGCGACCCACATCCCCTCGCCCCGCGGTCCGCCGGTCAGGTGCACCACGGGCTGCGGCACGTGCGCGTGGTGCCCGATGACCAGGTCGATCACGCCCGAGTCCGCCAGCTGCTGGTCGATGGCCACCTGGTCGGCCGTCGGCTCGGTGCGGTACTCGACGCAGCAGTGCAGGCTCGCGACCACCAGGTCCGCCCCGGCCGCGCGCGCTGCGGTGGCCTGGGCGACGAGCGCCGGGACGTCGATGACGTTCACCGACCACGGCTTGTCGGCGTCGATCGGCATCCCGTTCGTGCCGTACGCGGCGGCGAGGTGCGCGACCGTGATCGTCTGTCCCGCACGCTCGAGCGTGTACAGCTGCGGCTGCGACTGCTCGAGCGCGCTGCGGGCGGTGCCCACGTGGCCGAGACCGGCGGCGTCGAGCGCGTCGAGGGTCGCCGTGATGCCGGCGAAGCCGCGGTCGACGGAGTGGTTCGACGCCGTCGAGCACCCGTCCCAGCCCTGCGCCCGCAGGGACGACGCGATCTCCGCCGGAGACCCGAACAGCGGGTAGCCGCTCGGCGGAGTCCCGGCGGGGGCGACGGGCACCTCGAGGTGGCACAGCGCCAGGTCGGCGCCCTGCACCCAGGGGTCCATGGGCGACAGGACGGGCGCGAAGTCGTACCCGCCGCCGGGGGTGCGCGCGTCGGCCAGGACCGGCAGGTGCGGGAGCACGTCTCCGGTCGCGACGATGGTGAGCTGCGCGTCGGGGTCTGCCGTGGGTGTGGGCGTCGGGGTCGGGGTCGGCGTCGGGCTGTCCGCGGGCGCCGTCGAGGGCGCGGACGTCCCCGCGGTGGCCTGCTGGTCCCATGGGCGCAGCGCCGCGGCACCCGCGCCGAGGCTGACCAGGACGAGCAGCAGGATCGCGAGGCCGACGACGACGGGGGAGCGTCGGCCGGCGCGGGCGTGGCGGGTCACAGGCGGACTGTAGTTGGTGGACGGGCCACCTCCCGCACCCCTCTAGGCTGTCCGGGTGTCCGACGCCGTGCCTCCAGCGCCTTCTGTGCCGTCCGCCTGGAACCTGGCGAACGCGCTCACGGTGCTGCGCATCGCGATGGTGCCGTTCTTCGCCTGGGCCTTGCTCGTCGATGGCGGGCACAGCACCACGGGCCGGCTCGTCGCGACCGCGCTGTTCGCCCTGGCTGCGGCCACCGACCGCCTCGACGGCTGGCTCGCCCGGCGCTCCGGCCAGGTCACCAACCTCGGCAAGCTGCTCGACCCCATCGCGGACAAGGTGCTCATCGGCACCGCGCTGATCCTGCTGTCGTACCTGGGCGACCTGTCGTGGTGGATCACCGTCATCATCCTGGTGCGCGAGCTCGGCATCACCGCCATGCGCTTCTTCCTCCTGCGGTACGTCGTGCTGCCCGCCTCCCGCGGCGGCAAGCTGAAGACCGTGCTGCAGTCGGTCGCGATCGGCCTGTACCTCCTGCCGCTGGACCAGCTGCCGACGTTCGTCACCGTGGTCGCGGCGATCCTGATGGCCGCCGCGCTCGTGGTGACGGTGGTGACCGGCCTCGACTACGCGCGCACCGGCCTGCGGATCAGCCGGACCGCGAGCCGTCCGCCCGCCGCCGGGCTGTGACGTGTCTGGCGCCGAGGACCTGCTCGCGGCCGTCCGCGCCCGCGGCTGGACCCTGGCCGTCGCCGAGTCGCTGACCGGCGGGCTCGTCTGCTCGACGCTCGTGGACGTGCCTGGCGCGTCGAGCGTCCTGCGGGGTGCCGTCGTCGCCTACGCCACCGAGCTCAAGGCGACGCTGCTCGACGTGGACCACCATCTGCTGGCCGCCCGCGGCGCCGTGGACCCCGATGTCGCGCAGGCCATGGCGATCGGCGTGCGGGACCGGCTCGGTGCCGACGTGGGCCTGGCGACGACCGGCGTGGCCGGGCCCGACCCGCAGGACGGTCACCCGCCCGGGACGGTGCACGTCGCCGTGTCGACGCCCGACGGCACGCAGGTCCGGTCCCTGCGCCTGGCGGGGGACCGGGTCGCCGTCCGCGCGCTCACCGTGGACGCGGTGCTGGCGCTGGGGGTGGAATTCGTGGGCCGATCGGGGTGAATCTCGCGCCGCGGGCGGGCATCCGGTCCCCGAGCGGGAACACTTGTCGACGACGGACCGTTACTACGACCGTGATGAGCACTCGACCCCCGGCACGACGCTTGCCTTCGCGTGTCGGCGGTGCAAGGTACGGTGGAATCCTCCCGATCAAGGGACAGCAGGGTTCTGCAGTGGTTCGGACTCCGGTTCCCGGAGTGGATGTGGCACGTGACGCGAGAGGGGGAGCCCGGATGGTTGTACTCCGTCGAGAGATCGGCGATGTGCTGCGGGATGCGCGACAGCGCCAGGGGCGCACCCTGCGCGAGGTGTCGTCGGCAGCCCGCGTCTCGCTCGGGTACCTGAGCGAGGTGGAGCGGGGTCAGAAGGAAGCGTCGTCGGAGCTGCTCAACAGCATCTGCGAGGCGCTCGACGTCCCGATGTCGCTCGTCCTGCGCGAGGTCAGTGACCGCGTCGCTGTCGCCGAGGGTCTGCTGATCCCCGACACGGTGCCTGCGGACCTCGCGGCGTCGGTGGCCGGTGCCACCGACTCCGGATGGGCGCGGTCGCGGTCGGAGCTCGCCGCCATCGGCTGATCGGATGGCTTCGGCCATCATCTGATGATCGGGCGCGGTGCGTGCCCGATCGGTGGGTCGCTCGCGAGCGCCCACGACGGCGGGCGTCGTGCCCGTCCGTCCTCCTGCACGGTCCGTGGACTTCCGTCCGCGGACCGTTGCGCGTTCCGGGGTGGGCGCGCCGGTCAGTCGCGCTCCTTCTGGCAGCGCGGGCAGTAGAAGATCGGTCGCTCCATCGGCGGCTTGCGCGCCTGGCCGACCATGATCGGTGTGCCGCAGCGGTGGCACGGCCGACGCAGCCGCCCGTGCACGTGCCCCGGTGGTCTCCCCTCGGCGACGGCGCGCTGGAGCTGTCGGCGCGCGACCCCCAGCAGCCGGGCCGGGTCGGGGATCGCGTCGGCCGGCGTCCACGGCCACAGCCGCTCGGCGAACAGGGACTCGGCGGCGAAGATGGTGCCGATTCCGGCGACGACCGTCTGGTCGAGCAGGACCTCCGCGGCCGGGGTGGTGCCCCGGGCGGTCCACCGCCGCAGCGCCTCGTCGACGTCCACCGTCTCCGCCAGGAGGTCCGGCCCGAGGTGGCCGATGAGCGTGCGCTCGTCCCGCGTGCGCACCACGTCGAGCATCCCGAGGTGGTGGCCCACCGCGGTCCACTCGGCGGTCGCCAGGACGGCGCGGACCTGGGGCGAGCGCGCTCCCGCCTCGCGGGACCCGGTCCGCCAGATGCGCCAATAGCCCTCCATGCGCAGGTGGGTGTGCAGGGTGCGCCCGTCGTCGAACCGGGTCAGCAGGTGCTTGCCGTACGAGCGCGTCTCCAGCACCGTCGTGCCGACGAGATCGACCGTGGCGGCCGACGGCCAGCGCAGGTCGGACCGGGTCACCACGCGACCGGTGAGGGCGAGCTGGAAGCGGTCCGCGGTCCGGCGCAGGACGTCGCCCTCAGGCACGGGCGCCCGCCGTCACGGCCGGTCCCGCAGGCGCAGCCCGCGCGGTGTCGTCGCGAAGCCCGCCGCGACGAGTGCCTGGCCCAGCGTGCCGTGCAGGGCGCCCGAGAGGACCTCGACGCCGTCGATCCGCACGATCGTGAGCCGGCCGGTGCGCCGGGTGCGCACGGTCGACGCGAGCCCGTCGGCGGCGGCGGTCAGCACCGGAGCGTCGGGGGTGAATGACAGGACGGTCCGGCCCCCGCGTTCGAGGTAGAGGACGAGCGCCCCGTCGACCAGCACCACGAGGGCCCCGCCCTTGCGGCCCGGCCGGTGGCGGCCGGCCGCGGGGTCGTTCTCGGTGGGACCGGGGGCGGGCCACGGCAGCGACGCGCCGTACGGGTTGGCGGGGTCCGTGGCGGCGAGGACGACCACCTGCGTGTCGGTGGTCGCCTGGTCGTCGGCCGCGCGGTCGACCACTTGGGCGTCGACGCGCAGCCGGTCGACCGCGCCCGGCAGCGCGAACTGCGAACCGCCGAGCCGCTCGACGAAGTAGCCGCGGCGCACCTGGCCGCCCTGCTCCAGCGCGGAGAGCACCTTGTACACGTCGGCGAACCGCGCGCCGATGCCTTCCGCCGGCGCGACCGCCCGGGTGAGGATCCCGTGCCGGTCGAGCAGCTGGGCGGCGAGCGCGTGCGCCCGCAGGGTCGGGTCGGGCTCGCGCGCCGGGAGCAGGGACCACCGCCCGCCGCTCGCGGCGCCGTTCATGCCGAGGGCCGACGACCGGGTGCTCGGGTCCCCGGCCAGCTGGACCGCGGCCCGCAGCCCGAGCCGAGGGCGCAGGGGACGCCCGCGCGGTGCGGCCGCCCGGGTCTTGTGCGCGGTGCTGCCGCTGCCCAGCCAGGCGCGCAGCGGGGCGAGCCCGTCGTTGGTCACGTGCCCGGTCCACACCAGGTCCCACACCGCCTCCGCGACCTCGGCCTGGCTCGGGGAGGCCTCGTCGGGGCGCAGCTGGCGGACCCGCTCGGCGAGCGCGCCGAGGAACCACGCGCCACCGCCGGCGAGCGCCTCGAGGATCGCGGCGTGCAGCGGCCCGTCCGGCGGGGCGGTGACCGGCGGGAGCGTGAGGTCCGCCACGGCGGCGGGGTGCAGCGAGATCAGGCCGTCGTGCCCGGCGAGCGCCCCGTGACCCGCCCAGACGACCTCGCCCGCGGCGGTGAGCTCGTCGAGCATGGCCGGGGAGTAGTCGGCTATGCGCGCGGGCAGCACGTGGGTCTCGAGCGCCGACGCGGGCAGCACGGCGCCCGCGAGCTGCTCGACCACCCGCGCCACGCCGTCGACGCCCCGCAGCGACCCCGTCGCGGAGCTGCGGCCGGACCGACCGACCGGCTGGACCCCCTGCCAGCGCGGCAGGAACACCCCGAGAGCCCGCGGCGCGACCGGCTCCACCTCCGCTCGCAGCGCGGCGAGCGAGCGCCGGCGCAGCGTCCGCAGCACGTCGGCGTCGCAGAACTCGTCGCCCGTGCCGCCCAGCACGTCCGGCCGCAGGCGCCCCTGGACCAGCACGCCCAGGCGCTCGAGCCGGCGCAGCGTCTCGGTGACCACCGCGACGCCCCAGCCGAACCGGGCGGCGGCCTGTGCGGCCGTGAACGGCCCGTGCGTGCGGGCGTGGCGACGCAGCAGGTCGCCGACCGGGTCGGGCACCACCTCGGTGAACACCTCCGGCACGCCCACCGGCAGGGCGACGCCCAAGGCGTCGCGCAGCCGCCCGGCGTCCTCGACGGCCGCCCACTGGTCGGCCCGCTCCGGCGACACGGCGCCGAGCCGCACGCGGATGAGCCGTCGGGCGCCCTCGAGCTCGACCAGCCACGCCGGCACCTGGTCCCGGACCTCGACCTTCGTGCGCTCGGCGAGCTCGTCGGCGGTGAGAGGCCCGTGGCGCCGGACGGCGTCCGCGAGCTGCTCGAGGGTCCCGGCCTGGCGCTCGGGTGCCCGACCGCTGAGCTCCGCCTCGGTCCGCACCACGGCGTCGGGGTCGAGCAGGTCCGCCAGCTGCGACTCGCCGCCCTGCCCGAGCAGCTCGGCCAGCAGCGTCGGGTCCAGCGTCAGGGCGGCCGCGCGCCGCTCGGCCAGGGGGGCGTCGCCGTCGTAGAGGAACTGCGCGGTGTAGCCGAAGAGGAGCGACTGGGCGAACGGCGACGGCTGCGTCGTCGTCACCTCGACCACCCGGATCCGGCGGGCCGCGACGTCCCGCATCAGGGTGGTGAGCGCCTCGGTGTCGAAGTCGTCCTGCAGGCACTCGCGGACGGCCTCAAGCAGGATCGGGAAGTCCGGGTACTCGGACGCCACCGCGAGCAGCTGCGCCGAGCGCTGCCGCTGCTGCCAGAGCGGCTGCCGACGGTCGGGCCGGCGCCGGGGGAGCAGCAGGGCCCGGCTGGCGGCCTCGCGGAACCGGGCGCCGAACATCGCGGACGAGCCGAGCTCCGCCCGCACCGCGTCGAGCACCTCGTCGGCGTCGAGCAGCAGGTCCGCCATGTCGATCGCCGGTCCGGTCGACTCCGCCCACGGGTCGTCGACGCCGAACCCGCTGTCGAGGCACCCGTCGAGCATGTCCGGCAACCGCAGCACGATGCCGTCGTCCGAGTGCATCGCGGCCGCGTCGACGCCGTAGCGCTCGCGCAGGCGAGCGCCGATGACGATGGCCCACGGGGCGTGCACGCGCGCGCCGTACGGGGAGTGCAGCACCACACGCCAGTCGCCCAGCTCGTCGCGGAACCGCTCGACCACCAGCACCGTGTCCGACGGGACCTCGCCCGTGGCCTCCCGCTGCTCGGCCAGGTAGGTGAGCAGGTTGTCGGCCGCCCACGGGTCCAGGCCGGCCCCCTCCACGCGGGCGCGGGCGTCGTCGGGCGTCAGGGCGCCCAGCTCACGCACCCAGGCGCCCATCGCCTGGCCCAGCTCCGCCGGGCGGCCGGGTGCGTCACCCTTCCAGAACGGGAGCCGACCGGGCACACCGGGAGCGGGCGTCACGAGCACGCGGTCGGGCGTGATGTCGTCGATGCGCCACGTGCTGGAGCCCAGCGTGAACATGTCGCCGACGCGCGACTCGTAGACCATCTCCTCGTCCAGCTCGCCGACGCGCTTGCCGCCGCGGACCGCGCCGCCCGTGCGCTCGGCGTCCGCGGGGACGTCGCTGGTGGTCGCGCTGCTGGCGAGGAAGACCCCGTACAGCCCGCGGTCCGGGATGGTCCCCCCGCTGGTGACGGCGAGGCGCAGGGCTCCGGGGCGACCGCTGAGCACGTCCCGCACGCGGTCCCACACGAGGCGGGGGCGCAGCTCCGCGAACTCCTCGCTCGGGTACCGCCCGGCCAGCATGTCGAGCACCGCGCGCAGCGTGGCGTCGCCCAGCCCGGAGAACGGCGACGCCCGGCGCACGACGGTCGAGAGCTCGTCGAGCGACCAGTCCTCCACCGCGACCATCGCGACGATCTGCTGCGCGAGCACGTCGAGGGGGTTGCGCGGGATGCGGAGCGCCTCGAGCGACCCCTCGCGCATGCGCTGAGCGGTCACGGCCGCCGGCACCAGCTCGCCGCGGAACGTCGGGAACACGATGCCGCGCGACACGGCGCCGACCTGGTGCCCGGCCCGGCCGACCCGCTGGAGCCCGCTGGCCACGGACGGCGGCGAGCCCACCTGTACGACCAGGTCGATGGCGCCCATGTCGATCCCGAGCTCGAGCGAGCTGGTGGCGACGACGGCCGGGAGCAGCCCGGCCTTGAGCTCCGACTCGGTCCGCGTCCGCTCCGCGCGGCTCATCGAGCCGTGGTGCGCGCGCGCCAGGATGGTCGCCGCCTCGCGGGTGTCGACCCCGACGGCCGTCCCGGACTGTGCCGGGACCTGCGCCGCCCGGAGCGTGGCGGGGTCGGGCACGTCCTCGCCGGACCGCTCGGCCCACACCTCGTTCATCCGCGCGGTGAGCCGCTCGGCGCCGCGGCGCGAGTTGGTGAACACGAGCGTCGAGCGGTGCGCCGCGACCAGGTCGACCACGCGCTCCTCGACGTGCGGCCAGATGGACGGGCGCGGGAGCTCGCCGGCCGCAGCGCCGGACAGGTCGAGCTCGGCGTCCGCCGGCGTCGCGCTGCGCAGGTCCGAGAGGTCCGGCACCGGGACGACGACGTCGACCACGATCTTCTTGGTGGACGGCGGCTGGACGACGACGACGGGGCGTCCCCGGTCCTCCGGCGTGCGGGCGCCGCCGAGGAACTCGGCGACCGCGTCGACGGGGCGGACCGTCGCCGACAGGCCGATCCGCTGCGCCGGACCGGGGCCGCCGGGGTGGTCGAGCAGGGCGTCGAGCCGCTCGAGCGACAGGGCGAGGTGCGCCCCGCGCTTGGTACCGGCCACCGCGTGGATCTCGTCGACGATCACGGTGCGGACGCCCGCGAGGCCGGCCCGGGCGCCCGACGTCAGCACGAGGTACAGCGACTCGGGCGTGGTGATGAGGATGTCCGGGGGCTTCGTCGCGAAGGCCCGGCGCTCGTTGGGCGGCGTGTCCCCAGTGCGGATGCCGACGCTGACGTCGGGCAGGGTCAGGCCGAGCCGCGTGGCCGCCTGCCGGATGCCGACCAGTGGCGAGCGCAGGTTCCGCTCGACGTCCGTGGCCAGGGCCTTGAGCGGCGAGACGTACACGACCCGGCACCGTTCGACCGGGTCGTCCGGCGCCTGACCCGTCAGCAGGCCGTCGAGCGCCCACAGGAAGGCAGCGAGCGTCTTGCCGGAGCCCGTCGGGGCGACGACGAGCGCGTGGTCCCCTCCCGACACCGCCGTCCACGCGCCGAGCTGCGCGGTCGTGGGCTCGGCGAACGCACCCGTGAACCACGCCCGGGTCGGGTCGGAGAAGCGGTCGAGCACCACCGGGCCATTCTGTCGGCCCCCACCGACACCCGCGCGCCCCGGGGGATGGCAGGCTGTCGTCCGTGAGGTTACGAGAGTTCTGGCAGCTGGTGGACGAGGTCCTCGGCAGCGCGCACGGCCGTGAGCTCACCCGCGAGCTGGTGCTGCGCAGGCTGGACCAGCGGACCGCGATCCAGGCGCTCGACGACAACGTCGAGCCGCGCACGGTCTGGCACGCCCTCTGCGACGAGCTGGAGATTCCGGAGAACGCACGCTGGGGGGCCGACGCCCGGCGCCCGGCGCCACCGCGGGCATAGGAGCCACCACCCATGACGTCCCCGACCCGCTCGCGCGCCCCCCGCTGGCTGCCGACCCTGCGCGACATCGGGGAGGCCGTGCTGACCCTCGTCACGACGACCCTGGGCCTCGCCGTCGCCGTCTGGCTGATCGACGGCGTGCGCGCCGACACGCCGGGGGCGATCGTGCTCGCGGCCGTCGTCGTCGCGGTCGGCGACCTGCTGCTGCGGGCGCCGCTGCGGTTCCTGGCCCGGCGGGGCAGCGCGGCGCTGGCGCTCGGGCTCGGGCTGCTCGCCCAGGTCGCGGTCCTGTGGCTCGCCCTCTCGGTCGTGCCCGGCATCGGCGCCGACAACCTCTGGTCCGTGCTGGGCGTCCTGGTGCTCACGGCGATCGTCATGGCGATCGGGCGCTGGCTGATCGGCGCGAGCAACAGCGACTACGTCGTGTCCGACGTCGTGCGGCGCGCGCGGCGCCAGGCCCGGCGCGAGGGCGTCCGCGAGCCCGGCGCCGGAGAGGCGCGCGAGGCCGGGATGCTCGTCGTGCAGCTGGACGGGGTGGCCGCACCGGTGCTGCGCGAGGCCATCGAGGCCGGGCTCGCGCCGAACATCCAGCGCTGGATCACGTCGGGCGGCCACACCCTCGAGGACTGGTGGGCGCGGATCCCGTCGACCACCCCCGCCAGCCAGGCCGGACTGCTGCACGGCGACTCGTCGCAGATCCCGGCCTTCCGCTGGTGGGACCGGGACCTCGGCCGGCTCGTCGTGACGAACCACCCCGAGGACGCCGCGCTGGTCGAGCAGCGGCTCACCACCGGCAAGGGGCTCCTCGCGGGAGGCGGCACCGCGGTCTCGACGATGTTCTCGGGCGACGCCGCGACCGCGTTCGTGGTCATGAGCCGGTCCCGGACCAAGGGTCCCGACGGCGGCCTCGGACCCGGTCCCGCCTACGTGCGGTTCTTCGCGAGCCCGTTCGTGCTGGCGCGCGCGGTGAGCCTGTCCGTCGGTGAGATGGTCAAGGAGCTGTACCAGGCGCACCGCCAGCGGGTCCGTGACGTCGAGCCGCGCATCTCGCGCGCCGGGTGGTACGTGGTGCTGCGGGGGATCACCAACGTGCTCCTGCGCGACCTCAACACGTCGCTGGTCTCCGAGGCCCTGCTGCGCGGCGACCCGACGATCTACGTCGACCTCGTGGACTACGACGAGATCGCGCACCACGCCGGTCCCACCCGGCCGGAGTCGTTGCGGTCCCTCGAGGGCCTGGACCGCGTGCTCGGGACGCTCGAGCGGGTCGCTGCCGTCGCGCCCCGCGACTACGAGATCGTCGTGCTCTCCGACCACGGGCAGGCGCTCGGCGCCACCTACGAGCAGCTCGCGGGCGAGACGCTGCTGGACTCGGTGCGCGGGCTCATGGCGGAGCCGGCCGCCGACGGCGTCGAGAGCAGCACCGGCGAGGACTGGGGCCTGCTCAACGCCCTGGTCAACAGCGCGCTGAACCTCTCCCGCGGCTCGACCGTCCTCGGCCCCGACCAGGGGCGTCCCAAGCAGCCGGCACCCGCGGACGACGTGCCCGACGTCGTCACCGTGGGCTCGGGGAACCTGGGCCTCGTGTGGTTCCCGCAGGTGCCGCACCGGTTGACGCTCGAGGACTTCCAGGAGCGCTGGCCCGCCCTGGTCGCCGGCCTCGCCGCGCGGCCAGGGGTCGGTGTCGTCGTCGTCGACACGCAGACCCGTGGCCTCGTCGCCGTCGGGCCCCGGGGCCTGGTGCTGCTCGAGCAGCCCGACGCGGAGCCCGAGGGGGAGGACCCGCTGGTGCCGTACGGTCCGCGCGGGCGCGCGGACCTGCTCCGGGCAGCGCGGCTCACGCACACCGGCGACCTCCTGCTCATCTCGACGGTCACCGACCGCGGCCACGTGCACGCGTTCGAGGGCCAGGTCGGCTCGCACGGTGGCATCGGCGGCGCGCAGAACCACGCCTTCCTGCTGCACCCGACGCGCTGGGCGATGGCCGACGAGCTCCGCGAGCCGGTCGGCGACGACGAGATCCTGGTCGGCGCCGAGGCCGTGCACGAGCAGCTGCTCCGCTGGGCGGACGCGGCCGGCCTGCGGCCGTGAGCCTGCAGGTCCGCTGGCTGGGCCACGCGAGCACGGTGATCGACGTCGGGGGCGTGCGGCTGCTCACCGACCCGCTGCTGCTGCGGCACGCGGGGCTGCTGCGGCGGCGCGGCGGCGCCCCTCGGCCGGCCGACTGGCAGGGGGCCGACGCGGTGCTGGTCTCGCACCTGCACCACGACCACGCCGAGCTGGGCTCGCTGCGGCTGCTCGACGGCGTCCCCGTGCTCAGCGCGCCCGCGAACGCCCGCTGGCTGCGCGGGCGCGGGATCGCCGGGGCGGTGGGGCTGTCGGACACGGAGTGGTGGCAGGTCCCGGGCGCGGACGTCCGGGTGCGGCTGGTCCCCGCGGTCCACGTCCACCGCCCGATGCCCCACCGGCCCAACGCGACCCACGGCTTCGTCGTCGTGGCCGGCTCGGTCCGGATCTGGTTCGCGGGGGACACCGCGCCCTTCGCGGCCATGGCGGACCTCCCGGCGCTCGCGGGCGGCCCGATCGACCTCGCGCTCGTCCCGGTCGGCGGGTGGGGTCCGCGGCTGTCGGGCGGCCACATGGACGCGGCCCAGGCCGCGCGCGCGTGCCTGACGGTCGGCGCGCGTGCGGCGGTCCCGGTGCACTGGGGCACGCTCCACGCCCCCGTCTCCCGACGCCTTCCGCCGGGCTGGATGGACCGCGCGGGACCGGCGTTCGCGGCGGCCGCCGCACGCGTGGCGCCGGGGATGCACGTGCACGTGGTGACGCCCGGGGAGCAGTTCACGGTGACCACGACACGCTGACGGCGTGTCGCGTGCATCGAACATCTGTTCGGCTAGTGTGGTGCGTGCGGGTGAGCGACCGAGCCTCCCACAGCCCCTCCGGCGGACGCCGGGATCCCGGGGACGAGGGTGGCCCGGTCGGGATGTCAGTGGTCGGACATAGCGTCGCTCGCAACAAGACCAGCCCCCGTACCGCAGCACCCGCTGCTCGAGACAGACGAGGTCGACATGCCCGCTCCGAAGGATCGCGACAAGGCCCTCGAGGCCGCGCTCAGCCAGATCGACCGCCAGTTCGGCAAGGGGTCGATCATGCGACTCGGCGACGAGGGGCGCGCCCCGGTCGAGATCATCCCCACCGGCTCCATCGCGCTGGACATCGCCCTCGGCATCGGCGGGCTGCCGCGCGGCCGCGTCGTCGAGATCTACGGCCCGGAGTCCTCGGGCAAGACCACGCTCGCGCTGCACGCAGTGGCGAACGCGCAGAAGGCCGGCGGCATCGCCGCGTTCATCGACGCCGAGCACGCGCTGGACCCCGAGTACGCCAAGAAGCTCGGCGTGGACACCGACGCGCTCCTCGTCTCGCAGCCGGACACCGGCGAGCAGGCGCTCGAGATCATGGACATGCTGATCCGCTCCGGCGCCATCGACGTCGTGGTCATCGACTCCGTCGCGGCGCTCGTGCCCAAGGCCGAGATCGAGGGCGAGATGGGCGACAGCCACGTCGGCCTGCAGGCGCGCCTCATGTCGCAGGCGCTGCGCAAGATCACCGGTGCGCTCAACCAGTCGGGCACCACGGCGATCTTCATCAACCAGCTGCGCGAGAAGATCGGGGTGTTCTTCGGTTCGCCGGAGACCACCACGGGCGGCAAGGCGCTGAAGTTCTACGCGTCGGTGCGCCTGGACATCCGCCGCATCGAGACCCTCAAGGAGGGCACGGACGCGGTCGGCAACCGGACCCGCGTGAAGGTCGTCAAGAACAAGATGGCGCCGCCCTTCAAGCAGGCGGAGTTCGACATCCTCTACGGGGTCGGCATCTCCCGCGAGGGCAGCCTGATCGACATGGGCGTCGAGCATGGCTTCGTGCGCAAGTCCGGCGCCTGGTACACGTACGAGGGCGACCAGCTGGGGCAGGGCAAGGAGAACGCCCGCGCGTTCCTCAAGGACAACCCCGACCTGGCCAACGAGCTGGACAAGAAGATCAAGGAGAAGCTCGGCGTCGGCGCACGGGTCGACGCGCCGGCCGACGCCCCCGTGGCCGTCGACTTCTGAGCGCTCGCATGACGACTGGTACCCGGCGTCGGGGGCGGAGCGGCACGGAGCCGCCCCCGACCGGGTCCGCTGCCCAGGACGCCGAGCCCGACCAGGAGGCCGTCGCGCGCGCGATCGCGCTGCGGCTCCTGACGTCTTCGGCTCGGAGCCGGTCGCAGCTGGCCGACGCGATGGCACGCAAGGACGTGCCGGCCGAGGTGGCGGAGCGCGTGCTCGACCGGTTCACCGAGGTCGGGCTGATCGATGACGCCGAGTACGCCCGCATGGTCGTGCGGACCCGGCACGCGGAGCGCGGCCTGTCCCGTCGAGCGATTGCCGTCGAGCTGCGGCGGCGCGGGATTGATGACGAGCTCGCCGGCGAGGCTCTCGAGCAGGTCGACTCGGACGACGAGGAGGTCGCCGCGCGCGCGCTGGTGCGGCGCAAGCTCCGGTCGACGGCCGGCCTCGACGCGCAGACGCAGGCGCGGCGGACGTTCGCCGCACTCGGTCGCAAGGGCTACCCGCCGGGGCTGGTCTCCCGGCTGGTGCGCGAGGAGCTCGCCGCGGCCGGCGCGCAGGACGTGGATTCGCTCAGCGGTCCGGACCTCGGGCTGTAGGTCTGGACGTCGGGCCGGCTGGAGGTCTGGACGTCCGGCCGGGGGCTCTGGCTGGGGTTCGGGCCCTGGATCCCGGGACGTCGGGCGAGCGGAATGCCGGGAATCGACCGTTCCGGGCGGGGTGGCGATGCCGCAGGCAGTGGGTCGGGGTGAGCGACAATGGTCCCCGACCCGCGCAGCACCTTCGTTGCGCGTGACCGCTGCCCGAGCAGGAGGACGACGTGGACGCAGGCGCGACCGCCACCATCGTGGGGCTGCTCGGTGCCTGCCTGGTCGCCCTGGTGCTCGTGCTCGTCGCCCGCCGCGAGGCGAGCGTCCAGCGCGCGCGTGCCGAGGCCGACGTCGCGTCGATCAAGGACGACGCGCGCACCATGCTGGCCGACGTCGAGCGCCGGGAGAAGCGGCTGACCGAGCGCGAGCGGCAGCTCGCGGCCGACCGGTCCGAGGTCGACGACCTGGAGCGCAGGGCGCGCGCCGACGCGGAGGCGGCCGCCGAGGCGCACCGGTCGAGCACGCGTACCGTCGAGGAGGCGGAGCGCGCGGCGGTCCAGGTTGCTGCGGACGCCGACCGTGCCGCGCGTGCGGAGCTCGAGTCGGTGACCGGGCTGACGCTCGAGGACGCGCGCGCCGAGCTCACGCGCCGGATCACCGAGGACGCGCAGAACGACGCCGCGGCGCAGGTGCGCCGGGCGGAGGCTCAGGCGCGCCGGACGGCCGAGGCGCGTGCCCGCCGCATCGTCACCACCGCGGTCCAGCGGCTCGCCGTCCCCACCAGCTCCCAGTCCGCCCTGACGGTGCTGCCGCTGCCGTCGGACGAGATGAAGGGCCGGATCATCGGCAAGGAGGGCCGCAACATCCGGTCCTTCGAGGCGCTGACCGGCGTGAACGTGCTCATCGACGACCAGCCCGACGCGGTGGTGCTCTCGTGCTTCGACACGGAGCGGCGCGAGGTCGCCCAGGTGGCCCTCGAGGCGCTCATGGCCGACGGGCGGATCCACCCCCAGCGCATCGAGCAGGCGTACGCCGAGGCGCTGGCCGGCGCGGACGAGCGCACCGACGCGGCCGGTCACGACGCCGCCGAGCGGGCGGGCGTGCAGGGCTTGCACCCGAACCTGGTCCGCACCCTCGGCCGGCTCCGGCTCCGGACGTCCTACGGGCAGAACGTGCTCGAGCACCTCGTCGAGACCGCGGTGCTGGCCGCCACGATCGCCGCCGAGGTGGGCGCGGACGTCGAGGTCAGCCGCCGTGGCGCGTTGCTGCACGACATCGGCAAGGCGCTCACCGCCGAGGTCCCCGGCACGCACGCAATGGTCGGTGCCGACCTCGCGCGCCGGCACGGCGAGTCGGCGGCGATCGTCAACGCCATCGCCGCGCACCACGACGAGGTGCCACCGGAGACCGTCGAGGCGGTGCTGGTGCAGGTGGCGGACGCCATCTCCGCCGCGCGGCCCGGTGCCCGCCGCGAGGAGCTGGACCAGTACGTCGAGCGCATCGACAAGCTCGAGCAGCTGGTCGCCGCGCACGCGGGCGTGCGCCGGGCCCTGGCCATGTCGGCGGGCCGGGAGGTGCGGGTGGTCGTGGAGCCCTCGGAGGTCGACGACTACGCGCTGCCGCAGCTCGCGGTCGCGATCGCCCGGCACATCGAGGCGGACCTGGCATACCCGGGCGAGATCAAGGTGACGGTCGTGCGCGAGAGCCGCGCGAGCGCCACCGCCGGCTGACCGGGCCAGCCTCAGTCGTTCCCGGTCGCTACGACCAGGCTCGGCGCCTCGGCGCGCGGCTTGCCGGCCGTCCGCTTGCCGACGCGGCTGGCGAGCAGGTCCGCCAGCTTGGTCAGCCCGTAGTTGATGACGATGAAGATGAGCGCCGCGACGACCAGCGCCTGCAGGATGTTGCCGTTGCCGGAGCCGAAGCGCCGGGCGGCGTCGAGCAGCTCGGGGTACGTGATGATGACGCCGAGCGCGGAGTCCTTGAGGATCACGACGAGCTGGCTGGCGATCGCGGGCAGCATCGCGATGAGCGCCTGCGGCACCTCGACGATCCGGAGCGACTGACCGTCGCGCAGCCCGATCGCCAACGCGGCTTCCCGCTGCCCGCGGGGCAGGCTGTGCACCCCGGACCGGACGAGCTCGGCGAACACGGAGCCGTTGTAGAAGGTGAGCCCCAGGACGACGGC
This sequence comes from Cellulomonas sp. P4_D11, assembly GCF_056401915.1. NCBI lineage: Bacteria > Bacillati > Actinomycetota > Actinomycetes > Micrococcales > Cellulomonadaceae > Cellulomonas > Cellulomonas sp. P4_D11. The sequence continues at coordinate 70,029 of NZ_JBFUIK010000013.1, read as the reverse complement.
GACCAGCGGCACGTCGGACGGCTCCATGACGCGCATCTGCCCGAGGCCCAGGTAGAAGAAGATCATCATGAGCAGCACGGGGACGGCGCGGAAGAACTCGACGATCGTGCCGCTGACGGAGCGAACGGCTCGCGACGCGGAGAGCCGCCCGAGGCCGAAGACCAGCCCGAAGACGGCGGACGTGACGATCGAGATCCCGGCGGCCTTGAGGGTGTCTCGCAGGCCGGGGAGCAGGTAGTTGGTCCACGGGTTGGCCGTGAGGAACGGCTTCCAGAGCGCGGGGTCGAGCTGCCCCTTCGCGCCGAGCCGCGCCAGCACCCACACGCCGATGCCGACGACGACCACGGTGGCGCCGATGTTGACGAAGACCATGCGGCGGCGGGCGACCGGGCCGGGGACGTCGAAGAGGGTGCTCATCGGGCCACCGCCAGTCGTCGGGAGAGGGCGGTGGTCGCCAGGCCGATCGGCACGACGATGATGACGAAGCCCAGCGCGAAGGTGAGGAAGATCGCGACGATGACGTCCGGCCGGAACTCGATCATGGTCTTCATCAGCCCGGACGCCTCGGCGACTCCGGCGGCCGACGCGACTGTCGAGTTCTTGGTCAGCGCGATGAGCACGTTGCCCAGCGGGGCCACGGAGCCGCGGAACGCCTGCGGCAGGATGATCAGCCGCGCCGCCGGCCAGAAGGACAGCCCGATCGCGCGCGCGGCCTCCGCCTGACCCACGGGCACGGTGTTGACCCCGGACCGCAGCGCCTCGCAGACGAACGCCGCGTGATACACGGACAGCGCGAGGACGGCGAGCCGGAAGAAGTTCGTCTGGAAGTCGGGCGAGAGCGTGAAGCCGAGCTGCCCCCAGAGCCCGAGGACGCAGAACACCATGATGATCGTCAGGGGCGTGTTCCGGAGCAGGGTGACGTAGGTGGACCCCGCCCAGCGCAGGCTGGGGACGGGGGAGATCCGCATGGTGGCCAGCACGGTGCCCAGGATCAGGGCGAGGATGCCCGCGTAGAAGGTCAGCTGGATGTTGACCCAGAACGCGGCGGGCACGTCGAACTCGCCGAACAGCGACACGAACTGCTGCAGAAAGCCGTCGTCCACCGACGCTCCTTGCTCTGGGAGGTCCCGGGGGCCGTCGCGGTCGTCGCGAGGGCCCCCGGGAGACGGGTCAGGCGCAGGCGGCGGGCGTCGGGGGGTTCAGCTCGTCGTTCGCCTTGTAGCCGGAGGCGCCGACGTTCTTGTCGAGCAGCTCCTGCCACGTGCCGTCGTCGATCATCTTGGTGATCGCCGTGTTGATGGCCTCGCACTTGTCGCTGCCCTTGGGGATGCCGACCCCGTAGTTCTCCTCGGAGAACGGGTTGCCGACGACCTTGACCTTGCCCTCGTTCGCGGGCACGGCGGCCAGGCCGGCCAGGATGATGTCGTCGGTGGTCACGGCGTCGACGGTCCCGGCAGTCAGTGCCGTCACGCACTCGGCGTAGCCGGGCTGCTCGAGCAGGTTCGTGCCCGTGGCGTACTCGTCCTTGATGCGCTGGGCGGACGTGGACCCGGTGACCGAGCAGAGGTTCTTGCCCTCGAGGTCCTCGGGGCCCGTGATGGAGTCGTCGTCGGCGGCGACCAGGAGGTCCTGCCCGGCGACGAAGTACGGACCGGCGAAGGAGACGACCTCCTTGCGCTTGTCGGTGATCGAGTAGGTCGCGAAGATCATGTCGACCTGGCCGTTCTGCAGCAGCGTCTCGCGCTGCGCGGACGGCGACTGGACCCACTCGATCTGGTCCTCGCCGTACCCGAGCTCGCCCGCGACGTACTTCGCGACGTCCACGTCGAAGCCGGTGTACTCGCTGCCGTCCTGGTACCCCAGGCCGGGCTGGTCGAACTTGATGCCGATCTTGATCGTGCCCTCGGCGCCGCCGCCGGAGGCGGACGCGTCGCTGGTGGCGCCTGCGTCGGTGTCGGTGTCGCCGTCGCCGCTCGAACAGCCGGTCAGGCTGAGCGTGGCGGCGGCAGCGAGTGCCAGGACCAGTCGTCCTCGTCGCATGATGTGTCTCCCCTTGTGTGTGGTGTGCGGTGTCGGTTCGGTCGCGGTGGGGTTCTGGGGTTCTCAGTGGGTCAGGATCTTGGACAGGAAGTCGCGCGCGCGGGCGCTGGTGGGTGCCGTGAAGAACGTCTCCGGGTCGGCCTCCTCGACGATCTGGCCGCCGTCCATGAAGACGACGCGGTGCGCGGCCCGGCGCGCGAAGCCCATCTCGTGGGTGACGACGATCATGGTCATGCCGTCGTTCGCGAGGCCGACCATGACGTCGAGGACCTCGTTGATCATCTCGGGGTCCAGCGCGGACGTCGGCTCGTCGAAGAGCATGACCTTCGGCTGCATGGCCAGGGCCCGGGCGATGGCGACGCGCTGCTGCTGCCCGCCCGACAGCTGCGCGGGGAGCTTGTCGGCCTGGTCCCGGACGCCCACCCGGTCGAGCAGGTCCATCGCGATCTCGCGCGCCTTCGCGGGCTTCACGCCCTTGGCCTTGACCTGACCGAGCACCACGTTCTGCAGGACCGTCTTGTGCGCGAACAGGTTGAAGGACTGGAACACCATGCCGACGTCGGCGCGGAGCCGGGCGAGCGCGCGCCCCTCCGCCGGCAAGGGCTGGCCGTCGAGCGAGATGGTGCCCGAGTCGATGGTCTCCAGGCGGTTGATCGTGCGGCACAGCGTGGACTTGCCGCTGCCGGAGGGGCCGATGACGACCACGACCTCACCCCGACGCACGGTGAGGTCGATGTGCTGGAGCACGTGCAGCGAGCCGAAGTGCTTGTCGACGGCCTTGAGCTCGACGAGGGCGTCGGTCGGATGGTGGGTCGGAGCGGCTGCTGGGTCCTCCATTGGTCGAACCTACGGGGCAATTGTCGGACTTGGCGAGCGCTCACCGTCACGATCGGGCCACGGCTCGGTCAAGCGACGTCCTCGATGCAGGTCACTCCGACCCACCGCCGTACCCTGGTCGGTGATGTCCACGACCCTGCCCATCGCCCTTCCGCGCCCCTCGTCGACGAGCGCCGACGGGTCCGCTGCGCGCACCTATCTGGTGAAGACGCTCGGCTGCCAGATGAACGTGCACGACTCGGAGCACATGGCGGGCATGCTCGAGCAGGCCGGCTACGTCGCCGCCAGCCCCGCGGACGCCGCGGCGGAGGACGCCGACGTCATCGTCATCAACACGTGCGCGGTCCGCGAGAACGCGGCGGACAAGCTCTACGGCAACCTGGGCCGGCTGGCGGGCACCAAGCGGGCGCGGCCCGGCATGCAGATCGCGGTCGGCGGGTGCCTGGCGCAGAAGGACCGCGCGGGCATCGTCGAGCGCGCGCCGTGGGTCGACGTCGTCTTCGGCACGCACAACCTCGACGTCCTGCCGACGCTGCTGGAGCGCGCCCGGCACAACGCCGAGGCGCAGGTGGAGATCGAGGAGTCCCTGCAGGTCTTCCCGAGCACCCTGCCGACGCGCCGCGAGTCGGTCTACGCGGGCTGGGTCTCCATCAGCGTGGGCTGCAACAACACCTGCACGTTCTGCATCGTGCCGCACCTGCGGGGCAAGGAGCGCGACCGCCGGCCGGGGGAGATCCTCGCCGAGATCGAGGCCCTCGTCAGCCAGGGTGCGATCGAGGTGACTCTGCTCGGCCAGAACGTCAACTCGTACGGCGTCGGCTTCGGGGACCGGGGCGCGTTCGCCAAGCTGCTGCGCGCCGCGGGCGCCGTGGAGGGGCTCGAGCGGCTGCGGTTCACGTCCCCGCACCCCGCGTCGTTCACCGACGACGTGATCGCGGCCATGGCCGAGACCCCGACCGTGATGCCCCAGCTGCACATGCCGCTCCAGTCCGGCTCGGACCGGATCCTGCGGGCCATGCGCCGCTCGTACCGGTCCGACAAGTTCCTCGGCATCCTCGACCGCGTCCGGGCCGCGATGCCCGACGCGTCGATCACGACGGACATCATCGTCGGCTTCCCGGGCGAGACCGAGGAGGACTTCGAGGAGACGCTGCGCGTGGTCGAGGCCTCGCGGTTCTCCTCGGCCTTCACCTTCCAGTACTCGCCGCGCCCCGGCACCCCGGCGTTCGACCTGCCCGACGAGATCCCGAAGGCGGTCGTGCAGGAGCGCTACCTCCGCCTGACCGCTCTGCAGGACCACATCTCGCAGGAGGAGAACCAGGCCCAGGTGGGCCGGACGGTCGAGGTCCTGGTCGCCGAGGCCGAGGGGCGCAAGGACGACGCGACACACCGGGTCACCGGCCGGGCCGCCGACAACCGCCTGGTCCACCTCGCCCTGCCCGTCGGCGGCGCCGCCGTGCCGCGACCCGGCGACCTGGTCGCCGTCACCGTGACGCGGGCCGCGCCCTACCACCTCGTGGCGGACTCGGCGCTGACCGGCGGCACGTTCGCGGTACGCCGCACGGCGGCCGGCGACGCGTGGGAGCGGCGACAGAACGGCGAGGACGAGCACAGCCACGGCGGCGGGGGCGACTCCTGCGGCACGGGCGCGGGACCGGCCGGCCCCGTCGTCCTCGGCCTGCCGACGATCGGCCTCGCGCGCCGCTAGCCCGGCGGGACGGACGTCCCGCGCGCGACCCGGCCGACGCGGGCATTGGTGTCGTCACGGCTCTGACCTGGCCCTAGGGTCGGGCGCCATGGGACTGCAGCTGGTTCAGGTGAACATCAAGGCGCGCGACGACTCGGCGCTCGGCCGGTTCTGGGCGGAGGCACTCGGCTGGGGTCTGTCCAGCGAGGGTCCCGGCGTGACCAACCTCGAGCCCCTCGGCTTCGACTGGCCGGACCCCGCGGCCGTCTGCGTCGACCTGGTGACCGTGCCGGACCCGGAGACCGTGCACTACCGGGTGCACCTCGACCTCGCCACCACCTCACGGGAGCACCAGGCCCAGCTGGTCGCGCGTCTGCAGGAACTCGGGGCCACCGCCGCCGACCTGGGCCAGGGCGACGTGCCGTGGACGGTCCTGGCCGACCCCGAGGGCAACGTCTTCCGGGTGCTGGAGCCGCGGCCGACCTCCCAGGACACGGGCCCGATCGCCGCGGTGGTCGTCGACTGCGCGGACCCGCGAGCCATGGCCCGGTTCTGGGAGGCGGCGCTGGGCTGGACGCTGCACGAGGCGACCGACGACGGTGCGCGGCTGCGGTCGGCGGCGGGAGTGGGGCCCTACCTCGAGCTCCGCCGCACGCCCCCGGGGGCCCCCATCACGAGCCGCATCCATCTCGACGTGCTGCCGCACCCCGGTGACGACCAGGCGGCGGAGGTGGCCCGGCTGCGGTCCCTGGGCGCCACCGACGCCGACGTCGGGCAGGGCGACGTGCCGTGGGTGTGCCTCGCCGACCCGGAGGGGAACGACTTCTGCGTCCTCGCCCCCCGCTGACCGCCGGGCCGACCGGCCGCCTAGTTGTCCGGCACGTCCGGCGGCGGTGCGCCGTCGTGGGGGAGCACGGCCTCGAGCGACGAGAACATCTGCACGCCGGTGCCCAGCCCGCACGCGAGCAGCTGCGCCAGCTGCGGGTCGGTCACGCCCGGCTCGAAGTCGGCGGACACCTCGCTGTAGAGGGCGAGGACGCCCTCCTCCTCCCGCAGGTAGGCCTTGGGCCAGATGCGCTCGCGGTTCCAGTCGTTGACGGCCAGCGACGCGACCTCGCGCTGGTCCAGCGGCAGGCTGCGGTGCCAGCGGCCGCGGACCTGCAGGATCTCCTGCTGCTCGCCCAGGAGCAGGAACCAGAACCGGCTCCCGTCCCAGGTGCCGGTGAGGTCGCCGTCGTCGTCGATCACGAACCGGTAGCCGCGGCCCACGAGGTAGTCGGCGATGCGCTCGCGCGTCAGCGGACCCGGCGGCTCGTCGTCGGGCGTCGGACGCTTGGTGGGCTTGGGCAGCCCGCCGAGGACCCGCAGGAGCCAGCCCGGCCCGCTCACGGCGCGACTCCCGCCGGGTCCGGGTACCGCTCGTCGAGCGCGTCGAAGAACATGCTGCCGGTGGACAGGCCGCAGAAGAGCATCTGGCTGAGCTGGGAGTCGGTCGCACCGTGCTCGAGGTCGGTGGCGACCTCGGAGACGACGTGCACGCGCCCGTTGTCCCGCACCCGGACATACGCCTTGGGCCAGATCCGGTCGGCGTTCCACTCGTTGCACAGGTCGAGCACCTCCTCGAGGCGCTCGATGGCGACCTCGCGGTGCCACTGCCCGCGGACCTGGAGGATCTCCGACTTCTCGCCGAACAGGAAGAAGTAGAACAGCCGCCCGCGCCACAGCCCGCCCAGGTCGCCGTCGTTGTCGACGAAGTAGCTGAACTGGTTGTTGGTCATCCACGCGGCGATCCGGGCGGGGGTCACGTCGGTCGGCAGGTCGGTGGCAGGTTCGGCCACGCCGAGCTCGCGGGCCAGCAACTCGGCGACGCGGTCGTGGAGCTCGTTGTCGTCCGGCTCGGGCGCGGGGAGGCGTTCCGACGACTCGGGACGCGAGCGCCCCGGGAACCATCGCCGCGCACGTTCCCCGAACGACCCCATGCGCACGACAGTACCGGCGGTCGCCCACAGAGGGAGCCGTCATCCGGGGGACCGCCGTGTCGCCCGGGTGCCCCGCGCGTCTCGCGTAGGTTCGGGCGCATGCTCGTCCGCGCCGCGCTGGTCCCCGACACCGCACTGCTCGTGCCCGGCGCCGCGGGGTCGGCCGAGGTCCTCCCCGCGCTGCGTGACGCCGCGCTGCGCGCCGTGCAGGACGTCGTGGCGACGGGCCCGCGCACCATCGTCGTCGTCGCTCCCGGCCGCGAGGAGCGCGAGCTCACGGGTGTCGTGCGCCCCTCGCTCGGCCCGGCCGGGATCCCCGACCGGCTGCTGAGCTGGCCGGTGCCGGACGTCACCCTCGACGGGCCGCGGGCGGGCCCGCCGTCGGTCCCGAGCGCGGTCGCGCTGCACCTGCTCGCCCGAGCCGGCCGCACGGACGGGCTGCGGGTGGTGGAGGTGACCGGCCGCCAGGGCGCAGAGGAGCTCGCGGCGCTCGGACGGACCCTGGTCGGCGACGGTCCGACGGGCCTGGTCGTCGTCGGCTCGGGGAGCGGGCGGCACGGGCCCGACGCGCCGCTGGCCGACGACCCGCGGGCGATCGAGCACGACGCGCGCGTGCTGGTCGACCTCGTCGACGCCGGTCCCGACGCCCGCGCCCGGCTGGCCGTCGACGACCCTGCCCTGGCCGAGGAGCTCGCCGTCCGGGGGTGGGGTCCGTGGCAGGTGCTGCTCGGCGCCGTCGGTCCCGCACAGGTGCGCGGACGGCTGCTGGCGACCACCACCGAGCTCGGTGCGCAGCACTCCGTCCTCGTCTGGGAGCCCCGGCCGGACGCCGGGTAGGGTCGCGCTGTCCACCCCCCGACACCCGAGGTCCCGATGTCTGCCGACGCCACCGAACCCACCCTCCCGCCGCTGACCATCGACCGCGTCGCGGCGCGGCTCGACGCGCGTGGCTCGGTCTACGGCCGCGACACCGACGGCGACCTGGTCGGCCGGTGGGACGGGCACCCGTTCTGGTTCATCACCATGGGCCGCGCGAAGGAGTACTTCCAGGTGCGCGGCCGCTGGGCCCGCCAGGTGCCCTCGAGCGAGTTCGGCAACGTGCTGCTCGGCGCGAACGCGTGGTCGGAGCGGATGGTCTGGCCCAAGCTCTACGTCCGCATCGAGGCCGACCTGGTGGCGGTCTACACGGAGCACACCGTCGACTACGAGCACGGTGTGAGCGACGCGCAGCTGGACCTGCAGATCACCGGCGGGATCGCGAGCGCGCTGCGGTTCTTCAACGAGCTCGACGAGAAGTACCCCGAGGCCGTCACCACGGTGCCGGTCACACCTCCGCCGCCCGCGCCGCCCGTGGCGTACCACGACCCGGCGCGGCCCACGATCGACTGACGCCGATGACCCTCGTGGTCGCGCTCGTCGGGCCGACGGCGACGGGCAAGTCCGACCTGGGGCTGGCCCTCGCGCACACGCTCGGCGGCGAGGTGGTGAACACCGACGCGATGCAGCTCTACCGCGGGATGGACATCGGCACCGCGAAGCTCACGCCCGGCGAGCGCCAGGGCGTCCCGCACCACCTCCTCGACGTGCTCGACGTGCACGAGGACGCGTCTGTCGCCGACTACCAGGCGCGTGCGCGGGCGGCGCTGCAGGACATCGCGTCGCGGGGTGCCCGGGCGGTCGCCGTCGGGGGGTCGGGGCTCTACGTCCGCGCGCTGCTCGACCACATGGAGTTCCCCGGCACCGACCCGGGGATCCGCGCGCGGCTCGAGGCGCGGGTGGAGGTCGAGGGAGCGCGCGCGCTGCACGCGGAGCTGGCCGCCGCCGACCCCGTGGCCGCGGACGGCATCGGCCCGCGCAACGCGCGCCGGATCGTGCGCGCCCTCGAGGTCATCGAGATCACGGGGCGGCCGTACTCGGCCAGCCTGCCGCAGCACGTCTACGAGGTGCCGGCCGTGCAGATCGGGCTGGACTGCGACCGCGCGGTGCTCGACGAGCGGATCACGGCCCGCGTGGACCGGATGTGGGCCCGCGGGCTGGTCGAGGAGGTCGAGCACCTGCGCGCGCACGGGCTGGGCCGGACGGCCTCCCGCGCGGTGGGCTACGCCGAGGTGCTCGCGATGCTCGACGGCAGGCTGACGGCCGACGAGGCGCAGGCGGCGGTCGCCGCGGGCACCCGCCGGCTCGCCCGCAAGCAGATGGGCTGGTTCGGCCGGGACCCGCGCGTGCACTGGCTCGACGCGCGCGACCCGGACGTCGTCGAGCGTGCCCTCGCGCTCGTCGCGACCGCCGACGCCGGCGAGCTGGGACTGGCCACCGACGACCCCGCGCCACGACGTAGCCTGGGCTCATGACCGTCGTGGCCGCACCCACGCTGCACGTGACCAAGGGCCACGGCACGCAGAACGACTTCGTGCTGCTCGACGACCGCGAGGCCCACGTCGACCTGTCCGCCACCCTGGTCCGCGAGCTCGCCGACCGGCGCGCAGGGGTGGGCGGCGACGGCGTGATCCGGGTGGTCTCCAGCGAGCTGGTGCCCGAGGGCGTGGCCGCGCTGGCCGAGGAGCCGGCCGCGGTCTGGTTCATGGACTACCGCAACGGCGACGGCTCGGTCGCGGAGATGTGCGGCAACGGCGTCCGGGTGTTCGCGGCCTACCTCGAGCGGCTCGGGCTCTGGGACGCGGCCGAGGGCGAGCTCGCTCTCGGCACGCGCGCCGGTGTGCGCCGCGTGCGCCGCGTCCCCGTGCCGGCCGGGGTCGGCGACGACGTCTGGTACGCCGTGGACATGGGCCGCTGGCACCTGCCGGGCGGTGCCGACGCGGTCGCCGCCGGCGCGGACGCCGAGGTCGAGGTCGCCGGACTGCCGGTCGCCCGGGCCGGCCTCAGCGTCGACGTCGGCAACCCGCACGTCGTGCTGGCCCTGATGGACGAGGACGAGCTCACCGCGGCCGACCTCACCAGGGCGCCGCAGGTCACCCCGGTGCCGTCGAACGGCACCAACGTCGAGCTCGTCGTGCCCCTGGGCGAGCAGCGTGCGCCCGACGGCTCCCTGGTCGGACGCGTGCGCATGCGCGTCCACGAGCGGGGCGTGGGGGAGACCCGGTCGTGCGGGACCGGGGCGTGCGCCGCGGCGCTCGCGGTCCGCACGTGGGCCGGCACCGGCGCACCGGACGTGTGGCTGGTCGAGGTGCCGGGCGGCACCGTGCGCGTCAGCCTCCTGCCCGAGGGGCACGTCGAGCTCGCCGGACCCGCGGTCCTCGTCGCCGCGGCCGACGTCGACCTGGCCGCGCTCACCGCAGGCCGATGAGCACGCGCCTGACCGCGTCCGACCTGGGCGCTGCGCTGGGGGAGCTGGGGGAGCGCGCGACGGTCGTGCAGTTCTCCAGCACGTTCTGCGCGCCGTGCCGCTCCACCCGGTACGTCCTCGAGCGGGCCGTCGCGACCACCGAGGGCGTCGCCTACGTCGACCTCGACGTCGCGGACCACCTGGAGCTCGGCGAGCGCCTGGCGATCGACGTCACGCCCACGGTCCTCGTGCTCGATGCCCGCGGGGAGGTGATGCGCCGGGCGACCGGGGTGCCGACGCTCGCTCAGGTCCGCAGCGCGCTCGACGCCGCGTCGTCGGTGGCATCCTCCGCCTGAGGGCGGCCGACGCCCACCCGCGGGGCCACCAGCGCGGCGCCGAGGGCGAAGACCGCGGCGACCGAGAGCGCGGCCGTGAACGGGTTGCCCGCGGCGAGGGAGAACGCCAGCCCGGTGAGCGCGAGCGCGATCGCCGCGCCGATGGAGTCCGCGATCGACAGGGCCGAGCTGTTGACGCCCTGGCTGCCCGGCGTCGAGTAGGCGAGCACCAGCACGGTCAGTCGCGGGTACGCCAGACCCATCCCGGCGCCCGCCAGGGTCCAGGACGTGATCGCTACGGCCGCCGGGAGGTCGCCGGCCGCCGTCACCAGGGCGCCGACGATCGCCGCGAGCGTGAGGACCGAGCCGATCACCACGGCCGTGCGGTGCGACAGCCGCTCCCCGAGCCGCCCCTGCAGCCACGACGTGCTAGCCCAGGCGATCCCGCCGACCGTGAGCGCGATCCCGGCGGTGGTCGGCGAGAATGCGTACCGCTCCGTGAGCAGGTACGGCAGGTAGACCTCGGCGCCGAAGAACGCCCCGGCCACCAGGCCGCGGGCCGCGATGACGCTCGGCAGGCCGCGCGCCGCGCGCAGCGTCCCCGCGGGCACGACCGCCCGCAGCGCGACGAGAGCCAGCGCCCCGGTGACCACGGCGACCACGACCGACCAGGGCACCGCCAGGTGCGCGGCGAGGTTGAGGCCGAGGACGGCCGCCGCGGCGAGCCCGGCCCAGGCGAGCCGGCCCCGCGGCGCGGAGTCGCCGGGCGTGTCCGGCGGACCGATCCGGCGCAGCGCGGGCAGGAGCACGAGCGTCGTCGGGACCACGAGCACCGCGACGCCGAGGAAGACCCACCGCCACCCCGCGTGCTGCGTCACCGCACCGGCCGCGGCCGGCCCCACGAGCGACGGGACCACCCAGGCCGCGGCGAACCACGCGAACAGCCGCGGGTGCAGGAGCGGGGGATAGAGGCGGGCCACGACGACGTAGAGGGCGACGGTCATGGCGCCCCCGCCGAGGCCCTGCACGAGCCGGCCCGCCACGAGCACGCCCATGGTGGGCGCGGCCCCCGCGACGAGGATGCCGACCATGAACAGGGCGATCGCCACCAGGAGAGGGGTGCGCGGTCCGCTGCGGTCGCTCCACGGGCCCGCCACGACCATCCCGACGACGCCGGTCGCCAGCGGCCCGGCGAAGGCGAAGGCGTACAGGGACGCGCCGTCGAGCGCGTTCGACACCGTCGGCATCACGGTGGTCACGGCCAGCGACTCGAAGGCGACCATGAAGATGAGCGTGACCATGCTCCAGGTCGTCGGGCGCAGCGTCCGCCAGTCGCTCATCGGTCGCGCACGGCCAGGACCCGGAAGCCCTTGGCGCTCGCGGTGCGCTCGACGTCGACATCGAGCTCGGCGGCGATCCAACGCTGGAGCGAGTCCGCCCCCAGGTTCTTCCCGACGACGAGGTGCGCCTCCCCGCCCGGCTCGCGGCGGCCGAGCCACTGCGTGAGCATCGCGTGCAGGGCCTCCTTGCCGACGCGGATGGGCGGGTTCGACCAGATCGACGCGAACACGACGTCGTCCGGCACGCGGTCGGGCGTGACCGCGTGGAGGTTGGTCACGCCGAGCCGCTCGGCGTTGCGCCGCGTGAGGTCCAGCGCCCGCTCGTTGACGTCGACGGCCCAGACGCGGGCGCCGGGCGACTCGAGCGCGAGCGTGAGCGCGATCGGCCCCCAGCCGCAGCCGAGGTCGAGCAGGTCGCCCTCGGCGGGCGGCTCCGGGGCGTTCTCGAGCAGGACGCGGGTGCCGAGGTCGACGTGGTCGGGCGAGAAGATGCCGCCGGCCGTCTCGACCTCGACGTCCCGGCCGGCCAGCCGGACCCGCAGGAGGCGTCGCTCGTCGGCCGAGGCCGGCTGCGCCGTGAAGTAGTGGTCGTGCTCGCTCACTGCGCCGACGATACCGACGCCCGGCCGCTCGGCCCGCAGCGAAATGCCTCGTCGTCGTCGGACGGGGCGTGCGACCCTGGAGATACCGCACGAGAAGAGGACCCCCTTGACCGACCCGCAGCACACCACCCGCGAGACCGACGACGCCCCGCTCACGCGCTCCGCGCAGGAGGTCGCCGACGATGTCGTCGCCCGGGTGCTCGCCAGGGCGGGGACCGCGCTGCAGGCGGGCGTGACCGTGCACTCGTCGTACGACGGGGACCAGCTCGACCTCGAGGAGCGCACGTCGCTGCGCCGCGTCGCGGGCCTGTCCACCGAGCTCCAGGACGTCACCGAGGTCGAGTACCGCCAGCTGCGCCTCGAGAAGGTCGTCCTCGTGGGCGTCTGGGGCTCCGGCACGGTGACCGACGCCGAGATCTCGCTGCGCGAGCTCGCGCAGCTTGCCGAGACCGCCGGTTCCGAGGTGCTCGACGGTCTGCTCCAGCGCCGGCAGAAGCCCGACCCGGGCACGTACCTGGGCTCCGGCAAGGCCTCCGAACTGGCGGCCCTCGTCGCGGCCGTCGGAGCGGACACCGTCGTGGTCGACGGCGAGCTCGCCCCCTCGCAGCGCCGCGCCCTGGAGGACATCGTCCGCGTCAAGGTCATCGACCGGACCGCGCTGATCCTCGACATCTTCGCCCAGCACGCCAAGTCCCGGGAGGGCAAGGCGCAGGTCGAGCTCGCGCAGCTGGAGTACCTGCTCCCGCGTCTGCGCGGCTGGGGCGACTCGATGTCCCGGCAGGCCGGTGGCCAGGTGGGCGGCGCCGCAGCCGGCATGGGCTCGCGCGGTCCCGGTGAGACCAAGATCGAGCTCGACCGCCGGCGCATCCGCAACCGCATGGCCAAGCTGCGCCGCGAGATCGCGGCGATGGAGCCGGGCCGCGTGACCAAGCGCGCGTCGCGCAAGAAGCACGCGATCCCGTCTGTCGCCATCGCGGGCTACACCAACGCGGGCAAGTCGTCGCTGCTCAACCGGCTCACGCACGCCGGGGTCCTGGTCGAGAACGCCCTCTTCGCCACCCTCGACCCCACCGTCCGGCGCGCCGAGACGGTCGACGGCCGCATCTACACCCTCGCCGACACCGTCGGCTTCGTCCGGGCGCTCCCGCACCAGCTGGTCGAGGCGTTCCGCTCGACGCTGGAGGAGGTCGCGGACGCCGACCTGATCCTGCACGTGGTCGACGCCTCGCACCCGGACCCCGAGGGCCAGATCGCGGCCGTCCGGCACGTCTTCGCGGACATCCCGGGCGCCATGGACGTGCCCGAGATCATCGTGCTCAACAAGGCCGACCTGGCGACGCCCGAGGCGATCGCCCGGCTGCGCTCGCGCGAGGTCCACTCGATCGTCGTCTCCGCCCACAGCGGCGAGGGCATCGACGAGCTGCAGGCCCTCGTTGCCGACCAGCTCCCGCGCCCAGGCGTGTCGGTCGACCTGGTCGTCCCGTACCACCGGGGCGACCTGATCAGCCGCGTGCACGAGCACGGCGACATCCAGGCCGAGGACCACACCGCCGAGGGCACGGCCATCCGCGCGCGGGTCGACGCCGGTCTCGCCGCCGAGCTCGAGGCCGCGGCACTCGCTCGTCCCTGACGGTCCGTGAGCGTCGTCGGCCGCCACTAGGCTGACGCGGTGCCAGACGCCGACCCCTCCGTCGAGACGCTCCTCGACGTCGCGGTCGAGGCGCTCGGTGGCGTCCGCCGGGACGGCCAGCACCAGATGGCCGTCGCCGTCGCGGAGACCATCGACAAGGGTGAGCACCTTCTCGTGCAGGCCGGCACCGGCACGGGAAAGTCGCTCGGGTACCTGGTGCCCGCGCTGCGCCACGCGGTCCTCGAGAACGAGCACGTCGTGGTGTCCACGGCCACGCTCGCGCTGCAGCGGCAGATCATCACGCGCGACCTGCCGCTGGTGGCCAAGGCGCTCGAGCCGCACCTGCCGCGGACGCCGTCGATCGCGCTGCTCAAGGGCTGGCACAACTACCTCTGCGTGCACAAGGTCGCCGGCGGCTACCCGGACGACGACACCGGCACGCTGTTCGACCTGGGCGAGCACGCCGGCGCCGCCGAGCACCCGTCGCCGGCGCGCAAGGGCGCCGCGGGGCCGACCGAGAGCCTGGGCGAGCAGGTGCTGCGGCTGCGGGAGTGGGCCGACGAGACCGACACCGGCGACCGCGACGACCTCGTCCCGGGCGTCACCGCGCAGGCGTGGCGGCAGGTCTCGGTGACCTCGCTGGAGTGCTTGGGCGCCAAGTGCCCGATGCTCGCCGAGTGCTTCCCCGAGAAGGCGAAGGCCGCGTCGCGGGAGGCGGACGTGGTCGTGACCAACCACGCGATGCTGGGGATCGCGGCGTCGGGGTCGCCGGGTGTCCTGCCCGAGCACCAGGTCCTGATCGTCGACGAGGCCCACGAGCTCACCGACCGCGTGACCGCCCAGGCGACGTCCGAGCTGTCGGTCGCCACGATCGAGCACGCCGCACGCCTGGCGCGGCGGCACGGCGGGGTCCCGACGACGGACCTCGACCAGGCGAGCCAGGCGCTGGCCACCGTGCTCGTCGGGCTGCCCGAGACCCGGTTCCGCGACGGCCTGCCGCCGGCCGCCCGTGACGCGGTGGCGAGCGTGCGCGACACGACGCGCGCGCTGCTCAGCGTGCTCAAGCCCGAGTCCGGGCCCAACGCCCCGCCCGAGGGCGGTCGCAAGATGGCCCAGGCGACCATGCTGGCGCTGCACGAGGTGGCTGACCGGATGGCCGCCGACCCCGACGACAACCGGCACACCGTGCTCTGGAGCTCCCGCAGCGAGGACCGGCGCGGCAGCATCCTCACCCGCCTGCACGCCGCCCCGCTCGCCGTCAACGGCCTCATCCGGACCCACCTGCTCGCGGGCCGCTCCGGCGTCCTCACGTCGGCCACGCTCGAGCTCGGCGGCTCCTTCGACCCGATCGCGCGCGCCGTCGGCCTCGAGGTCCGCCCGGACGCCGAACCGGTCGGCCCCACCTCGCTGGGCGGGCCCCCCGCCGCCGCGCCCGCCGGTCAGCCGTGGCGCGGGCTGGACGTCGGCAGCCCGTTCGACTACCCCCGGCAGGGGATCCTGTACCTCGCGCGGCACCTGCCGAAGCCCGGCCGCGAGCCGGCGACCGACGCGCAGCTGGACGAGATCGCCGAGCTCGTGACGGCCGCTGGGGGCCGGACACTCGGGCTGTTCTCGTCGCGACGCGCGGCGAACGCCGTTGCCGCCGCGATGCGCGAGCGGCTGGACGTCCCGATCCTCGTCCAGGGCGACGACCAGCTGCCCACCCTCGTCTCGCAGTTCATCGCCGACGAGCCCACGTGCCTGTTCGGCACCCTCTCGCTCTGGCAGGGCGTCGACGTCCCCGGCGCGACCTGCCGACTCGTCCTCATCGACCGCATCCCGTTCCCGCGGCCAGACGACCCCGTGAGCTCCGCCCGCTCGGACGCGATCGAGGCGGCGGGCGGCAACGGCTTCCTCGCGGTCTCCGCCACGCACGCCGCCCTCCTGCTCGCCCAGGGCGCCGGTCGCCTGATCCGGACCAGCGAGGACCGCGGTGTCGTCGCGGTGCTGGACCCGCGCCTCGCGACCGCCGGCTACGGCAGCTTCCTCACGCGGTCGCTGCCCGACTTCTGGCGGACCACCGACCGCGCCGTCGCCGTCTCCGCGCTGCAGCGGCTCGCCGCGTCCGGATAGCCTCGGTCGGGTCGACGACCTGGAGGTACGTGATGACCGAGAGCCTGGACATGGAAGACGTCGGCATGGCCCCGTACCGCAGCGCACGCCGCACCTCGAAGCTGGCGATCGTGGGCGCGGGGGCCGTCGGGTCGACCATGGCGTACGCCGCGCTGATGCGCGGGGCCGCCCGGTCGGTGGCCCTGTACGACATCAACGCGGCGAAGGTCGAGGCCGAGGCGCTGGACCTCGGGCACGGCATCCAGTTCATGCCGATGGCGCAGGTGGTGGGTTCCGACGACATCGCGGTGTGCGCCGACGCCGACGTCGTGATGTTCACCGCGGGCGCGAAGCAGAAGCCCGGCCAGTCGCGGCTCGAGCTCGCCGAGGCCACGATCGGTCTCGTCCGCAAGGTGCTCCCGGCGCTCGTGGACGTCGCCCCCGAGGCGGTCTACGTGATGGTGACCAACCCCGTGGACGTCGTCACCTACGCGGCGCTGAAGATCTCCGGGCTGCCACCTGCGCAGCTGTTCGGGTCGGGCACCGTGCTGGACTCCTCCCGTCTGCGCTACCTGATCGCCCAGCACACGGGGGTCGCCGTGCAGAACGTGCACGCCTACATCGCGGGCGAGCACGGGGACACCGAACTCCCGCTGTGGGGCTCCGCCAGCATCGGGTCCGTCCCGCTGCTCGAGTGGACCGGGGCGGGCGGTGCCGGCCCGCTCACGGCCGACGTCCGGGCAAGCATCACGCGCGAGGTCGTCGAGTCTGCCTACCGGATCATCGAGGGCAAGGGCGCGACGAACTACGCGGTCGCGCTGGCCGGGTCGCGGATCATCGAGGCCGTCGTCAAGGACGAGGGCAGGGTGCTGCCCGTGTCGTCGTTGCTCGACGACTTCCACGGCATCAGCGACGTGTGCCTGTCGGTGCCCGCCATCGTCGGGGCGCACGGCGTGGGCCAACGGCTGCCGGTGCCGCTCTCCGACGACGAGCTCGCCGGCCTGCGGGCCTCCGCCGAGGCCGTGCGCTCGGTCGCCCGGCAGTTCGGCTTCTGAGCCGGCAGCCGTCAGCGGCTCGTCGGCGCGCCACGATCGACGGGGCTTCGCACGACTCGCGCGGTGGTGACCGGCCGGGCCGCGCTCGGCGCGCGGCCCGGCCGGCGCGTCAGAGGCTGCGCAGCACGCTGACGACGCGACCGAGGATGGTCGACTCGTCGCCCGGGATCGGCGAGTACGCCGGGTTGTGCGGCATGAGCCACACGTGGCCGTCGATGCGCTTGAGCGTCTTGACCGTGGCCTCGCCGTCGATCATCGCGGCGACGATCTCGCCCTGCTCGGCCACGGGCTGGCGGCGGACCACGACCCAGTCCCCGTCGCAGATCGCGGCGTCGATCATCGAGTCCCCGCTGACCTTCAGCAGGAACAGGTCGCCGTCGCCGACCAGCTGGCGGGGGAGCGGGAACACGTCCTCCACCACCTGCTCCGCGAGGATCGGCCCGCCAGCGGCGATCCGCCCGACGACCGGGACGTAGGACGGCGCGGGCATCCGCTCGCCCTCGCCCTGGTCGGGGAAGCTCGACCGGCTGCCGTCGGGCGCCTGCCAGGTGCCCACACCCCGGGAGTCGTCGGCGTGCACGACCTCGATGGCTCGCGGGCGGTTGGGGTCGCGCCGCAGGTAGCCCTTGCGCTCGAGGGCCGTGAGCTGGTGCTTGACGCTCGACGGGCTGGTCAGGCCGACGGCCTCGCCGATCTCGCGCATGCTCGGTGGGTAGCCGCGCGACTCGACCGACGTCCGGATGGTGTCCAGCACGAGCCGCTGGCGCGCCGTGAGGCCGTCCGGGCCAGGCGCACCGTCCGGCAGCGCGTGGATCGTCGCCAGGTCCTTGTCGGGCTGGGACGTGTCCCGTGAGTCCGTCACTGCGCTCCTCCTCCGTCGGGCGGCGGCCTCTCGGCCCTGACCGCCTGGTACCGCTGGTTCCGCCTGCTCCGTGAACGTGCCGCGCTGCCTGTGCCAGCCGACGCCCCCGAGCTCCTGACCTGCGGCGACGGGGGCTCCCGCCGGTCGTGTCAGTGGCTCGTGGTGCGCTTGTGCTGCATCGCCAGCCTAGGGATGTCGGGACGGAAGATCAAACATCTGTTCGATCGTGTCTCGACAGTGTCGGCGGATGCTGGTAGACATCGTACAGACGTTCGACGAACAAGCGTTCGACGACCAGCGGTACCCCGGGAGACCGGGCCGAGCAGGAATCGAGTGACGTGATGAGCGCGATGGCGATGGGACCCGCGATGCCGAGCTTCGCGACGCCGAGCAGCCGGACGGCCGGCGCCACCCGCGGGTCGGCCGCCTCGTCGGCCGCGTCCCGGGCGAGCCACCTCCGGCTGGTGGGTACCCCGACCATCGTCACGGCGCCCGTGGACCAGCCCGCGGACCAGGCGGCACCCGCGGCCGCGTCGCACCTCCGGCTCACCACCCGCGGTCGCGTCGTCCTCTGGGTCCTCGCGGCCGCGATCGTCGCCCTGGTCACGCTGCTCGGCAGTCGCGCCGCGGCGGACGGCCCCTCCGGAGCGCAGGAGGTCGTGCGGCACGTCGTCCAGCCGGGGGAGACCATGTGGGAGATCGCCGAGACCGTCGCCGGGCCCTCGGACGACGTGCGCGACGTCGTGTTCGACCTCGTCCGGCTGAACGAGCTCCCCGACGCCGGCCTGATGGCCGGCCAGGTGATCGTGGTCCCCGCGGGCTGACGGACGTCCGTCGGCGGCGCGGGAGCCCGCCAGAGCACCGTGGGGGCGTGGCACACAGGACGCGCGGTACTGCGCGGGCCGAGGCGAGTCGGCCCGCTACACGGGACGGGAGCGTCCCCGCGTGGGCGGTCATCTCAGGATGGCCGCCCTCGTGCGTCGCCCGGGGAACGTGGGGGGCGACGTGGGATCGAGCACGGCGGGTCGCGTCGGGGGCAACGACCTTGCACCGCCGCAGAGCGTGGCCTAGCGTCACGGGGGCGTTCACGACGCCATCGCCGCCGGCCCTCCCGGCTCGGCGGGCCAGCTCGAAGGGGATCACGGTGCACTGTCCGTTCTGCCGTCACCCGGACTCGCGGGTCGTCGACTCGCGGACCTCGGACGACGGGTCGACCATCCGGCGACGCCGCCAGTGCCCGCACTGCAACCGCCGCTTCACCACGGTCGAGACCGCCAGCCTCTCCGTGGTCAAGCGCTCCGGCGCCACCGAGCCGTTCAGCCGCGAGAAGATCGCCGGCGGCGTGCGCAAGGCGTGCCAGGGCCGTCCGGTGAGCGAGGACGACCTCGCGCTGCTCGCTCAGAAGGTCGAGGAGACCCTGCGCGGCGCCGGCTCGGCGGAGATCGATGCGTACGAGATCGGTCTGGCCATCCTCGGTCCACTGCGGGAGCTCGACGAGGTGGCCTACCTGCGGTTCGCCAGCGTGTACCAGGCGTTCGACTCGCTCGAGGACTTCGAGGCCGCGATCACGGTCCTGCGGGCGGAGCGCGACGGCACGGAGGACGTGGACGACGCCGAGGAGCCGCTGCAGCCCGAGGACGAGACCGCGCGCACCAGCTGAGGCACGGGCTCGCGAGGATCCACCACGTCCCCTCGGGCACCGGAGCAGCGACGCGTCCGCACACACGGCTCCGGGACCGGCGGTCGGGGGCGTGCCGAGGCCGTCGGCCCCGTCGGTCGGAAAGTCTCGGCGGGACGACGTAGGTTCGTCCGGTGCTTCCTACCGATCTCGAGCTCCTCCACGTCCCCGGCGCGCCCGCCGTCCTCCCGGACGGCAGCCGCGCGATCGTCTCGGTCGTCCGACCGGACCTGAGCACCGACGAGTACACGGGCCACCTCTGGTCCGTCGACCTCGTCGGTGACGAGCCGCCACGACCGCTGACCCGCGGGCACCGGGACACCGCACCCGACGTGTCGCCCGACGGTCGGTGGGTGGCGTTCCTCCGCGCAGAGCCCGAGGGCAAGCCGCAGGTGTTCGTCGTCGAGTCGACCGGGGGCGAGCCCTTGCAGCTGACCGACGCGCCGCTGGGCGCCGCCGAGCCGCGGTTCTCGCCGGACGGCACCCGGGTGTCCTACGTCGCCCGCGTCCCCGAGCCGGGCCGGTACGAGGCGGACGGCAAGCCCGGGTCGGAGGACCCGCGGCACATCACCGCGCTGAAGTACCGCGCGGACGGGGTCGGCTTCCTGCGCGACCGGCCGCAGCACGTGTTCGTCGTCGACGTCCCGCTCGACGGGGAGCGTCCGACCAGCCTGCCCGAGCCCGTGGCCCTGACCGCCGGCGAGATCGGCGTGTCCGGCGCGCGCTGGCTGCCGTCGGGAGAGGCCCTCGTGGCCGTGTCCTCCCGGCACGCGGCCCGGGAGGACGACCTGCGCAGCGACGCCGTCCTCGTCGACGCCTCGCCGGGCGGGGAGCTCGCGGCGCCGGTCCCGCTCACGGACGGCGACGCGGGCAGCACGCTCGGCGTGGACGCGGTCCTGCCGTCGGCCGACGGGGGCACCCTGTGGCTGCTGGCGAGCGACCTCGGACCGACCGGCCGCGACTTCGTCGCCGCACAGGTCGGCCTGTTCCGGCTCCCGCTCGGCGGCGGCGGCACTCCGGAGCGCCTCACGGACCTGGAGGACGTGCAGCTCGGCGGCGTGCTGGCGGAGGTCGACGGGGACCCGGTGGTCGTCGTGGAGCGCCGCGGCGCCCAGCACCTGGCCCGGGTCGAGACCGACGGCGCGCTGTCCACGCTCGTCGGCGGCACCTCCGTCGTCTCCGGCGCGGCGGTGGCCGGCGGGCGCGTCGTGGCGACGGCGGCGACCCCGACCTCGTCCGGCGAGGTGCTGGTCGTCGACCTCGGCACGGGAGCCGTCGACGTCCGCACCGACCTCTCGGCGCCGTTGCGCGCGACCGGGCGGGTCCGGCCTCCGCGGGAGCTGCTGGCGACCGCGCCCGACGGCTACGAGGTGCACGGCTGGGTGGTCACGCCCGACGTCGAACGGTTCGGCGCGGGGCCGCACCCGACGATCCTCATGATCCACGGAGGCCCGTTCGCGCAGTACACGCACGGGCTGTTCGACGAGGTCCAGGTGCTCGCCGAGGCCGGCTACGCGGTGGTGTTCGGCAACCCGCGCGGCTCGTCGGGCTACGGGCGCGCGCACGGCCTGGCCATCCAGGGCGGCTTCGGCACGTCGGACACCGAGGACGTCCTCGCCCTGCTGGGTGCGGCGCTCGAGGACCCCGCGCTGGACGGCGAGCGCGTGGGGGTCATGGGCGGCTCGTACGGCGGCTACCTCACGGCGTGGCTGACCACGCGCACCGACCGGTTCGTCGCGGCGATCGTCGAGCGCGGCTTCCTCGACCCGGTGAGCTTCGTCGGCTCCAGCGACATCGGCTGGTTCTTCGGCACCGCGTACCTCGGCGACGCCGCGGACGAGCACGGCGCCGCGGCGGTCGCCGCGCAGTCACCGATGGCACACGTCGGTGCGGTCAGGACGCCCACGCTCGTCATCCACTCGGAGCAGGACTGGCGCTGCCCGGTCGAGCAGGGTCAGCGCTGGTTCGTCGAGCTCAAGCGGCGTGGCGTCGAGGCGGAGCTGCTGCTCTTCCCGGGCGAGGGCCACGAGCTGACGCGGTCCGGCAACCCGAAGCACCGCCGGGTGCGGTTCGAGCACGTGCTGCGCTGGTGGGAGAAGCACCTGCCGGTCGGCTGAGCCGCGCGTCAGCGGTCGCTCGAGCGCACGCCCCACATGTTGATCCCGGCGTCGACGGCGTGCGGCTCGATCGCGGCGACCTCGTCGTCGGTCAGCGGCGGGAGGTCGACGGCGGCGAGGTTCTCGTCCAGCTGGTCGGTGGTGCGGGCGCCGACCAGCACGGACGTGACCCGGGGGTCGCGCAGGACCCAGGCCAGGGCGAGCTGCGGGAGCGTCCGGCCGCCGGCTCGGGCGATCTGGTCGAGGGCCCGCACGTGGTCCAGCACGTCGTCCGTCAGCCACTCGGTCCGCAGCGGCCCGCCGCGCGCCGCCCGCGAGTCGGCGGGCACCCCGTGCAGGTACCGCTCGCTGAGCATCCCTTGCGCCAGCGGGGAGAACGCGACGACGGCCAGGCCCGCGTCGGCGGCGACGTCGAGCAGGGAGCGACCATCCGGTCCGGGCTGCTCGATCCAGCGGTTGAGGATCGAGTAGGCGGGCTGGTGCACGGACAGCCGCAGGCCGAGCGAGCGGGCGACCGCGAGGGCCTCGGCGGTGCGCTCGGCCGAGTACGACGAGATCCCCGCGTACCGGGCCTTGCCCGACCGGACGGCCCGGTCGAGGGCGCCCAGCGTCTCCTCGAGCGGCGTCGACGGGTCGAACCGGTGGCTGTAGAACACGTCCACGCTGTTCAGGCCGAGCCTGCGCAGCGACTCGTCGAGCGACGCGCGCAGGTATTTTGCGGAGCCGTGCTCGCCGTACGGCCCGGGCCACGCGCGGTAGCCGGCCTTGGTGGTGATCAGCAGCTCGTCACGGCGTCCGCGCAGGTCACGGGCCAGGAGCCGGCCGATCGACTCCTCGGCGGCGAACGGCGGCGGCCCGTAGTTGTTGGCCAGGTCGAGGTGCACGACCCCGCGGCCGACGGCGTGCAGGACGAGCCGGCGCTGGTCCTCGAACGGCGTCGACGCGCCGAAGTTCTGCCAGAGCCCCAGCGAGACGACCGGCCAGGACAGGCCGCCGGCCCGGCGGTGCGGGACATTCGCGACATCGGGCACGCCCCGACGCTACCCGCGGTGAGAAGAGGTGGCGCCGCGGGCCCGAGTCGGTAAGGCTGGGCGGGTCGCGGTCGCACACGTCCGTCGGCAGACAGCACCGCATCGACAGGAGACGCCATGACGAAGGACGAACAGACGGCGACCACGGAGGCGGCGGTGAGCGAGGACACGAAGGCGAAGTTCCGCGAGGCGCTCGAGCGCAAGAAGTCGAACCAGCACAGGACCGCGGACGGCTCGGCCAACACCGGACAGGTGCACGGCTCCGAGACCGCCGGCCCCTCGCAGCGTCGGTTCCAGCGCAAGTCCGGCTCCGCCTGACCTTCCGCCCCCAGACACGAACGGGCCCGACCACCGCGGTGGTCGGGCCCGTCCCGCGTCAGGGTGTCGTCAGGACAGCAGGCGTAGCCGCACGGACTCGGGCCGCGAGGACAGCGCCTCGAGCACCGCGGAGTCGACGGGCGCACCGGCGTCGGTGACCACGTAGCCGATGTCGCCGCGGGTGGCGAGCAGCTGGCCCTCGATGTTGACGCCGTGCTCGGCCAGCGTGGCGTTGACCGCGGCGAGCACGCCGGGCACGTTGCGGTGCAGGTAGGCGAGGCGGTGCACGCCGGGCTGCTGCTCGAGCGCGAGGTTGGGCAGGTTGACGCTCAGGGTGGTCGAGCCCGTGGCCAGGTAGTCGCGGACCTTGTTCGACACGAACTGCCCGATGGCCTCCTGCGCCTCCTCGGTGGACCCGCCGGTGTGCGGCGTGAGGATGACGTTGGGCAGCCCGCGCAGCTCCGACTCGAAGGGGTCGCCCTTGCGCTTGGGCTCCACGGGGAACACGTCGACGGCCGCGCCGGCCACGTGCCCGGACACGATCGCGTCGCGCAGCGAGGCGTAGTCGACGACGAACCCGCGCGACAGGTTGAGGAACACCGCGCCGGGGCGCATGCGCGCGAACTGCTTGGCCCCGAACAGGCCCGCGTTCCCGCTGCGGCCGTCGACGTGCAGCGTGACGATGTCGGCCGTCTCGAGCAGCTCGTCGAGCGTGTCCATCCGGCGGGCGTTGCCCAGCGAGAGCTTCTCCGCCGTGTCGTAGAAGACGACCGACATGCCGAGGTTCTCGGCCAGGACGGACAGCTGCGTGCCGATGTTGCCGTAGCCGATGATGCCGAGGGTCCGGCCGCGGATCTCGTGCGCGCCGGTGGCCGACTTGTTCCAGATGCCGTCGTGCATGGCACGGTCGAGCTCGGTCTGGCGGCGGGTCAGCGAGATGATGTCCGCGATCGCGATCTCCACCACCGAGCGGGTGTTGGAGAACGGCGCGTTGAACGAGGCGACGCCGCGCGCTGCGGCCTCGGCGAGGTCGATCTGGTTGGTGCCGATGCAGTAGGCGCCGATGGCCACCAGGGAGGGAGCCTGCGCCAGCACCTCCGCGGTGACGTGGGTCTTGGACCGGATGCCCAGCAGGTGCACGCCGTCGAGGGCCTCGATGAGCTCGGTCTCGTCGAGCGCCCCGGTGCGGGTCGTCACGTCGAAGCCGGCCGTCTCGAGGATCGAGCGAGCCTGGGGGTGGAGGTTCTCGAGGAGCAGGGCCTTCAGCACGCCCCTATGGTGCGCCTCACAGCGGCCACGGCCCACACCGGTCCGGCCCTCGGACACGCGTGAGACGGCCGGCTCAGCGCTCCGGTGCCCACCCGCGGGGGAGCGGGCGGTCGTGGAACACGTGCAGCGCACGGGTCGGCCGGGTCATGGCGACGTACAGGTCGCCGGCGCTCGCCTCGAGGACCTCGGCGGGCTCGACCAGCACGACCACGTCGAACTCGAGTCCCTTGGCCTCGCGCGGGCTGAGGACGACGAGCGGCGCGTCGAGGTCGGCGGCGCTCGACCCGGTCCCGAGCGCGGGCCGCTGACCGGCCGCCCGCAGGGCGTCGGCGATCGCCT
Organism: Cellulomonas sp. P4_D11; assembly: GCF_056401915.1. Lineage (NCBI taxonomy): Bacteria > Bacillati > Actinomycetota > Actinomycetes > Micrococcales > Cellulomonadaceae > Cellulomonas > Cellulomonas sp. P4_D11. The sequence goes on along the minus strand of NZ_JBFUIK010000013.1, from coordinate 45,536 downwards.
CGAGCCGCGCGTCGACCGCGACGACCGCGATGCGCCCGGCTCCGGAGGAGTCCGTGACGTCCGCGACGAGCTTCTCGGTGCGCTCGACGACGGCGGCGACGAAGTCGGACCGCTCCTCGACCACCAGGGAGTCGTCCACGTCGCGGGCGGACGTGAGCGGGCTCACGGGCAGCCCGGCCGCGACGGCGACCCGACGGGCGGTGTCCGCCACCTCGGCGGGCGTCCGGTAGTTCACGGTGAGCTCGTTGAGCCGCCAGGACGTGCGCAGCACGGGGTCGAGCTGGGCGGCCCAGCTGTGCGCGCCGGCGGTCGCCGTGGTCTGCGCGACGTCGCCGACGATCGTCAGCGACCTCGTCGGCACCCGCCGCAGGAGCGAGCGCCACGCCATGGCCGAGAGCTCCTGCGCCTCGTCGACGACGACGTGGCCGTAGGTCCACGACCGGTCGGCCGCGGCGCGCTCGGCGGTGGTCAGGGTCGGGCCCGTGACCGCGAACCGGTCCGCCAGCATCTCGGCCGACACCATCCCGCCGCTGCCCGTCGACTCCAGCACCTGCCGGGCGTAGGCGAGCTCGGAGGCGCGCCGCTCGGACGCGGCCCGAGCCTCCGCGCGCGCGGCCTGGTCGTCCTCGCCCAGCAGCTCGGCGGCCTCGTCGAGGATCGGCACGTCGGCCGGGGTCCAGGGCGCGTCCGCGTCCCGCACGAGCATCGCGCGCTCCCGCGGCGTGAGCTGCGGCGCGGCGGACTCGAGCCGGTGCGGCTTGGACCACAGGTCCGCGACGAGCTTCTGCGGCGTGATCGGCATCCAGGCCAGGTTGAGGGCCACCCGGATCTCGCGGGTGGTCCGCAGCTCCTCGATGATCTCGCCGCGCTCGTCGGCCGGCACGTCCCCGCCCAGCTGGACCACGTACTGCTCGGCGAGCCGGGCCAGCATGTCGCGCACGAACGAGACGCGCGCCTGGTTGTGCGGCTTGTGGTTGCGCCGCGCGCGGGCCATCGCGGACGCGATGTCGGCGGGCCGGATCACCAGGTCGTGCCCGTCGACGCGGACCTGGACCGGCTGCGTCGGGATCCGCTCGCGGTCGCGCACGGCCCGGGCGACGACGCCGCCCCACAGCGCGCGCCCCTTGAGCTCCGCGACGGCCTCGTCCTCGGTCGCGGTCGCCTGGAGGCCGGGGTACAGCTCCGCCACGGTGGTCGTGACGACGCCGGTCTCGCCGAGCGACGGCAGGACCTGGTCGATGTAGCGCAGGAACGTCCGGCTGGGTCCGACGAGCAGGACCCCGGAGCGCTCGAGCAGGCGGCGGTGCGCGTAGAGGAGGTAGGCGGCGCGGTGCAGCGCCACGGCGGTCTTGCCGGTGCCGGGGCCGCCCTGCACCACGAGGGCTCCGCCGAGCTCGGAGCGGATGATCGCGTCCTGCTCGCCCTGGATGGTGGCGACGATGTCGCCCATCCGGCCCGTGCGCCCGGCGGCGAGCCCGGCCAGCAGCGCGCCCTCGCCGGACAGGCCGCTCAGGCGCTCGCCCGAGTCGTCGGTAAGCAGGTCGAGGTCGAGCACCTCGTCCTCGACGCTGGTGACCGTGCGCCCGCGGGTCACCACGTGCCGACGTCGCACGACGCCGTCGGGGTGCGCCGCCGTCGCCCGGTAGAACGCCTGGGCCGCCGGTGCGCGCCAGTCCGTGAGCAGCTGGGACTGCTCCTCGTCGGTCAGCCCGAGCCGGCCGATGTAGCGGCGCGTGTCGTCGTCGAGGTCCAGCCGGCCGAACACGAGGCGCTCCTCGACCGCCTCGAGCTGCGCGATCCGGTCCTCGTAGAGGGTTGCGAACGCGTCGCGCTCGCTGCGGTTCTGCGGGGAGCCCGACGGGCCCTCCCGCCGGACGTCTGCCAGCCGTGCCCGCATCTGCGCGCGCAGGTCGTCGAGCCGCCCGTACAGCTGGTCGACCACCCGCTGCTCACCGGTCAGCTCGTTGTCCATGCCTGCCACCTGGGCGATCTCCGTTCCGCCGGGGCGACCCGGCCGTGCGTTGCGACGCTCCTGCGCCGGCCGAGGAACGGCGCGGCGCGCGGAGCGGCCGTCCATTATCCGTTGTCGGGGGCCTCGCTGCACACGCCCGTCCGGGTGGGTCCGGCCGGGAGCGGGTGAGATGGCGCGCAGAGGCCGGGCGCGCACCCTACGCTTCGGGTGTCCTGTCGAGCAGTGGCGGGCGAGCGGCCGGAAGGAGGCCCGTTGAGCGAGGCACGCACCGCGGCGCCCCGCGGCACCGAGACGGTCGGCGCGCCCATCCGGCTGCTGCTGGTCGAGGACGACGAGGGCGACGCGATCCTCGTCCGCGAGCACCTCGACGACGCAGGCCTTCGCGTCGACCTGACGTGGGTGCGGACGCTGGACGAGGCGATCGACCGGCTCGACGTGGACCTGGTCCTGCTCGACCTGGGCCTTCCCGACGCGATCGGGATCGCCGCCCTCGAGCGCCTGCTCGGCGCGGGGGCACCGGCCGTCGTCGTGCTCACCGGGCTGTCCGGTACCGACGTCGGAGTGGCCGCCGTGGCCGCCGGGGCGCAGGACTACCTGGTCAAGGGCGAGGTGGACGGGGAGCTGCTCGGGCGCTCGATCCGGTACGCGATCCAGCGCCGCCGGCTCGAGGACACCGACCGTGCCCTGTACCGCAGCCTGGTCCGGGCCGAGGAGGTCAACCGGCTCGAGCGCGCACTGCTGCCGACGCCGTCGGTCGTGGACCAGCACCTCGAGGTGCGGGTCGGCTACCGGGCCGGGCGCGACGGCGTGCTCGGCGGCGACTTCTACGACGTGGTCGAGCGCTCGGACGGCTCGGTCCTCGCACTCGTCGGCGATGTCTGCGGCCACGGTCCCGACGAGGCCGCGCTCGGTGCCACCCTGCGCACGGCCTGGCGGACGCTTGTCCTCGCGGAGGTGCCGACGGTCCAGATCCTCGGGCTGCTCGAGCGGGTCCTGATGTCCGAGCGTGCCAGGCCGGAGATCTTCACCACGGTCTCCATGCTCGACGTCGCGGCGGACCGCGGGTCCGTCGACCTCTACCTGGCCGGCCACCCCGTGCCGCTGCTGCTCGGGACGCCGTCGACGCTGCTGCCCACGCACGGCCGGGGCCGCGCGCTCGGGATCCCGGTCAGCGGGGGCTGGGAGCCGGTGCGCCTCGAGCTCTCCGCGTCGTGGCGCATCCTGCTGTACACGGACGGGGTCCTGGAGGCCACCATCCAGGGCAGCGCCGACCGCGTCGGCAAGACCGGCCTGCTGCGGATCGTCGACGGCGTCGTCGGCTCGGCGCCGCAGGACGAGCTGGTCGACCGCGTGCTGCACGACGTCCGCGCGCTGCACGGCGGCGACCTCGTCGACGACGCCGCCGTGGTGGTCCTCGGATGGTCCGCGTGAGCGGTGGCACGACGCCCGCGCGGCGTTCCTCGACCCTGCGCCGACGCCTGCGCACGGTCATCATCGCGGCCGGCGCCGCGCTGGCCGTCGTCGTCCTCGGCGCCGCCTTCGTGCTGGTCCGGCTGGTCGACCGGCAGGAGGCGGTCACGCAGACCTACTTCGACGCCATCACGCTGGCCGACGGCGCCTACATCCAGCTCATCGACGCCGAGACCTCGGTCCGCGGGTTCGCGCTCACGGGCGACCCGATCACGCTCGAGCCCTACGACCGCGCCATCGCCGACGACCTGTCGTTCCGCAGCCTGGCCGCGCAGGCCGCCGAGGGCGACGACGAGGAGGTCGCGGCCGCCGCCCAGGCCGCGGCGGACGCCGCCAGGACGTGGAACGAGGAGTTCGCCGTCCCGGTGATGGCCGAGGTCCGCGCGGGCGGCAAGGGCGCGGTGACGTCCGACGAGATCGAGCAGGGTCGGGTGCTCTTCGACCAGGCGCGCGGGGCCGCCGAGGCCTACACCGACCTGCTGCGCGAGCGCCGCGCCGACGCCCTCGACGAGCTGCACGTGTGGACCACGATCGCGGGAGCGACCGTCGGGCTGCTGGTGCTGGCGGCCGTCGCGCTGGGCATCGCCCTGTGGGTCACCCTGCGGCGCTGGATCCTCGAACCCCTCGACTCGCTGGCCACCGACGCGCGGGCCGTCTCCTCGGGCGACCTGTTGCACCCCGTCGAGACCGTCGGGCCGGGGGAGATCGCGGCGCTCGCGGGCGACATCGAGACGATGCGCGTGGCGCTCGTCGACCAGCTGACCGTGCTGGAGGCCTCGCGGGCCGAGATCGAGCTGGCCCACGAGCAGCTCACCGAGCAGGCCGAGGAACTGCGTCGCTCGAACCGGGACCTCGAGCAGTTCGCCTACGTCGCGTCGCACGACCTGCAGGAGCCGCTGCGCAAGATCGCGAGCTTCACGCAGCTGCTGCAGAAGCGCTACGGCGGGCAGATGGACGAGCGCGCCGACCAGTACATCGCCTTCGCCGTCGACGGTGCCAAGCGCATGCAGCGGCTCATCCAGGACCTCCTGGGCTTCTCGCGCGTCGGGCGGGTCGGGGGAGAGGTCACCGACGTCGACCTCGGCGCAGCGCTCGCGGCCGCGGTCGACAACCTGAGCGAGTCCATCGAGGAGTCCGGCGCGGTGGTCACGCACGGCGAGCTCCCGGTGGTCCGCGGCGAGGAGCCGCTGCTGGTCCAGCTCTTCCAGAACCTCGTCGGGAACGCCGTGAAGTTCCGCGACCCGGAGCGCGCGCCGACCGTTCATCTGAGCGCGCGCCGCGTGGCAGACTCCTGGGAGCTCGAGTGTCGAGACAACGGCATCGGGATCGACGAGCAGTACGCGGAACGGGTGTTCGTCATCTTCCAGCGGCTGCACGCCAAGGACGTCTACGAGGGCACCGGCATCGGGCTCTCGTTGTGCAAGAAGATCGTCGAGTTTCACGGCGGTCGCATCTGGATCGAGCAGCCCGACGGCGAGGGCACCAGCATCCGCTGGACCCTCCCCGCTGCCGACGACCGAGCCTGAAACGGAGAGCCCCTGTGCCCACGAGCACCAAGATCATCGACGTCCTCCTGGTCGAGGACGACCCGGGTGACGTCCTGATGACCCGCGAGGCGTTCGAGGACAACAAGCTCCGCAACCGTCTCTCCGTGGTCTCGGACGGTGTCAGCGCGCTGGAGTTCCTCCGCAAGGAGGGCGAGCACGCCGAGGCCCCCACGCCCGACCTGATCCTGCTCGACCTCAACCTGCCCAAGATGGACGGCCGCGAGGTCCTGCAGGCTCTCAAGGCCGACGCCGACCTGCGCTCCATCCCGGTCGTCGTCCTGACCACGTCGGAGGCCGAGGAGGACGTGGTGCGCAGCTACTCGCTGCACGCCAACGCCTACGTCACCAAGCCCGTGGACTTCGACCGGTTCATCGAGGTCGTCCGGCAGATCGACGAGTTCTTCGTCGAGGTCGTCCGGCTGCCGGGTCGCTGAGCCGCTCGGCCGCCGGGCCGGGAAGAACTCGCGCGGGGTCGGCGTTGTCCCCGGTAACCCGGACGGAAGTGAGCACAACCCCATGCTGAACCCGAGCGAGATCTACGACGTCGACCCCGAGGTCGCCGCCCAGGTCGAGGCGCGGACCGTGAACGGCGCCGGTCCCGTGCTCGTGCACGCCGTGCGCGGCTTCGTGGACGCGGGCAACGCCGGTCAGCTGGCCGCCGAGCACCTGGTCGACGAGCTGCCGACGACGCGCCTGGCCACCTTCGACGTCGACCAGCTGCTGGACTACCGGTCGCGACGGCCGGTCATGACCTTCGACCAGACCACCTGGGCCTCCTACGCCGAGCCCGAGCTCGTGGTCGACCTGGTGCAGGACGCGACCGGCGTGCCGTTCCTGCTCCTGCACGGCGTCGAGCCCGACGTCCAGTGGGAGCGCTACGTCGCCGCGGTGCGGCAGATCGTCGAGCGGTTCGACGTCCCGCTGACGGTGGGGCTGCACGGGATCCCGATGGGCATCCCGCACACGCGGCCGCTGTCGGTCACGGCGCACGCCACGCGGCCCGAGCTCGTCGCCGACCACACCTCGTGGTTCGGCACCGTGCAGGTGCCGGCGAGCGCGAGCGCGCTGCTGGAGCTGCGCCTCGGGCAGTCGGGCCACGACGCGGTGGGCTTCGCGGTGCACGTGCCGCACTACCTGTCGCAGTCGGCGTTCCCGCAGGCCAGCCAGGCCGCGCTGACCAACGTCGAGCGCGCGACGGGGCTCGACCTGCAGGTCGGGGCCCTGACCGCCGCCGCGCAGGAGGCCATGTCCGAGATCGAGCGGCAGGTCTCGGGGTCCGACGACGTCGCCGCCGTGGTGCACGCGCTCGAGGAGCAGTACGACTCGTTCACGCGCAACATCGGCCGGACGAGCCTGCTCGCCGGCTCCACGGACCTGCCGACGGCCGACGAGCTGGGCGCCGAGTTCGAGCGCTTCCTGGCGCAGCAGGGCGACGACGGTCCGGCGATCTGAAGCCCGTCGCCTTTACCAGATCGTTGTCAAAGCGTGTGCGCCGGAAGGGCGAAACCGTGGCGCCACCTGCGGGCCCGATGTAAGGATGCACACGTTGCATTGCAGTGACGTACTCGCTTGACCGGCGTCGTCACCCGGGCCCAGGCCCGGGGGTCGGTTCCGACCAGCCGCTCGCGGCTGGGCCACCCGGTGCAGGACGTGAGGCATTGCGGCACGGTGCGGGCAGAAGGCCGGCGCTGTCACCGGATGGACAGAAGGAAACGAACATGGCACAGGGTGCTGTCAAGTGGTTCAACGCTGAGAAGGGCTACGGGTTCATCGCCCAGGACGGCGGCGGCGCCGACGTCTTCGTCCACTACTCCGCGATCGACTCCTCGGGCTACCGCAGCCTGGACGAGGGCCAGCGCGTCGAGTTCGAGATCACGCAGGGCGCCAAGGGCCCGCAGGCCGAGAGCGTCCGCCCGCTCTGATCTGACTCCAGAGGGCCGCACCCGCTCGGGTGCGGCCCTTCGTCATGCCACGGGGTCGGTCAGCGCGGACGCCCTGCCGACGAAGACCGCGACGTCGTCGCCGTGCAGCAGCCGTGCGGGCGCGGGGAGGCTGCGGACGGCCCGCGCGAGCGTGGCCGACCCGAGGAGCTCCGGGTCGTCGGTCGCGGCGAGGACGACGTTGCCGTACCCGCGGCCGCGCAAGAGGCCGGGCTCGGCGACGACCGCGACGTCGGCGAACGCCTCGCGCAGGGTCGCCACCTCGGCCCGCGCCCCGGCGAGCGGGGGTCGGTCGGCGCAGTTGACGAGGTAGGCCCCGCCCGGACGCAGGACCCGGGCCACGTGCGCCACCATCTCGCGCGTGCGCACGTGGTCCGGCGTGGTGTCACCGGCGAAGACGTCCCGCACGACGACGTCCGCCGACGAGTCGGCGAGCTTCTCCAGCTCCGCGCGCGCGTCGCCCGCGCGGATCCGCAGCGCGGGGGAGCGCGGCAGGTCGAACCACCCGCGGACCAGCTCCGGCAGCGACGTGTCCAGCTCGATCGCGAGCTGGCGCGAGCCGGGTCGCTCCGCGTCGACCGCCCGGGCGAGGGCACAGCCCGCGGCGCCCAGGTGGACCAGGTCGAGCGGCCCGCCCGCGTCGCCGACCCGGTCGATCACCGCGGCCATCTGCTGCATGTACTCGAACACCAGCCGCGTCGGGTCGGCCAGGTCCAGGTAGGAGCTCGGCACGCCGTTGACCAGCACCGTCACGCCGTCCGGGTCGTCGAGGTCGCGGACCAGCTCGACGGTGCCCGTGGCGATGGGCAGGGGCCCCGTCGGCCACAGCGCGCGCACGCCCGTGCGTGTGGGTGCCTGGTGCGAACCTGGGCTGCGTCGGGCGGAGCGGTCGCGGGCAGCCATGGCGCCCACGCTACGGGCCTGGGCCAGGGCTTGACGGCATCGAACAGGTGTTCGATACTGAGGAGACGGATCGGCGAGCACGTGGAAGGGGACGGCGGCATGGACCAGCGGCTGGCGCAGCACGGCACGGGCGGCACGATCACGGAGGCGCCGGTCCCGGCGCGCGTGCTCGAGCTCCTCGGGCGCGCGGACGCCGAGCTGCTCGCCGCGCAGTTCTCGCCCGAGCCCTGGGAGCAGCTCTCGCACGCGCACCTCGCCGCGCTGCGCGCCGGCGCCGCGGTCGTGGCCTTCCGCGGGACGCCCTCGGGCCGCGGCGCGCCGCGCACGGTGTGGGCGATGCTCGGCATGGTCGCGCCGGAGCTGGGCTCCTGGTCCACCTACTTCGCCGAGGCTGCCCCGCTGCGGTCCGCGGTCGACGCCGGACGGTTCGAGCTGGTCGGTCCGCAGCGCGGCGAGGAGGCGGTGTGCGCCGCCGAGGACTTCGTCGACGCGGCACGCCGGCTGGTGCACGGTGGCGCGGACGCGGTGGCCGGGCGGTCGCTGAGCCTGCGGGCGTCGTGAGCACCGGCGGCGGGGCCTCGGCATGAGCCGCGGGCCCCGGTCGTCCGAGGCGAAGCGGGACTGGGGTCGCGAGGAGCTCGGCTGCTCGATCCTGCACGTCGACATGGATGCGTTCTTCGCCTCCGTGGAGCTCGCGCGGCGCCCGCAGCTCCGCGGGCTTCCCGTCATCGTCGGCGGCGCCACGCGCGGCGTCGTGCTCGCGGCGACCTACGAGGCCCGCGCGTTCGGGGTGCACTCGGCGATGCCGATGTCGGTCGCGCTGCGGCAGTGCCCGCACGCCGTCGTCGTGCCGCCCGACCACCACGCGTACCACGAGGTCTCCACGGGGGTCATGCAGGTGCTCGGCGACATCACCGCGCTGGTCGAGCAGGTGAGCGTCGACGAGGCGTTCCTCGACGTCGCCGGGGCTCGGCGGCGGCTCGGGCCGCCGACCGTCATCGCGCAGCTGATCCGCCGCCGGGTCCGGGAGCAGTTCGGGATCACGTGCTCGGTCGGCATCGCGTCCACCAAGTTCGTGGCCAAGCTGGCCTCCGGGCACGCCAAGCCGGACGGCGTCCTGCTGGTCCCGCGGGCCGCCACGGTCGACTTCCTGCGCGTCCTGCCCGTCGGTGCGCTCTGGGGGGTGGGTGAAAAGACGGAGGCGGCGCTGGGGCGGTGGGGGATCCGGACCGTGGCCGAGCTGGCGGACAGCGACGTGTCCACCGTGCAGCACGCGGTCGGCAAGGTGGCGGGCGCGCACCTGTTCGACCTGGCGTGGGGGCGTGATCCGCGGCCGGTGCGGCCCGGTCGGGAGGAGAGGTCGCTCAGCGCGGAGGAGACGTTCCCGGTGGACGTCGCGGACCTCGCGGTCGTGCAGGAGAAGGTCCGGGAGCTGGCGGACCGGTGCGCGGTCCGGTTGCGCAGGAACGGGCTGGTCACCCGCACGATCACGGTCAAGGTGCGGACGTCGGACTTCCGCACGCTCACCCGTTCGCGCACCCTGCTGACGCCGACGGACGTGGGCCGCGAGCTGTTCCTGGCGGCGCGCGAGCTGCTCGCCGGCGCGGATCTCGGGGGGCTTCCGGTGCGCCTCGTCGGGGTCCGGGCGGAGGGGCTGTCACCTGCGGCGTCGACCGTCCGGCAGCCGACGCTCGAGGAGGCGTCGGACGAGCCGTCGCCCTCGCGCAGGGACGCCGAGCGGGTCATGGACGTGGTGCGCGAGCGCTTCGGCCGGACCTCGATCCAGGCCGGGCCCCCACAGCCGGGAGGAGTATCCTCACGGTCGACTACCACCTTCGTTCCGGCGGATCTATCCTGAACCGGAAGACAGGTCCACATAGCTGACAACGGGGGTCAGGATGCCTCTCTCGGAGTACGAGCAGCGCGTGCTCGAGCAGATGGAACGGCAGCTGACTTCTGACGATCCTCGGCTCGCGAACACGCTGACCCAGCGCGGGCACCGCCCGTTCGGCCGATACGTCATCGCGGGAGCTGGTGCGTCCGTCGGTCTGCTGCTGCTCGTGCTCGGTGCGGCGAACAGCCGGGCCTGGCTGGGCGTCGTCGGCTTCGTCGTGATGTTCGCCGCGGTGGCGTTCGCGTTCGCGGACCCCCGTCGCGGGTCGGGCCGTCGCTCGGGGCCGCAGGGCGTCGTGCAGAGCGACGGCCAGGTCAAGCCGGCAACGCCGCCGGCTCGTCAGCGCAGCAGCTTCATGAGCCGTCTCGAGGAGCGGTGGGAACGGCGCCGCGGCGAGAGCGGTCGCTGAGCAGCGTCTCGACGCCGCTCATCATCTCGTCCACCCACCCGGCCAGCACGGCCGGGTCCACGTCGGGCTGCTGCGGCGCGTAGCGCTCGCGCTCGACGGTGCGCGCCAGCGCCTCGAGTGCCGCCGCGGGCTGACCCGCCAGCTCCGATCCGGCCGCCTGACGCAGCTGCTCCTGCACCGAGACCACGACGGTCCGGGGCGTGTCCGAGTCCGTCCACGTGATCCCGCGGGCAGAGAGCCGCTTGCGCGCGCGCAGCCAGGCACGCTCGGGCGTCAGGTCGGCGCGGAACCGGGTGCGGCGCCGGACGACGGCCAGGCCGAACGAGGCGAGTGCCAGGACGATCGCGACCGTGATCGCGACGGGCAGCAGGGCGCGACCGGTGTCGTCGGTGGAGGTGGTGGACGACTGGTCGCCCGGGGCGGTTGTGGCGGTCACGCCCGGACGTGAGCTGGGCACGAGGTTGTCGGGCTGGCTGGCCGGCGCCGAGATGCCGGCGAACGGGTCGCTCCACCGGGGCGGGGCGCCGGTCTGGACGGCGGGCGTCGGCTCGAACCGCACCCAGCCGTAGCCCTCGAAGAACAGCTCGGGCCAGGCGTGCGACTCGTGACCGGTGACGACGAAGGAGCCGTTGCGGTCGGACTCGCCGGGCAGGAAGCCGACCCCCACGCGGGCGGGGATGCCCAGCGAGCGGGCCATCATCGCCATCGAGGTGGAGAACTGCACGCAGTAGCCGCGCTTCGACTGCAGGAAGTCCCAGACGGCGTCGTCGGACCGCGACGGGGCCACGCGGACGTCGTAGGTGAAGTTCGTCGTCGCGCGGAAGTACGTCTGCAGGGCCATGGCCTGTTCGTACGGGGTCGTGGCGTCGGCCGTGATCTCCTGCGCGAGAGCGGTGATGTCCTCCGTGTGGTCGGTCTCCGGGACGGCGAGCGTGGCGCCGTCGTCGTCCGGGTCGCCCACCTCCGCGTCCGCGAGGTCGTCCGCCGTGAGGGACGGGACCTCCACGGTCATGGCGTACGTCATGCCGTCGAAGGTGCTGCGGCCGCCCACGACCTCGTCGCGCGCGGTGTCGTACTGCCACGTCCCGGGGACCTCGACGGTGCGGGGGAAGGTGCTGACCGGCAGCCGGCGCTCGCGCAGGGCGGCGACCTCGACCTGCACGTCCGCGAGCCTGCCGCGCTCGGCATCGGGCGTCGTGCCCCGGATGCTCGGGTCCGACGACAGGAGGGTGGCCGGGTCCCAGGTGACCAGGTCGACGGACTCGGCGCGGTCCCAGGTCCGGCCGTCGAACGTGGTGAGCGTGAAGGCGCGCAACGGCCCGACGTCCGAGGCCGTGACCGCGGAGGTGGGGGCCGGCGCGGGGGTGGCGCCGTCGGCCGGCGGGTCGGCGACGGGCGGGGTGACCGAGTACCGCAGGACCACCTGCCCCGAGCGGGAGCCGAGGCTCTCACGCAGGTCGAGCTTGTCGCTCAGCGACATGGGTCCGACGGGACCGCTGCCGAAGCTGGGCATGCTCATCGAGGCCCAGCCGGGGAACGCCGCGACGGCAGGCCCGGCGAGCAGCGTGGCGACGATGAGCGAGAGCGAGCACAGGATCGCGACGGAGATCCGCCGCCCGCGGTCGCTGTGGGCGGACGCCGGAGCGGCGCTCAGCGCGAGCAGGAGCAGGTACAGGAACGCGGTCCACGCGATCGCCCACCCGCTCGCGGGGAAGCCGAGGACGATCGCGGGGATCCACAGCGTCGCGAAGAAGACGCCGGCGAGCGCCGGCACGCCGAGGCCGATCGCGACCAGGTCGGCGAGCAGGAAGACGGCGACGGCGCCCACGACGACCAGGAGCTCGGCGGGGCGGACGCCCGCCATCGGCACCAGGGAGGCGTTGATCACCGCGACGCCCTCGCGGGCGGTGGCGAGGGTCCGGTCGAGCGACCCGGCGTCCGGGAGGACCTGGAGGCGGCCGGGGGGCGCGCCGTAGCGGACCAGGATGATGCCGAGCGCGACGACGGTGCCCGCGAGCGTGGGTGCCCACCACGACCGGGTCACCGCGCGCACACCGATGACGACCGCGGCGACGAGGAGCACGATCACCCAGGCCGCGACGAGCCAGGACCCGCGCACCATCAGGCCCGTCAGCGCGAAGAGGCTGGCGCAGGTCGCGGCGGCGACCAGCGCGGAGCCCAGCGCCGAGCGGGGGCCGCGCGGGATGCGCTGCGGGCGGCCGGTCACTGGGCCGACCCCAGGAGTCGCAGCCAGCAGTCGACGATCGGCTCGCCCGGCGTCACCCGGCAGGCCCGCCAGCCGGCTCGGCGCAGGGCCTTGATCGTGTGCTCGGCCTCGGCCTCGTGCGCCAGCGTCTCCGCACGGACGACGGCCCAGGCCTGCGCGTTGTCGGCCACGTGCGCGAGGGCGGCCCGCGAGGAGGCGCCGAGGGGACCGAGCACGGCGAGGACGATCTCGCCGCCGGCGTCGGTGGTCTGCAGCAGGTGGGCCGCGGCGACCAGCTCGGCCTCGCCGATCGCCGCCGTGCGCGGCGCCTCGAGGTCGATCGTGCGGTCGAGCACGGCGTTGCGGGCGCCCGGTCCGGTGCGGTTGTGCACGAACGCGAGCGGGTAGACGGACGCGTCCTCCCGCAGGCCGCTCACGAGGCGCACCGGGTGCCCGCCGTCGAGCATGGCCAGCGACATCGAGGCGGCCAGCGAGATGGACCACTCGAGGCTGGCGGTCCGCGCCGGCAGGTCCAGCAGGACGGAGACGGGGCGCATGCCGGCGCGCTCGTCGGAGCGGACCATGAGCGCACCCTTGCGAGCGCTGCTGCTCCAGTGCACGCGGCGCAGGTCGTCACCCTCGCGGTAGTCGCGCAAGGAGGCGTCGTCGGTCGACGGCGTGCGGGCGCCCAGGGCGACGCGGTCGGGCTCGCCCACGAGCACGTCGGAGGGAGTCGGGAGCGGGACGACGGCGGGCCACACCGAGACCTCGGCCTGCTCGCCCAGGGTCGCGGAGGTGCGGACCACGCCGAACGGGTCGCTGCGGGTCACGACGAGCGGACCGAGCGGCCAGCGCCCGCGCCGGGCGGCCTGCACCGCGTACGTGACGGTGACCCGACGGGGGGCGCGGGTGACGCGCGCCCGCAGCGGGCGGCCGCCGGACAGCTCCGTGGCGGCCTGCTCGGCGAACTTCAGGCCGGCCAGCCGGACGCGCGCGGCGGGGTCGGTCGCAGCGATGGTGACCTCGATCTGCGCCTCGTCGCCCGCGTGCACGGGGTTCGGGGTGGCCCGACGCTGCACGCTGAGGCGGTGCTTGCCGCGGCCCGGGTCGAGCAGGCCGACGCCCACCGCCGCCCCGGCGACGAGCAGGAGCGCGAGCGTGCCGATCCGGACCAGGTCGACGGCGCCCAGGACCACGCCGAGCTGCAGCGCGAGGAGACCGGCGACGCCGATCGCCCAGCCGCGCGGGGTGGGCCGGAGGCGCATCAGCCGATCGCGCGGCGCGAGCGCGCGGTGCCGGCCGCAGACGGCAGCGGGATCCGGTCGAGGATGTCGGTGACGATGTCCGACGTGCTGCGGCCGGACAGGCGCGACTCGGTGCTGGGCAGCAGGCGGTGCGCGAGGACGGGCACGCCGAGCTGCTGCACGTCGTCGGGGAGCACGTGGTCGCGGCCGTCCATCGCGGCGAGCGCCTTGGCGGCCCGCAGCAGCTGGATCGCCGCGCGGGGGGACGCGCCGAGGCGCAGGCCCTGGTCCTCGCGGGTCGCGGTGACCAGGTCGACCACGTAGCGCTTGATGCTGGGGGCCGCGAAGAGCCGTCGGGTGGTCTCGATGAGGGCCTTGACCTGCGCGGCGTCCGTGACGGGCCGCAGCGTGTCCAGCGGGTCGGAGGTCTCCTGCAGGTCGAGCATGTCGAGCTCGGACTCGATGCTCGGGTAACCGACCGTCAGGCGGGCCATGAACCGGTCGCGCTGAGCCTCGGGCAGCGGATAGGTGCCCTCCATCTCCACGGGGTTCTGCGTCGCGACGACCAGGAACGGCCGGGGGAGCGGGTAGGTGCGGCCGTCGACGGTCGCCTGCGCCTCCTGCATGCACTCCAGCAGTGCGGACTGCGTCTTGGGCGAGGCGCGGTTGATCTCGTCGCCGATGACGACGTGCGCGAACACCGGGCCGGGCCGGAACTCGAACTCGTGCGTCTGCGACCGGTAGATGTTCACGCCGGTCAGGTCGGACGGCAGGAGGTCGGGGGTGAACTGGATCCGGCCGACGGTGCAGTCGATGGTCTTGGCGAGCGCCTTGGCCAGGGTGGTCTTGCCGACCCCGGGGACGTCCTCGAGGAGCAGGTGCCCCTCGGCGAGCAGCACGGCGACGGTGACCCGGACCAGCTCGGGCCGACCGGTCACCACGCTCTCGACGGCGGCACGCATCTTGAGCGTGGTGTCGACGACGTCCTCGAGCTCGCTCGACGACGGGACGGCCTGCAGCATGACGCCTCCTTTGGCGGAACTGGGACCGAGCCTAAACGGCCGGGGCGCCGAGTTCATCGCCCATCGCCCCCCACTTCGCTCCACCACCCGCCCGGCCGAGCGGGCTCGCGGCTGCCGCGCCGGCCCGTGAGGGAGTGATTCGCCTGGTCAGTCCCGATTCTGCACCCTCCAACACGCCCCGGAGTGCGATCGACGCCAGATTCCCCTCCACTCCGCACCACCCGCTCTGACCTGCAGTTTTAGCCGTTCGATCGGGTGAATCATGGGTCTCTGCCCTAGCGGGTGGAGTGAAGTGGAGTACCGTGGAGGCACGTGGTGAGGCAGGGAGTCTCGCGTCGGAGGAGTGGAGGGAGGCGAGGTGTCGTATGAGTCGTCGTCCGGCGCCTTCGGTTCCTTCGCGCCCTTCCTCGGGACGTACACGCCGCGCCTGGACGACAAGGGCCGGCTCATCCTTCCGGCCAAGTTCCGCGGCCAGCTGGCTCCGGGCCTCGTGATGACCCGTGGCCAGGAGCGCTGCCTGTTCCTGCTCCCGATGGACGAGTTCCGACGCATGCACGACCAGCTCCGCCAGGCCCCGGTGACCAGCCGCCAGGCCCGGGACTACCTGCGCGTCTTCCTGTCCGGTGCCAGTGACGAGCTGCCCGACAAGCAGGGCCGCATCTCGATCCCGCCGATGCTCCGCAAGTACGCGGGGCTCGAGCGCGACGTCGCCGTCATCGGCACCGGCACCCGGGTCGAGATCTGGGACCTCACTGCGTGGGAGACGTACCTGGCCGAGCAGGAGGCCGGCTACGCCGACACCGCGGAGGAGGTCTTCCCCAACGGTCCCTTCTAGACGTAGGCCCACGAGCTCGCCCGGTGAGACCTCCTCCCGAATCTCTGCCGCACTTCCCCGGTGGCAGAGGGTCGGTGGGGGATCTGGTCGGACGGCGGAGGGGCCGCCTGACCACCAGCTTCGTAGCGCCCGCAGGGCAGAGCACAGGAGGGGAGCAGCGATGACCGAGCACACGCCAGACGACGCGGCCTCCCGGCACACCCCGGTGCTGCTGCAGCGCTGCCTCGACCTGCTGGCCCCGGCCTTCGACGTCGAGCACCCCGTGATGGTCGACTCGACGCTCGGCATGGGCGGTCACACCGAGGGCGTCCTGCAGGCGTTCCCCCACGTCCGGGTGGTCGGCCTCGACCGGGACACGCAGGCGCTCGAGCTGGCGGGGCGCCGGCTCGCGCCGTTCGGCGACCGGTTCACGGGCGTGCACGCCGTCTACGACGAGATCAACGACGTGCTCGACCGCCTCGGCATCAGGGGAGTCCAGGGCGTGCTCATGGACCTCGGCGTCTCGTCCCTGCAGCTCGACGAGCGCGAGCGCGGCTTCTCCTACTCGGCCGACGCGCCGCTCGACATGCGCATGGACGCGACGACCGGCCAGACCGCGGCGGACGTGCTCAACACCTACGACGAGCGCGAGCTCGCCCGGATCCTGCGGGTGTACGGCGAGGAGCGGTTCGCGCCGCGCATCGCCCGGGCGATCGTCTCCCAGCGGGAGCGGCGGCCGCTCGAGCGCACCGGCGAGCTGGTGAGCATCGTGCGCGCGAACATCCCGGCGGCCACGCGCAAGACCGGGGGCAACCCCGCCAAGCGGACGTTCCAGGCGCTGCGGATCGAGGTGAACGGCGAGATCGAGGTGCTCGAGCGCGCGCTGCCGCAGTCCATCGAGGCGCTCGCGGTCGGCGGCCGGATCGTCGTCGAGGCGTACCACTCGCTCGAGGACCGCGCGGTCAAGCGGGCGCTGGCCGTCGGAGCCACGTCCAGCGCCCCGCCGGACCTCCCCGTGGAGCCCGAGACCCACGCGCCGTTCCTGCGCCTGGTGACCCGGGGCGCGGAGGAGGCCGACGAGGCCGAGCTGGCGCACAACCCCCGCTCGCAGTCCGTCCGCCTCCGCGCCGCCGAGCGCGTCCGCCCCACGCCCGACCACCTCAAGCCACGCCAGACCGGAAGGAGGGCAGCATGAGCGCCCAGTCCGCTGCCCGAGCAACTGCCTACCCGGCACCGTCCCGCCCCCGCGCGGCGAGCGCGCCGGCACCCCGACTTCGCGTCGTCCGCGCGCCGGAGCACGCCAGGACGCGAGTTCCGTTCATCCTTGCCTGCATGGCCGTCCTCGCCGGAGCGCTCCTGTCCGCCCTGCTGCTCAACACCTCGATGGCGGCGAGCGCCTACGCCAAGTACGACCTGTCCAACGAGCTGGGCCGGCTGAACCAGGACCAGCAGGACCTGACCGCCCAGCTCGACGCGAAGGCGTCGCCCACCCAGCTCGCCGCGGCCGCGGCCGCCCTCGGCATGGTCCCGACGAACGGCACGGGCTGGCTGCGGCTCTCCGACGGCAGCGTGCAGGGCGCCCCCGAGCCGGCCGGAGCGGGCGGATGACCACACCGGTCGCGCGCCCGCGCGCCCGCACCGAGCAGACCGGCACGCGTCGTCCGGAGCCGACCAACCGCTCCACCGGCGCGACCGCGCCGCAGCGGCCCGGGCCGCGGACCGTCGTGGTCCCGCCCGGCACCCGCGGCGGCCGGCCGCCGCAGGGACCGGTGCAGCCGGGCTCCCGCGGCCGCATGGCCCTGCTCACGGCCCTCGTGGTCCTGGCGCTCGCCGTCTTCGGCGGGCGCCTGGTCTACGTCCAGGGGCTGCGCGGCGCCAGCATCGCCGAGGAGGCGCGCAACTCGCGGCTGGTCTCCGTCGCGCTGCTGGGCGGACGGGGAGAGATCACGGACGCCGACGGCAACCCGCTGGCGACGTCGGTCGAGCGGTACGACATCTCGGTGAACCAGCGGCTGGTCGGCGCGTTCAAGGGCACGGTCAACCCGCCGGTCCCCGACGGACCCGCGGGCGTCGCCGCCATCCTGGCGCCCCTGCTCGACATGAACGCCGCGGAGCTCGGCGGCACCCTCGTCGGCGACCGCCAGTTCGTCTACATCCGCAAGGGCGTGCTGCCCGACGTCGCGCGCGAGATCCGCAAGCTGGGGCTCAGCGGGGTCAACGTCGACCGGGTGGCGG
Organism: Cellulomonas sp. P4_D11; assembly: GCF_056401915.1. NCBI lineage: Bacteria > Bacillati > Actinomycetota > Actinomycetes > Micrococcales > Cellulomonadaceae > Cellulomonas > Cellulomonas sp. P4_D11. The sequence goes on along the minus strand of NZ_JBFUIK010000013.1, from coordinate 27,880 downwards.
AGCGGGTGTACCCGAACAACACGCTCGCCGGGAACGTCATCGGCTTCGTCAACTCGAACGGCGTGGGCCTCGCGGGGCTCGAGGCGTCACTGAACCAGCGGCTCACCGGGACGTCGGGCAAGGAGACGTACGAGAGCGGCCGCAAGGGGCAGGCGATCCCCGGCGGGTACTCGCAGGACACGCCCGCGCGGCAGGGCGACTCGGTCCAGCTCACGCTGCTGTCCGACGTGCAGTGGAAGGCGCAGTCGGCGCTCGACGCCCAGGTCGCCGCCACCGGGTCGGACTCCGGCTCCCTCATCGTCATGGACACGCGGACCGGCGAGATCTACGCGCTCGCCGACTCCGGCTCGGTCGACCCCAACCACCCCGGGGACGCCTCGGGCTCGCTCTCCAGCGCCGTCTCGGACGTGTTCGAGCCCGGCTCGACGGGCAAGGTCATCACGATGTCCGCGATCCTCGACAACAAGATCGCGACGCCCCTCTCGCAGTGGGAGGTGCCGTACACCTACTCGCCCGACGGGCACGAGACGTTCAAGGACTCCCACGAGCACGGCGTGCTGCCCCTCACGACGACCGGTGTGCTCGCCGAGTCCTCCAACACGGGGACGGTCATGATCGGCCAGAACCTGCCCGTGCAGACGCGGTACGACTACCTCGCGAAGTTCGGCTTCGGCGCCAAGACCGGGATCGAGATGCCGGGGGAGTCGAAGGGCCTCCTGCACCCCGTGGACACGTGGCAGCGACGCGACAAGTTCGCCGTCCTGTTCGGCCAGTCGGTGTCGGTGACCGCGATCCAGGCCACCCAGGTGTTCCAGACGATCGCCAACGGGGGCGTGCGGGTCCAGCCGCACATCATCAAGGGCTGGACGTCTCCCGACGGCGCCTACACGCCGGCCGCTCCGGCCGCGACGACGCAGGTGGTCTCGGCCGAGACGGCGAAGACGGTCCTCACGATGATGCAGAGCGTGGTCGACGACGGCACGGGCTCCAGCGCGCAGATCCCCGGGTACCAGGTGGCCGGCAAGACGGGCACCGCCCAGAACTGGGTGGGCGGCGTCCAGGGCATCACGGCGTCGTTCATCGGGGTGGCCCCCGCGGACAACCCGCGCATCGCGGTCGCCGTGATCCTGCACAACCCGAGGACGTCGATCTACGGCGGCACGGTCGCGGCGCCGGTGTTCTCGGACGTGGCCGGATACACGCTCAGCGAGCTCGGCGTCGCCCCCTCCGGCACCGTGGGGACGCTCTTCCCGACGACGTGGTGACGCGGTCGTGACGGGCCGCATCCGGGCGTCCGCGCCCCCCACCCGGGGTAGATTCTCCCCATGACGACCCCCGCTCGGATGCGCCCGCTGCATCCCGCGGCCCACCGGGTCGCCGACCTCGTCTCGACGTTCGGGCTGGTCACGCGCGGTCTCCCGCTGCCCGCCGACGCCTCGCTGACGGGTGTGACGCTCGCCAGCGGCGACGTCGAGCCGGGTGACGTGTTCGTCGCGGTGGCCGGTTTCAAGGTGCACGGCGCCACGTACGCCGCGCAGGCGGTCGACGCCGGCGCTGTGGCGGTGCTCACCGACGAGGCGGGTCTGGAACACCTCGAGTCCGCCGGACTGGCCGCCCGCGTCGCCGTGCTGGTCGCCGACGACCCGCGAGCCCTCGCCGGTCCGGTGGCGGCCTGGGCGCACGACGCACCCGGCGAGCGCCTGGTGACGGTCGGCGTGACCGGCACCAACGGCAAGACCACGACGACGTACTTCCTCGACGCCGCGCTCCGGGCGGCGCACGCGACCACCGCGGTGCTCGGCACGGTCGAGCTGCGGATCGGGCCCGATGCGGTCGAGAGCCCGCGCACCACGGTCGAGGCCCCCGCGCTCCAGGCGATCCTCGCGCTGGCCGTGGAGCGGGGCGCGACGGCGATGGCCACCGAGGTGTCGTCGCACGCGCTCGCGCTCGGCCGGGTCAGGGCGCTGACGTTCGACGTGGTCGGCTTCACCAACCTGCAGCGCGACCACCTCGACTTCCACGGCGACATGGACAACTACTTCCGGGACAAGTCGCGGCTGTTCGCCGTCGGCCAGGCGCGCCGTGGCGTCGTCGTGGTCGACGACGAGTGGGGCCGTCGGCTGGCCGCCGAGTCGCCGATCCCCGTCGAGTCCGTCGCCACGCACGTGGGTGCGCCCGAGGGGTCCGACGCCGACTGGGCCGTGGTCGCCGCGGACATCGGGCTGGACGGCGTGGGCTCGAGCTTCACGCTGCGCGGGCCCGACGGCGTCGAGCACCCCGCGGTGAGCCCGCTGCCGGGCAAGGTCAACGTGTCGAACGCGGCGCTCGCGATCGTGCTCGCGCACGCCGCCGGCGTCGACCTGGACGCGGCGATTGCCGCCGTCGCGGTCGCGCACGAGATCCCGGGCCGGATGGAGCGGGTCATCGAGCGCGGGGAAGGCCTCCCGCTCGCGATCGTCGACTACGCGCACACGCCCGACGCGCTCGTCCTGGCGCTCGACGCGGTGCGCCCGATCACGCCCGGCCGCCTCGTGATCGTGTTCGGCTCGGACGGCGACCGCGACCAGGGGAAGCGCCCGATCATGGGCGAGATCGCGGCCCGGCTGGCCGACGTGATCGTCGTCACGGACGAGAACCCGCGCTCCGAGGAGCCGGCGGCCATCCGATCCGCCATCCTCGACGGGGTCCGGGCGCAGCGTCCGGACCTGGTCGACGTGCACGAGGCCACCAGCCGCGCGCAGGCCATCCGCGACGCCCTCGACCTCGCCGCCGAGCAGGACACCGTGATCATCACGGGCAAGGGCCACGAACCGACACAGGAGATCGCCGGGGTGTTCCACCGGTACAACGACCGCGACGTGCTGATCGCCGCACGCCTCACCCGTCAGGAGCAGCACGCGTGATCGCCCTCACCGCGGCCGAGATCGCGGCCGCGACCGGTGGCGTGCTGCGCGGCACCGCGGCGACGGACCCGGCGCTCGTCGTCAGCGGACCCGTGGTCGTCGACTCGCGCGACGACGTCACCGGCGGGCTGTTCGTCGCCCTGCCCGGGGAGCACGTCGACGGCCACGACTACGCCGCCGTCGCCGTGGCCGGGGGAGCCGCGCTCGTGCTCGCCGTGCGTGACGTCGTCGGGGCCGGGGGCGCCGTGCTGCCGAGCGTCGTCGTGACCGACGTCGAGAAGGCGCTGGGCGACCTCGCCCGCGTCGTGCTCGAGCGCCTGCGCGAGGTGTCGCACGAACCGGGCGGCAGCGAGCTGCGCGTCGTCGGGATCACGGGGTCGGTCGGCAAGACGACCACCAAGGACCTGCTCGCGCAGCTGTGTGGCAGCGTCGGGCCGACCATCGCCCCGGTCCGCTCGTTCAACAACGAGATCGGGCTGCCGCTCACCGTGCTGCGCGCCGACGAGTCGACGCGCTTCCTCGTGCTCGAGATGGGCGCCAGCGGGCCCGGGCACCTCACGTACCTCACGGACATCGCGCCGCCCGACGTCGCGGTCGTGCTCATCGTCGGCCACGCCCACCTCGGCGGGTTCGGCGGCATCGAGGCGGTCGCCGTGGCCAAGTCCGAGATCGTGCAGGGCCTCGTCTCCGACGGGATCGCGGTGCTCAACGCCGACGACCCGCGGGTGTCGGCCATGGCCACGCTGGCCCCGGGCGAGGTCGTCACGTTCGGCGCCGCGCCCGCGGCGACCGTCGGTGTGCGCGACGTCCGGCTCGACCGCACCGGGCGGGCGACCTTCACGCTCGTGCACCGCGCCGAGCCCGAGCGCACGGCGGAGGTCGCGCTGCGGCTGGTCGGCGAGCACCACGTGCACAACGCCCTCGGCGCGGCGGCGGCCGCCCTGGCCGTCGGCCTCGACCTGGACGAGGTGGCCGCCGGTCTGGGCGCGGCGGACGCGCTGAGCCCCCACCGCATGCACGTGGTCGACCGACCGGACGGCGTCACCATCGTCGACGACTCCTACAACGCGAACCCGGACTCGATGCGCGCGGCCCTCAAGGCGCTGGCCGTGCTCGCCGGGCGGGACCGGCGCTCGATCGCCGTCCTGGGCGAGATGCTCGAGCTCGGGCCGGGTGCGCGCGAGGCCCACGACGCGATCGGCCGGCTGTGCGTGCGGCTGAACATCGGCCTGACGATCGTCGTCGGCGAGGGCGCCCGCGCCATCCGCGACGGCGCCAACCATGAGGGCTCGTGGGGCGACGAGGTCGTGCTGGCCGACGACCTCGCCGTGGCCACCGCGTTCCTCGAGAGCGAGCTGCGCCCCGGCGACGTCGTCCTGGTGAAGTCGTCGTACGGCGCCGGCCTCTGGAAGCTCGGCGACACGCTGGTCGCAGGGGCCGCCACATGAGAGCCGTCCTGATCTCCGGCGGCCTGGCGATGCTGATCGCCCTGCTGGGCACGCCCCTGTTCATCCGGTACCTGGTGCACAAGCAGTACGGCCAGTTCATCCGGCAGGACGGACCGACCGCGCACTTCACCAAGCGCGGCACGCCGACCATGGGCGGCGTCGTCATCATCGGCGCCACGCTGCTCGGCTGGGTGGGCGGGCTCATTGTGACCGGGACCGTGCCCAGCGCGTCCGCCGTGCTGGTGCTGTTCCTCATGACCGGCCTGGGGGTGGTCGGGTTCCTCGACGACTTCATCAAGATCTCTCGGCAGCGCAGCCTCGGGCTCAACGCGCGCTGGAAGATCGTCGGCCAGGGGATCGTCGGCATCACGTTCGCGGTCGCCGCGCTGCAGTTCCCCAACGAGAAGTTCCGGACGCCGGCGTCCACCCGGATCTCGTTCATCCGGGACACCAACCTGGACCTCGCGTTCTGGGGCGTGACGCTCGGCATCATCCTGTTCGTCGTCTGGGCCAACTTCCTCATCACCGCCTGGTCGAACGCGGTCAACCTCACCGACGGGCTGGACGGCCTGGCCACCGGCGTCTCGCTGATTGTCTTCGGCGCGTACGTGATCGTCGGCGTGTGGCAGTTCAACCAGAGCTGCCAGTTCCTGGCCAGCGCCGGGCCGCGCTGCTACGAGACGCGTGACCCGCTCGACCTCGCGGTCGTCGCCGCGGCCATCACCGGTGCGTGCTTCGGGTTCCTCTGGTGGAACGCGAGCCCCGCCAAGATCTTCATGGGTGACACCGGGTCGCTCGCGCTCGGTGGCGCGCTGGCCGGCCTGTCGATCCTGTCCCGCACCGAGATCCTCGCTGCGATCATCGGCGGCCTGTTCGTGCTCGAAGTGCTCTCCGACGTCATCCAGATCGGCTTCTTCAAGCTGACCCGAAGACGAGTGTTCAAGATGGCCCCGCTGCACCACCACTTCGAGCTCTCGGGCTGGGGCGAGGTCACCATCGTGATCCGCTTCTGGATCATCGCCGGGCTGTTCGTCGCGCTCGGCGTGGGGATCTTCTACGCGGAGTGGGTGGCCGGCTAGGTGTCCGAGCTCGTGCTGGAGGGCGCCCTGGTGGTCGTCGCCGGCCTCGGGGTCTCGGGCCGCGCCGCGGTCGAGGTGCTCGCGTCCCGCGGCGCCCGCGTGGTGCCTGTCGACGACCACGCCGACGACGTGATCGGTTCGGCCGAGCTGCTCGAGGGGACCGTGCTGGACCGCGCCGACCTCGTCGTCGCCTCGCCCGGGCTCGCGCCGCACCACCCCTTGCTGGCGGCAGCGCTCGAGCGCGGCGTGCCGGTCTGGAGCGAGGTCGAGCTCGCCTGGCAGGTCCGGGTCGACCGCGCGTCCGGCGGGGGACCGGCCCCGTGGCTCGCCGTCACGGGCACGAACGGCAAGACCACCACCGTGGGGATGCTCGAGTCGATCCTGCGGGCGTCGGGCGAGAACGCGCTGGCCGTCGGCAACGTCGGCACCCCGGTGGTGCTCGCCGCGACCGACCCGAGCCTCGACGTCCTCGCGGTGGAGCTGTCGAGCTTCCAGCTCCACTTCACGCACTCGATGTCGGCGCAGGCGGCCGCGGTGCTCAACGTGGCGCCCGACCACCTCGACTGGCACGGGTCGCTCGACGCGTACGCGGCCGACAAGGGGCGCATCTTCGAGCGCGCCCAGATCGCCTGCGTCTACAACCTGGCCGACCCCGTCACGCAGGACCTCGTCCTGGAGGCGGAGGTCGTCGACGGCGCCGTGGCCGTCGGCTTCACGCTGGGCACGCCGCTCGTCGGGCAGGTCGGGCTGGTCGAGGACGTGCTGGTGGACCGCGGGTTCGCGCGGCTGCGGCACACGCACGCGGCCGAGCTGGGCACGCTGGACGACCTGGCGCAGCTGGCCGGCCCCGACGGCACGGTCCCGCCGCACGTCGTCGCCGACGCCCTCGCGGCCGCCGCGCTCGCGCTCGCGCACGACGTGCCGCCCGCCGCGGTCCGTGACGGCCTGCGCGCCTACGGCCCGGGGGCGCACCGGCTGGCCACCGTCGCGGTGGTCGACGGGGTCGCCTACGTCGACGACTCGAAGGCCACCAACGCGCACGCGGCGGCGGCGGCCCTGGGAGCCTTCGCGGCCGGCAGCGTCGTGTGGGTGGCGGGCGGCCTGGCCAAGGGCGCGCAGTTCGACGAGCTCGTGCTGGCCCGGCGGGACCGGTTGCGCGCGGTGGTCCTCATCGGGGTGGATCGTGCACCGTTGCGCGAGGCACTCGCCCGACACGCACCCGAGGTCCCCGTGGTCGAGGTCGACGCCGGTGAGACTGGCACGGTGATGACCCGCGCCGTGCACGAGGCCCAGCGGCTCGCCGCCTCGGAGCCCGACGCGACGACCGTCCTGCTCGCCCCCGCCTGCGCGTCGATGGACCAGTTCACGTCGTACGCCGCCCGGGGTGAGGAGTTCGCCGCAGCCGTGCGTGCACTGGAGGTCCGATGACCGCGACGACGCCCCGGGCCGGTACGCGTCGCGACGAACCGGTCACCAGCACGGGCTCGCTGCTCGGCCAGTGGAACAGCGCGGTCACCAGCTACTACGTGCTGCTCGGCGCGACCGCCCTGCTGCTCGTCATCGGGCTGGTCATGGTCCTGTCGAGCTCCAGCGTCGAGTCGCTCGACGACGGGCACTCGGCTTACGCGGTGTTCCTCGACCAGGCGAAGTACGCCCTCATCGGGCTGCCGATCCTGTTCGGGCTCTCGCGCGCGCCGGTGAAGTTCTTCCAGGCGATCGCGTGGCCCGCGCTCGCCGTCGCCATCGTCTTCCAGCTGACCGTCTTCACGCCGCTCGGGTGCGGCGCGGGCGGCAACCAGAACTGGGTCTGCTTCGCCGGCCTGTCCGCGCAGCCGTCGGAGACCATCAAGCTGGCGCTGGCCATCTGGCTCGGCGCGGTGCTCGCCCGCAAGCTGCCGCTGCTGCGGGAGTGGAAGCACGCGCTCATCCCGGCGGTCCCGGTGGCCGGCCTGGCCATCCTCGTCGTCCTCGCGGGCCACGACCTCGGCACCGCGCTGGTGCTCATCCTGCTCGTGGCGGGCGCGCTGTTCGTCGCCGGGGTCCCGATGCGGATGTTCGGCCTCGCCGCGGTGCTCGCGGGCGGGCTCACGGCGCTCCTCACGGTCACCAGCAAGAACCGCACCGACCGGATCATGTCCTGGCTCTCCGACGAGTGCGACGCGGCGTCGTCCTGCTACCAGACGCTGCACGGCGGCTGGGGGCTGGCCAGCGGCGGCTGGGGCGGGCTGGGGCTGGGGGAGAGCCGCGAGAAGTGGTCCTACCTGCCGGCCGCGCACAACGACTTCATCTTCGCGATCCTGGGCGAGGAGCTCGGGCTCATCGGCACGCTGCTGGTGCTCGGGCTGTTCGGCCTGCTCGCCTTCGCCATGATCCGCGTCATCCGCCGGCACCCCGACCCGTTCGTCCAGATCACCACGGGCGCGATCCTCTGCTGGATCATCGGCCAGGCGCTGGTCAACGTGGCGGTCGTCATCGGCCTCGCCCCGGTCATCGGGGTCCCTCTCCCGCTGGTGTCGGCCGGCGGCTCGGCGCTGATCATGACGATGGCCGCGCTCGGGGTGCTCATCGCCTTCGCGCGCTCGGAACCGGGCGCCGCCGAGGCCCTGGCCGCGCGCCCGAGCGTGGTGCGCCGGTCGCTCGCCGTCATCGGGCGGTCCCGTGGCTGAGGGGCACACGACGCCGTCGGTGCTGCTCGCGGGCGGTGGCACGGCAGGCCACGTGAACCCCCTGCTCGCGGTCGCCGACGAGCTGCGACGGCGGCACCCGAACGCCCGCCTGACCGTCCTCGGCACGGCTGAGGGCCTCGAGGCGCGTCTGGTCCCCGAGCACGGCCTGCCGCTCGCCGTGGTGCCGCGCGTCCCCCTGCCGCGCCGCCCGACCCTCGACTGGTTCCGCCTGCCGGCGCGCCTGCGGGCCGCCGTCCGCGCCGCCGGCACCGCGATCGACGAGTCCGGCGCGCAGGTCGTCGTCGGGTTCGGCGGCTACGTCGCGACGCCCGCCTACCTGGCCGCGCGGAGCCGAGGCATCCCGGTCGTCATCCACGAGCAGAACGCGCGTCCGGGCCTGGCCAACCGGCTGGGCGCCCGCTGGGCCAAGGCGGTCGCGGTGACGTTCCCGGGGACGTCCCTGCGCGGCGCGCAGGTCACCGGCCTGCCGCTGCGCGCACCCATCGCCCGGCTGGTGGACCAGCTGTCCACCGACCGTGCCGGCACGCGCGCCGCGGCGGCCGCGGAGCTCGGGCTCGACGCCGACCTGCCCACGCTCCTGGTCACGGGGGGCTCGCTCGGCGCGGTGAGCGTCAACGCCGCGGTCGCCGGTGCCGCGGCCGACCTGCTCGCGGCCGGCGTGCAGGTGCTGCACCTCACGGGCGCGGGCAAGGCCGAGGCCGTGCGCGCGGCGCTCGACGGCGTCGCGGGCGCCGAGCGGTACCACGTGCGCGAGTACCTGACCGAGATGCACCTGGCCCTGGCCGTCGCCGACGTCGTCGTCGGGCGCTCCGGCGCCGGCACGGTGTGCGAGCAGGCCGCTCTCGGCATCCCGGCGGTCTACGTCCCGCTGCCCGTCGGCAACGGCGAGCAGCGCCTCAACGCCGCCTCCGTGGTCGCGGCAGGCGGTGGGCTGCTGGTCGACGACGCCGACCTCGACCCGGCCTGGATCCGTGCGCACCTGCCGGTCCTGCTGGTCGGGGAGTCCGCCGCGGAGACGCGCGCGCGCATGGGTGCGGCCGCCGCGAGCGTCGGCGTGCGGGATGCCGCCGCCCGGGTGGCCCGGCTGGTCGAGAAGGAGCTGCCATGACGGCCGAGCTCCGTCCCGCGGACCTCGGTCGCGTGCACCTGGTCGGCGTCGGGGGAGCGGGCATGTCGGCCGTCGCCGCGCTGCTGGCCGCCCGCGGGGTGGCCGTCAGCGGGTCCGATGCTGCCGACGGTCCGGTGCTGCCTGCTCTGCGCGACGCGGGCGTCGACGTGCACGTGGGTCACGACGCCGCGCTGGTCGACGGCGTCGACACCGTCGTGATCTCGTCGGCGGTCCGCGAGTCCAACCCCGAGCTCGCCCGCGCGCGCGAGCTCGGCCTGCGCGTGCTGCACCGGTCCGAGGCGCTGGCCTCGCTCATGATCGACCGGGATGCGGTGGCGGTCGCCGGGGCGCACGGCAAGACGACCACCTCGGCGATGATCGCCACCGCCCTGCTGCACGCCGGGGCGGACCCGTCCTTCGCGATCGGCGGCACGGTGTTCTCGGCCGACGGCCCGCTCGGCGGGGGTCGGGACGGCGCCGGGCCGGCGTTCGTCGCGGAGGCCGACGAGTCCGACGGCTCGTTCCTCGCGTACGCGCCGCTGGTCGCCGTCGTCACCAACGTCGAGCCGGACCACCTGGACCACTACGGCTCGCCCGAGGCGTTCGAGGACGCGTTCGTCGCGTTCGCCGACCGGATCCGCGCCGGGGGTGCGTTGGTGGCCTGCGCCGACGACCCGGGCGCGGCTCGGCTGGTGGAGCGCGTGCAGGAGTCCCTCGCCCGGCGCGGCGTCACCGTCGTCACCTACGGCAGGTCGCCCGACGCCGACGTGCGGGTCGGCGACCTCGTCCCGGACGGCGACCGCTGGGCGTTCGGCCTGACCGCGGGCGACGAGCGCACCACGGTGCGGCTCGCCAGTCCCGGCGCGCACAACGCGCTCAACGCCGCGGCCGCCTGGGCCGCCGTCCGCAGGCTCGGGCTGCCGGACGCCGCCGAGGGCCTGGCCGCGTTCCGGGGTACGGGGCGCAGGTTCGAGGACCGCGGGACCGCGGGCGGCGTGCGGGTGGTCGACGACTACGCGCACCACCCCACCGAGGTCGCGGCGATCCTGCGGGCCGCGCGCTCCGTCGTCGGCGACGGCCGCGTGCTCGTCCTCTTCCAGCCGCACCTGTTCTCGCGCACCCGGACATTCGCGACCGAGTTCGGCGCAGCGTTCGACCTCGCGGACGTCGTCGTCGTGACCGACGTCTACGCGGCGCGCGAGGACCCGGACCCCACGGTGACCGGGGCGCTCATCGTCGACCGGGTCCCGACGCCCGGGAAGGCGACCTTCGTCGCCGACAAGCTGGCCGCCGCCCGCACGCTGGCTGCCGCGGCCCGGCCCGGGGACCTGCTCCTCACCGTGGGTGCGGGGGACGTGACCCTCCTGGCGCCGGTCGTGCTCGACGCGCTCGCGGACGACGAGCGGGCGGGCGCATGAGCCCGTCGCGACCCACCGCACCGCGCGATCCCGCCCCCGGCCGGCCGGCCGCGCCGCGGAGCGCACCGCCGCAGCCCGCGAAGGCGCCTGCGCCCACCAAGCCTGCGACGTCCGCCAAGCCGGCGACGGCCACGAAGCCTGCGACGTCCGCCAAGCCGGCGACGTCCGCCAAGCCGGCGATCGCGAAGCCCGCCGCGAAGACGGCCACGGCGCCGACGCGCGGCGTGCCGGCGCAGCCGGACGCCGCGTCGTTCGGACGCTCGGTGACGACGTACAGCGCCGGGGGAGCCCGCCGGTACGCGGGCCCGGTCGCGCCGCCCGTGGTCTCCACCAGCTCGGTGGCTCGGTTCGCCGAGCGTGCCCGCGCGCGGCGCAACCTCGCCCGCCGGCAGGGAGTCCTCGTGGGCGGTGCCGTGGTCGCCGCCGGCGCCCTCGGGTGGCTGCTGCTGCTCTCGCCGGTGCTCGCGCTCGACCCCGCGCAGGTGCAGGTCGAGGGCGCGGGGACGGTCGTCGCGGTCGACCAGGTGCTCGGCGTCGTCGACGCCCACGCGCGCACGCCGTTGCCGCGCCTCGACACGGTCCGGCTGCGCGACGAGGTGCTCGACGTACCGGGCGTCCGGGAGGCGCGCGTGACCCGCGCGTGGCCCCAGGGCCTGGTCGTCGTGCTCGTCGCCCGCGAGCCCGTCGCCGCGGTGCCGGAGGAATCGAACGCCGCGACGCACGGCGGACCCGCCGGCTTCGCGCTGCTCGACATGGACGGGGTGCAGGTGGGCCGCGTCGACGCCGCACCCGACGGGTTGCCCGTCGTCGACGTGCCCGTGGGCGACAAGCGGACGCTCACCGCTGTGCTGAGCGTGCTCGAGCAGCTGCCGGCCGACCTGCTCGCGCAGGTGGGCGCGGTCTCGGCGCACACGCAGGACACGGTGACCATGACGCTGCGCGACAACGTCGAGGTCGACTGGGGGAGCGCGCACGAGACCCCGCTGAAGATCGCGGTCCTCTCGGCGCTGCGCGCGTCGCCGGCGGCGGCAGGGGCGACCGTCATCGACGTGTCGGCACCGCGGCTGCCCATCACCAGGTGAGTTTCGGCACCAACTCCCGACACGCGCGGCGCGGTCGTTGATCGCGGTCGGGACGACACCTAGCGTCACGCACTGACAGCACACCTGACATAACTATAACCCTCAAGTAGAGGGTGAAGGTTTCACCGCCGGCCTCGGAGTGTCGTGGCCGGACCCCGTGGCTCAGGCCGCGACCGGCACAGAACGAGAGGCACCCACCGTGGCAGCTCCGCAGAACTACCTGGCGGTCATCAAGGTCGTCGGCATCGGCGGCGGCGGCGTCAACGCCGTGAACCGCATGATCGAGGTCGGCCTCAAGGGTGTCGAGTTCATCGCCGTCAACACCGACGCCCAGGCCCTGCTCATGTCCGACGCGGACGTCAAGCTCGACGTCGGCCGCGAGCTGACCCGTGGGCTCGGCGCCGGCGCGGACCCCGAGGTCGGCAAGAAGGCCGCCGAGGACCACAAGGACGAGATCGAGGACGTCCTGCGCGGCGCCGACATGGTCTTCGTCACCGCGGGCGAGGGTGGTGGCACCGGAACCGGTGGCGCACCCGTCGTCGCACGGATCGCCCGCTCGCTCGGCGCGCTGACCATCGGTGTCGTCACCCGCCCGTTCACGTTCGAGGGTCGCCGCCGCTCCGTGCAGGCGGACTCCGGGATCGAGGCGCTGCGGGCCGAGGTCGACACCCTCATCGTCATCCCGAACGACCGGCTGCTGCAGATCTCCGACCGGTCCGTCTCGGTGCTCGACGCGTTCCACTCGGCGGACCAGGTGCTGCTGTCGGGTGTCCAGGGCATCACGGACCTCATCACCACGCCGGGTCTCATCAACCTCGACTTCGCCGACGTGAAGTCCGTCATGCAGGGCGCCGGCTCGGCGCTCATGGGCATCGGCTTCGCCCGCGGCGACGACCGCGCGGTGCAGGCCGCCGAGATGGCGATCTCGTCGCCGCTCCTCGAGGCCAGCATCGACGGCGCGCACGGCGTGCTGCTCTCCATCCAGGGCGGCTCCGACCTCGGGCTCTTCGAGATCAACGAGGCCGCGCGCCTGGTGCAGGAGGCCGCGCACCCCGAGGCGAACATCATCTTCGGTGCGGTCATCGACGACGCCCTCGGCGACGAGGTCCGCGTGACGGTCATCGCGGCCGGGTTCGACTCGGGCTCCCCGACGGTCCGCCGCGACGCGCGCGCTCTCGGCCAGGTCAGCGGCAACTCGGCCCGCCAGGTCCCGGCCGCCCCGCAGGTGCCGACGCCGCGCCCGGTGCTCGACCCCGAGGAGCAGCTGGTGCCGGTCGGCGCGTACGCGCAGAACCGTCCCGCCGGCGCGAGCCAGCCCGACGTCCCGGCCTTCCTCTCGACCGAGGCTGAGCCGACGCCGATCACGGGAGCGCTCGAGGTGCCCCGGATCTTCACCGAGGACGCCCCGCGCCGCGAGCGCGACGAGCTCGACGTCCCGGACTTCCTCAAGTAGGCACGCGAGCACCCTCGTGTCCGGCGTCCAGCCCGGGGTCGACCTCCCGCCCGTCGTGGCGGTCGATCTCGGTCCCGGCGTGCGGGCCGGGTTCAGCACCCGCGGGGGCGGCGTCAGTCGGCCGCCGTACGACGCGCTGAACCTCGGCTACGCGGTCGGCGACGACCCGGCGGCCGTCGATCGCAACCGGCACCTGCTCGTGCGGTGGGCGGGCGCGCCCGTCGCGTACGCCTCCCAGGTCCACGGCGCCGGGGTGCTCGTGGTGTCGGAGCCGCCGCGCGCCGACGACGAGTCGGTCGGAGAGGCCGACGCGCTGGTCTCGACCACCCCGGCCGTCGCGGTCGCCGTGCTGGTCGCCGACTGCGTGCCCGTCCTGCTGGCCGACGCGGCCGCCGGGGTCGTGGCCGCCGTGCACGCCGGGCGGCGCGGCCTCGTGGCCGGCGTGGTGCAGGCGGCGGTCGCGGCCATGGTCGGAGAGGGCGCGGACGTCGGGCGGATCCGTGCCGCCGTGGGTCCCGCGATCGCGGGCGAGTCCTACGAGGTGCCGGCCGACCTGCAGGACGAGGTCGTCGCCGTCGTGCCGCAGTCGCGGGCGACGACGGCGTGGGGCACCCCCGCGCTCGACCTGCCGGCCGGCGTCGTCGCGCTGCTGCGCTCGGTCGGGGTCACGCAGGTGACCACCGACGGGCGGGACACCTGGAAGGACCCCGCTCTCTACTCGTTCCGGCGCGCCCAGCGGACGGGTCGGTTCGCCGGTCTGGTCCGACCGCCGGACCGACCGCATCTCCCGTGGTGAATGCCGAGGTTGTCGGGCGTGTCGCGGGGTGCGCTGTTCGCGCGCGTTGCTAGCGTGACCGGCAGAGGGAGCCCAGCGTCGCTGCAGCAGTGTTCAGCAGGAGGCGGGGCTCCGGGGAGGTCCGGAGAGATCCGGGGAGGGAGCCAAGGCGATGGCCGGAGCGCTGCGCAAGACGATGCTGTACCTCGGCCTGGCCGACGACCGGTCCGAGCACGAGGACTACCTCGAGGAGTACGACGACCAGGAGGTCGCGGTGCCGCAGGAGTACGAGGCCCAGGTCACGCCGCTGCACCGGCCGACGCGCACGACGCTGCCCACGCAGGCCGCGCCGCAGGCGCCCGTCGCCGGTGAGCTGCGCCGCATCACCACCATCCACCCGCGGTCGTACAACGACGCGCGCAAGATCGGCGAGGCGTTCCGCGAGGGCACCCCGGTGATCATGAACCTCACGGACATGGACGACGCCGACGCCAAGCGGCTCGTCGACTTCTCGGCGGGACTGATCTTCGGCCTGCACGGCGCGATCGAGCGCGTGACCAGCAAGGTCTTCCTGCTCTCGCCGGCGCACGTCGAGGTGGCGGGGGAGGCTGCGGGTCCCGCGGCCGAGCCGCCGACGCGCGCGGGCTTCTACAACCAGAGCTGACGCGTGCATCTCGTCGCCGCCCTGCTGTTCTACGTCGTCCTCGCGTTCTTCCTGCTGCTCCTGGTGCGGCTCGTGCTGGACTGGGTGCAGTTCTTCGCGCGCGACTGGAAGCCGTCGGGGATCGCCCTGGTGATCGCGGAGGCGACGTACACGGTGACGGACCCGCCGCTCAAGGCGTTGCGCCGGATCCTGCCGCCCGTCGGCATCGGATCCGTGCGTCTCGATCTCGCATTCCTGGTGCTCGTCCTGGGCTGTTCCGTCCTGATGTCGCTGCTCAGCCAGTTCTGAGCCGACGGACCACCCGTCCGTGGGCGTGTCGCGGGGACGTGCGCGCACCCCATTCTCCGCTACCGTGGCCCGAGGCGGTCGGTGGACTGCCGCCGGCCCGACCGAGCACTACCGACTGAGGTGATGACGATGGCTCTGCTGACCGCAGACGAGGTCTTGAACAAGAAGTTCCAGGCCACGAAGTTCCGCGAGGGCTACGACCAGGACGAGGTCGACGACTTCCTGGACGAGGTCGTCAACACGCTGCGCGAGGTGCAGGGTGAGAACGACGAGCTGAAGACCAAGCTGGCCGCGGCCGAGCGCCGCATCGCCGAGCTGAGCAGGGCCGGTGCCCAGCAGGCCGCGCCGGCCGCGAAGCCCGAGCCCACGCCCGAGCCCGTCCCGGCTCCCGCACCGGTCATCGCCGCCCCCGTGGCCGCGCCCGCGCCGGTCGTGGCGCCCGTGCAGCCCGCCGCCCGGGCCAGCGAGCCGGAGTCCGCCACGGGGATGCTCGCCCTGGCCCAGAAGCTGCACGACGACTACGTGCGCAGCGGCCAGGAGGAGTCCGACCGTCTGGTGGGCGAGGCGAAGAGCCAGGCCAATCGCATCGTCCGCGAGGCCGAAGAGACGTCGCAGCGCACGCTCGGCCAGCTCGAGCAGGAGCGTTCGCTCCTCGAGCGCAAGATCGACGAGCTCCGTGTGTTCGAGCGCGACTACCGCACGCGCCTGAAGAGCTACCTCGAGAACCTGCTGGGCGACCTGGACAACCGGGGCAACGCCTTGCCGCCCCGCTCGGGCCAGCCGCAGCCGGTCGGGGACGGTCAGAACCTCTGACGACGGTCCGGCGTCCACCCGCCGGGCCCCGGCACGCCCTGCATCACCACAGGTCAGGTCGTACGTCCACCACGCGCCATGCCGGGTTTCACCCGGCGTGGCGTGTTGTGTCCCTGCCGGTGCACGCATACAGTCACGTGACTTCGAGGACAGGGGGGCCCGCTCGTGGCCATCAATGACGCGCTGAGCACGGTCGACATCAGCACGGACACCAAGGAGCTCGCGAAGCTCGTCAAGGGCTTCCCGGTGCGTGACGGCGAGAAGCCGTGGACCACCCGTGAGGTCAAGGACGTCGCGGACGAGCTCACCAGCGACATCGACCGACTCACGGGCGAGCTCGCGGCAGCCGATGCCGAGCTCTCCGACCTGCTGCGCAACTCCGGGGACGGCGCCGGCGACGACCAGGCGGACTCCGGGTCCTCGGCGCTCGAGCGCGAGCAGGAGCTCACGCTGGTGAACAACACGCGGGACCTGCTCGCGCAGACCACCCGTGCGCTGTCGCGGATCTCCACGGGCACGTTCGCGACGTGCGAGTCGTGCGGCAAGGCCATCGGAAAGGCCCGCCTGCAGGCGTTCCCGCGGGCCACCCTCTGCGTGGAGTGCAAGCAGCGCGAAGAGCGCCGCTGACGCGCACGTAGACTCCTGCGGTGCCCACCACCCCGGACGTCCAGCCTGACGCGCCCTCGACCCACCCGCGTCGCCGTGGGCTCCTGATCGCGCTCTTCACGATCGCCGGGGTCGTCCTCGTCGTCGACCAGGTGTCGAAGGCCTGGGCGCTCGACGCCCTCGCGGACGGCGAGCGACGGCAGGTGGTCGGCGACCTCCTGGGGCTGCAGCTCGTGTTCAACCCCGGGGCGGCGCTGTCGATCGCGACCGGCATGACGTGGCTGCTGACGCTCGTCGCGATGGTCGTCATCGTCGTCGTCGTGCGGGCCAGCCGCCGGATCGGCTCGCGCGCCTGGGCCGTCGCGCTCGGCCTGCTGCTCGGCGGGGCGCTGGGCAACCTCGTGGACCGCTGGATCCGGGAGCCCGGACCGGCGCGCGGCCACGTGGTCGACTTCATCGCGTACGCGCACTGGTTCGTGGGCAACGTCGCGGACATCGCGATCGTCGTCGCCGCCGTGATGATCGTGATCCTCGCCGCGACGGGGGTCCACATCGACGGGACGCGCGACGGGCACGACGACCCGGACGCGGACGTGTCCGACGCCACCGACGCCACCGATGGCACCGACGGCACCGACGACGCAGCGCCCGCGACGGCCGGCCCGTCCGAGCAGACCGAGCAGAATGCCTGACACGCGCGCGATGCCCGTGCCCGACGGGCTGGTGGGCGAGCGGGTCGACGCGGCGCTGTCCCGGCTGCTCGGACTCTCGCGAACCCGCGCCGCGGAGATCGCCGAGGCCGGCGGCGTGCGCCTCGACGGCAAGGAGCTGGGCAAGTCGGACCGCCTGTCCGCGAACGGCTGGCTCGAGGTCGAGATCCCCGACGTGGCCCCCGCGGCCGGCATCGAGGTCGTGGCCGAGCCGGTGCCGGGCATGCGCATCGTCTACGACGACGACGACCTGGTGGTCATCGACAAGCCCGTCGGGGTCGCCGCGCACCCGTCGCCGGGCTGGACCGGCCCGACCGTCGTCGGCGCTCTCATGGCGGTCGGCTACCGCATCTCCACGTCCGGGGCGGCCGAGCGGCAGGGGATCGTGCACCGGCTCGACGCCGGGACGTCGGGGCTGATGGTCGTCGCCAAGAGCGAGCACGCCTACACCGTGCTGAAGCGGGCGTTCAAGGAGCGCACGGTCGAGAAGGTCTACCACGCGCTCGTGCAGGGGCACCCGGAGCCGACCAGCGGCACCATCGACGCCCCCATCGGCCGCCACCCTAGCTCCGACTGGAAGTTCGCGGTCGTGGCGGACGGCAAGCCGTCGATCACGCACTACGAGGTGCTCGAGATGCTGCCCGCGGCCTCGCTGGTGGAGGTGCACCTGGAGACGGGCCGCACGCACCAGATCCGCGTCCACTTCGCGGCGACCCGCCACCCGTGCGTCGGCGACCTGACGTACGGCGCGGACCCGACGCTCGCCGCGCGCGTGGGCCTGACGCGGCAGTGGCTGCACGCGATGCGGCTCGGGTTCCACCACCCGAGCACGGGCGAGTGGCTCGAGCTGACCAGCGAGTACCCCGAGGACCTGGCGCGGTCGTTGGCGGTGCTGCAGGACGGGTACGTGTGACGGTCGTCGTCGTGCGCGTCGAGACGGACGAGCAGCGTGCAGCGATGACGGCGATCCGCATGGCCGTCTTCGTGCAGGAGCAGAACGTGGCCGCCGAGCGTGAGATGGACGCGCTGGACGACGACCCCGCGACGCTGCACGTGCTGGCGCAGGCCGGCGACGGCACCGCGCTCGGCACTGCACGGCTCCTCCCGCCGCACCACGTCGGTGAGCCCGCGCACATCGGCCGGGTGGCGGTGAGCGCCACGGCCCGCGGGCTCGGCGTCGGGGCGCTGCTCATGGCAGCGCTCGAGGCGGAGGCGCTGGAGCGCTACGGCGTCGTGGCGGACGGCTCCAGGAGCGTGTCCGTCGAGCTCAGCGCGCAGGAGCAGGCGCTCGGGTTCTACGCCCGGCTGGGCTACGTCGCGCGGCCGGAGCGGTACCTCGACGAGGCCATCTGGCACCGCGACGCAGTGAAGGTCGTGACGGCTCCGGCGTAGGCGCGCCGCGACACGCCGCGCACCCGCCGACACAGGCCGCGCCGCGCCGGGGAGTGTCGGCGGCGGGACGTAGGATCGCCCGCATGGCATCTGCTGGGGGCTCCGACTTCGTCCACCTCCACGTGCACACCGAGTACTCGATGCTCGACGGCGCGGCCCGCCTGGGCGATCTGTTCGCGGAGGTCGAGAGGGTCGGCCAGACGGCCATCGCGACCACCGACCACGGCTACCTCTTCGGCGCCTTCGACTTCTGGTCCAAGGCGACGTCGGCCGGGATCAAGCCGATCATCGGCATCGAGGCGTACGTCACGCCGGGCACCAGCCGGTTCGACCAGACCCGCGTGCGGTTCGGCCAGCAGGGCCAGGAGCAGGACGACGTCTCGGCACGCGGCGCCTACACGCACATGACGCTGCTGGCGCGGAACAACGAGGGCCTGCACAACCTCATGCGGGCGTCGTCGCTGGCCTCGCTCGAGGGGCAGATGGGCAAGTGGCCGCGCATCGACCGCGACCTGCTGCAGCGCTACGGCAAGGGCCTCATCGCGACCAGCGGGTGCCCGTCGGGGGAGATCCAGACGCGCCTGCGCCTGGGCCAGTGGGACGAGGCCGTCCGCGTGGCCGGCGAGCTGCAGGACATCTTCGGCAAGGAGTACTTCTACGTCGAGCTCATGGACCACGGGCTCGACATCGAGACGCGGGTGCTCAAGGACCTCCTGCGCCTCGCCGAGTCCATCGGCGCCCCGCTCCTGGCCACCAACGACCTGCACTACGTCAAGCAGGAGGACCGCGCCTCGCAGGACGCGCTCCTGGCCATCAACTCCGGCTCCACGCTCGCGGACCCCGACCGGTTCAAGTTCGACGGCGACGGCTACTACGTCAAGACGGCCGCCGAGATGCGCCGCGTCTGGGCCGAGCTCCCGGAGGCGTGCGACAACACGCTCCTCGTCGCGGAGCAGTGCGAGGTCACGTTCAACACGTCGGCCAACTACATGCCGAACTACCCGGTCCCGGCCGGCGAGGACGAGACCAGCTGGTTCATCAAGGAGGTCGAGACCGGCCTGCACGTGCGCTACCCGGACGGGATCCCCGACGCGGTGCGCAAGCAGGCGGAGTTCGAGACCGAGGTCATCACGGGCATGGGCTTCCCGGGGTACTTCCTCGTCGTCGCCGACTTCATCAACTGGGCCAAGAACAACGGCATCCGCGTCGGACCCGGGCGTGGGTCCGGCGCCGGCTCGATGGCGGCGTACGCCATGCGGATCACCGACCTCGACCCGCTGCAGCACGGCCTCATCTTCGAGCGGTTCCTCAACCCGGACCGCGTCTCCATGCCCGACTTCGACGTCGACTTCGACGAGCGCCGGCGCGGCGAGGTCATCCGGTACGTGACCGAGAAGTACGGCGAGGACCGCGTCGCGCAGATCGTCACCTACGGCACGATCAAGGCCAAGCAGGCCCTCAAGGACTCCGCGCGGCTGCTGGGCATGCCGTTCGCGATGGGGGAGAAGCTCACCAAGGCGATGCCGCCCGCCATCATGGGCAAGGACATCTCGCTCACGGGGATCTTCGACCCGGCGGACAAGCGGTACAACGAGGCCGAGGAGTTCCGTCAGGTCCACGCGGCGGACCCCGAGGCGCAGCGCGTGGTCGAGCTGGCCAAGGGCATCGAGGGCCTGAAGCGGCAGTGGGGCGTGCACGCGGCCGGCGTGATCATGTCGAGCGACCCGCTGATCGACATCATCCCGATCATGCGGCGCCCGCAGGACGGCGCGGTCATCACGCAGTTCGACTACCCGACGTCCGAGGGCCTCGGCCTCATCAAGATGGACTTCCTCGGGCTGCGCAACCTGACGATCCTCGACGACGCGCTCGAGAACATCGTGATGAATGGCAAGGAGGCCGTGGTCCTCGAGGACCTCGCGCTGGACGACCGGGCCACGTACGAGCTGCTGGGCCGTGGCGACACCCTGGGCGTGTTCCAGCTCGACGGCGGCGGCATGCGCTCGCTCCTCAAGCTGATGCGCCCCGACAACTTCGAGGACATCTCGGCCGTCGGCGCCCTGTACCGGCCCGGCCCGATGGGCGCCAACTCGCACACCAACTACGCGCTGCGCAAGACCGGCGTGCAGCCCGTCACCCCGATCCATCCGGAGCTCGAGGAGCCGCTCGCGGAGATCCTCGGCACCACGTACGGCCTGATCGTCTACCAAGAGCAAGTCATGGCGATCGCCCAGCGCGTCGCCGGGTACTCGCTCGGCCAGGCCGACATCCTGCGCCGCGCGATGGGCAAGAAGAAGAAGTCGGAGCTGGACAAGCAGTTCGAGGGCTTCTCGGCCGGCATGGTCGAGCGCGGCTTCTCGATGGGCGCGGTGCAGACGCTCTGGGACATCCTGCTGCCGTTCTCCGACTACGCGTTCAACAAGGCGCACTCCGCGGCGTACGGGGTGATCTCGTACTGGACGGCCTACCTGAAGGCCAACTACTCGACCGAGTACATGGCCGCGCTGCTGACCAGCGTGCGCGACGACAAGGACAAGTCCGCGCTGTACCTGGGCGAGGCGCGGCACATGGGGATCACGGTCCTGCCCCCCGACGTGAACTCGTCGTCGGCCAACTTCACGGCCGTGGGCAAGGACATCCGGTTCGGTCTCACGGCCGTCCGCAACGTCGGGTCCAACGTGGTCGACGCGATCGTGCGGGCGCGCGAGGAGAAGGGCGAGTTCACGTCCTTCACCGACTTCCTCGACAAGGTGCCGGCGGTGGTCTGCAACAAGCGGACCATCGAGTCACTCATCAAGGCCGGTGCGTTCGACTCCCTCGGCCACGCGCGACGCGCGCTGCTGCTGGTGCACGAGCAGGCCGTGGACTCGGTCATCGGCGTCAAGCGCAAGGAGGCCGAGGGGCAGTTCGACCTCTTCGCCGACCTCATGGGAGGCGATGACGGCCCGCAGGGCTTCGCGGTCGTCGTGCCGGACCTGCCCGACTGGGACAAGAAGCAACGGCTGGCGTTCGAGCGGGAGATGCTCGGCCTGTACGTCTCGGACCACCCGCTGTCCGGGCTCGAGCACGTGCTCGCCGCCGCGGCGGACGTGTCGATCGCGACCCTCCTGGGCGACGAGCAGCGGCCCGACGGCTCGACGGTCGTCGTCGCGGGGCTCATCACGTCGCTGCAGCGCAAGATGTCCAAGCAGGGCAACCCGTGGGCCGCGGTCACCATCGAGGACATGGAGGCCTCGGTCGAGATCATGTTCTTCGGCGAGACGTACCTGGCCTACTCCACGGCGCTGACCGAGGACGCCGTCGTGGTGATCCGCGGCCGGGTGCGACGGCGCGACGAGACCATGCAGCTGCAGGCCATGGAGGTGTCGCTGCCCGACGTCGCCCAGGCCGCGGACGCGCCCGTCGTCGTGTCGATGGCCGTGTCCCGCTGCACCCCGCCGGTCGTCGAGCGGCTCCGCGAGGTGCTCTCCACGCACCCGGGCGTCACCGAGGTGCACCTGCGGCTCACCAGCCCCGGCCGTGCCACCGTGATGCGGCTCGACCACGGGCTGCGCGTCGCGCGGTCGCCGTCTCTGTTCGGGGACCTCAAGGCGCTGCTCGGGCCCAGCTGTTTGGCGTCCTGACCGAGGCCGCGGAGGGTCCGTCGGCGGCTGACCTGCCCCCGCGGCCGCGGAGCCGTCGCGCCCGGTGCCGTTGTCGGGACACCTCGCGGGGTCGTCGGGGCACCGCGTTCCAGCCGCGATCCGTCGTATCCGCCTTGCGTTATATAACCGAAGGTGGAAACATCGGCGTCGTGCAGACGATGGACGCTCTGGGAGACCCGGTCCGGCGCCGGCTGGTCGAGCTCCTCGCCGACGGCGAGCGCAGCGCCGGGCAGCTGGCGACCGCGGTCGGCGCCGAGTTCGGCATCAGCCAGCCGGCGGCGTCCCGGCACCTGCGGGTGCTGCGCGAGGCCGGCGTCGTCGACTCGGTCCCGCAGGGCGCCGTCCGCCTGTACTCGGTGCGGCCGGAGGCGTTCGACGAGCTCGAGCGCTGGTCGCGGGGCATCCGGCGGTTCTGGGACGGCAGGCTGGACGCGCTGGAGACGGAGATCGCCCGGGGCGCGCGGGAGCGGCGCCGGGCCCAGGACGCGACGGAGGAGCAGTGATGACGACGGACGTGTGGGGCGTGCTGACACCCGGGGAGGTCGGCGTCACGGTGCGCTTCGAGCGCCGCTACGCGACGACGCCGGACGACCTGTGGTCCTGCGTGACGGAGCCGGAGCGGCTCGGGCGCTGGCTCGGGCCGGTCTACGGCGACCTGCGGGTGGGCGGCCGGTACGAGCTCCGGATGGGCGACGACGTGGCCGGCTCGCCGCAGAACGCGGCCGGCGAGGTGCTGGAGTGCGACGCGCCGGGGCGGCTCGTCCTCACCTGGGAGTTCCCCGGCGAGGAGGCGACGAGCATCGTGGTCACCATCGTCGCGGACGGCGTCGGCTCGCTCCTCGTGCTCGAGCACCTGGACCTGTCCGAGTCGGCGGCGCGGGGGTACGGGGGCGGCTGGCACGCGTCTCTCGACCAGCTGGACGACTACGCGGCCGGTCGGCCCGTCCGGCCGTGGCAGGACCTCTTCGACGCGGCCCTGCCGCACTACCGGGAGCCGTGATGGGCGGCGACCTGGGTGAGGTGCTGGTCCGCGGACCCCGCCGCGAGCTCGTGTTCAGCCGCGTGCTGAGCTCGTCGCCGGCCGACGTCTGGGCCGCGCTCACGGTGCCGGAGCGTGTGGGCCGGTGGATCGGGCAGCTCGAGGTCACCGGTCAGGACTACGTCCTCACGTTCCCGGACGCCGGGCACCCGCAGACGCGCGGCCGGGTGCTGGTCTGCGAGCCCACGAGCCGGTTGGTCGTCACGTGGACGCACGAGGACGAGGCGCCGGGGGAGCTCGAGGTCGCGCTCCGGGTGCACGGGCACGGCACGGAGCTCCGGCTGGTGCATCGCGACCTGCGGGCCGTCGGCGCGAGCGTCTACGGCGCCGGGTGGCACGGGCTGCTGGACGCGCTCGCGGGTGCGCTCGGGCGCCCCGTCGCGGACGCGCAGCCGTTCGCCGCGCTGCTGTCGCGCTACCGGACGCTCGAGGCGGCGGGCGTCGCGGGTGAGGTGACGACGACCCCGGAGGGCGCGGCGGTCGTGGTGTCGCGGCTGCTGGACGCCTCCGTCGACGACGTCTGGTCGGCGCTCACCCGCCGCGAGCGGGTCGGCCGGTGGCTCTGGCCGGTGGCGCAGTGGCCGGTCGGGGACGACGAGCTCTGGGACCCCGCGGCGGGTGACCGGGTCGTGTTCGACGACCCGAACGCACCGTCGCAGGCCCGGTTCGACGTGCTCGACGCCCGGCCCGGACGCCGACTCGTGGTGTCCTGGGGGCCCGTCGACGGCGACGGGGGCACCGAGGTGACGTTCACGCTCGAGCCCGAGGGGGACGCGACGTTGCTCGTCGTGCACCAGGCGCCGACGCCGTCCGTCGTCGCGGCCGGGCGCGAGCGCGGGGGCGCCGACTTCGCGGCGGGGTGGCACGCGCTCGTCGACGGGCTCTCGGTGCTGCTCGCCGGGGAGGAGCCGCCGCCCACCGACGACCTGTGGCAGGCGGCCTACGCGGTCTACGCGACCGTGGCCTCCTTGTAGCCGGCCGGCAGGTCGACCTCGACCACGTCCCCGCGGACCAGCTGGCGGCCCCGGCGGGCCTCGTCCTCGCCGTTGACCGTGACGGCTCCCTCCTCCAGCAGCGCGCGGGCGTGCGCGCCGGAGTCGGCGAGGTCGGCGAGCTTGAGGAACTGGCCGAGCCGGATCGAGTCGTCGGAGATGGGCACCTGGGTCATGGGAGCAGTCTGCCTGGTCCGCGCCGGGTGTGGCGCAGCGCACGGACCGCCCGTTGGTCGTGGCCGGGCCACGCCCGGAGGCGCGTCCTATGCTCAGGAACGTGATCACCCGCATCGACCTGCGCGGTCGCACCCTGTCACGCCGGGAGCTCCTCGAGGAGCTGCCCCGCGCCGAGGTCGACGTGGAGCACGCCGCCGAGGTCGTGGCGCCCATCCTGGCCGACGTGCGCAAGCGCGGGGCGGCCGAGCTGCGCGACCTCGCCGAGCGCTTCGACGGCGTGCGC
Source organism: Cellulomonas sp. P4_D11 (assembly GCF_056401915.1). NCBI lineage: Bacteria > Bacillati > Actinomycetota > Actinomycetes > Micrococcales > Cellulomonadaceae > Cellulomonas > Cellulomonas sp. P4_D11. The sequence goes on along the minus strand of NZ_JBFUIK010000013.1, from coordinate 3,319 downwards.
CCCGTGCACCTGCGGGTGCCGGCGGACGTCATCGCGGCGGCCGTCGGCGTCCTCGACCCCGACGTGCGGTCGGCGCTGGAGGAGACCATCCGGCGTGTCCGCGAGGTGCACGGCGCGCAGCGGCCGGCCGACTTCACGGTCGAGATCGCCCCCGGCGCGCAGGTGCGCCAGCGCTGGATCCCGGTCCGCCGCGTCGGGCTGTACGTGCCGGGCGGCCTTGCGGTCTACCCCTCGTCGGTCGTCATGAACGTGGTCGCGGCCCAGGCCGCCGGCGTCGGGTCGCTCGCCGTGGCGTCGCCGCCGCAGAAGGCCGGCGACGGCCTGCCCGACCCGGTCGTGCTGGCCACGTGCGCCCTGCTCGGGGTGGACGAGGTCTACGCCGTGGGTGGGGCGCAGGCGATCGCGATGTTCGCCTACGGGGCGGCGGGCAGCGACGACGTCGACGGCGAGACGCTCTGCGAGCCGGTCGACGTGGTGACCGGCCCGGGCAACGTCTACGTCGCGGCGGCCAAGCGGCTGGTCCGCGGCGTCGTCGGCATCGACGCCGAGGCCGGCCCGACCGAGATCGCGATCCTGGCCGACGGCACCGCCGACGCGACGCACGTGGCCGCCGACCTCGTCTCGCAGGCTGAGCACGACCCGCTCGCGGCGGCCGTCCTGGTGACGCCCTCGGTCGAGCTGGCCGGCGCGGTCGAGGCGAAGCTCATCGACCGGGTCGAGGTGACGATGCACCGCGGTCGGGTGACCGCCGCCCTGGACGGCCGGCAGTCGGCGATCGTGCTGGTGGACGACCTGGAGCGGGGCCTCGAGGTGGTCAACGCGTACGGCGCCGAGCACCTCGAGATCCAGACGGTCGGTGCCGCGGCACTCGCGGAGCGGGTGACCAGCGCGGGCGCGATCTTCGTCGGCGCGTACTCGCCCGTCTCGCTGGGCGACTACATGGCCGGCTCCAACCACGTGCTGCCGACAGGCGGGTGCGCGCACTTCACCAGCGGCCTGGGCGTGCACTCGTTCCTGCGCGCCGTGCAGGTGATCGAGTACGACGCCGACGCGCTGGCGGAGGTCGCGGACAAGATCGTCGCACTCGCGGACGCCGAGGGTCTCCCGGCCCACGGCGAGGCGGTGCAGGCCAGATTCTGACGCCACCCGTCCCCGCAGCGCAGCCACCGCGCCGATCCCACGCCCGCGCCGTCGCGCGAGCCCGCGACCTCAGCCCCCGTCGAGAGGACAGCCTGTGACAGGCAACGCGACGTTCCGCCACCGTGATGTCGCCCTCCTCGCCGTCGTCGGCATCGAGGCGCCCGTCGTGGTCCCGTCGACGGTGTTCGACGAGCAGCTCGCGCCCACCCTGAAGCGCCTGCGCCTGCCCCGGGGGCTGCTGTCCCGGGTGGCCGGCGTGCACGAGCGCCGCTGGTGGGACGAGGAGATGACGTTCGACGACGCGGCGACGGCCGCGGGCGCGAAGGCCCTGGCCGAGGCGGGGATCGACGCCGGGAACGTCGGGCTGCTCATCAACACGTCGGTGACGCGCACGTTTCTCGAGCCGTCGGTCGCGTCGCGCATCCACTCGGGCCTGTCGCTGCCGTCCAGCGCGCTCAACTTCGACCTGACCAACGCGTGCCTGGGCTTCGTCAACGGCATGACGCTCGCGGCGCAGCTCATCGACTCGGGCCAGATCTCGTACGCGGTGATCGTCAACGGCGAGGACCCACGCCCGACGCAGGAGGCGACGATCGCGCGGCTCACCTCGCCGGACACCACCCGCGAGTCGTTCCTCGAGGAGTTCGCCACCCTGACCCTCGGGGCGGGCGCGGCCGCAGCCGTCCTCGGCCCGGCGCACCTGCACCCGGGCGCCCACCGCCTGCTCGGTGGCGTCGCCCGCTCGGCCACGCAGCACCACGACCTGTGCGTCGGCGGGGTCGACGGCATGCGGACCGACCCGAGCGGGCTGCTGGCCGGCGGCCTCGAGCTGGTGGTCGATACCTGGAACGAGGCGCAGCCCGAGTGGGGCTGGGCCGACGTCGACCGCATCGTCACGCACCAGGTCTCCTCGGTGCACACCCGCTCGATCGTCGAGGCCCTGGACCTGGACCCCGAGCGCGTGCCGACGACCTTCCCGCGCTGGGGGAACGTCGGCCCGGCCGCGCTGCCGATGACCCTGGCGGAGGAGGCCGACTCGCTGCGCACCGGCGACCGCGTGCTCTGCATGGGCGTCGGGTCGGGTCTGCACACCGCCATGGCCGAGATCGTCTGGTGACCGCGGCGTCGACACCGCCCGCGGACGTCCTGGCGGCCGGCGGGATCGACCCGCGCTGGTCGCGGGTGGTCCGGGTGGGGTCGCGGACCTGGCACCTGCTCGACAACGGCCCGACCCTGCAGGCCGAGCCCGTCGGCACGCTCCTGTGCGTGCACGGCAACCCGACCTGGTCGTTCCTGTGGCGCCGCCTGGTCGCGGCCGGTGCCCGGCCCGAGCGGCCCTGGCGCGTCATCGCGGTCGACCAGCTGGAGATGGGCTGGTCCGAGCGGACCGGCGAGCAGCACCGGCTCGCCGACCGCGTGGCCGACCTCGGGGACCTGACCGGCCACCTCGGCCTGTCCGGCCCGGTGGTGACGGTCGGGCACGACTGGGGTGGCGTGGTCAGCCTGGGCTGGGCGCTCGACCACCCCGAGCTCCTGGCCGGGATCGTGCTCACCAACACGGCGGTGCACCAGCCGGACCGGGACCCGCTCCCCGCGGCGCTGCGCGTGGCCATGGCGCCGGGCGTGCTGCCGGTGGGGACGGTCACCACGCCGGCCTTCCTCGAGACCACGCTCGCGCTCGCGCACCCGCGCCTCGACCCCGCCGTGGCCGACGCCTTCCGCGCGCCGTACCGGACGGCCGAGCGGCGCGCGGGGATCGGCGGGTTCGTGGCCGACATCCCCGCGACGCCCGACCACCCGAGCCGCCCCGAGCTGGACCGGATCGCCGAGGGCGTCCGCGGCCTGGGCGTCCCGGCCCTGCTGCTCTGGGGGCCGCGCGACCCGGTGTTCTCCGCGCGCTACCTCCGCGACCTGCGGGACCGCCTCCCGCACGCCGACGTGCACCGGTTCGAGGGCGCCGGCCACCTGGTGGTGGAGGACGAGGACGTCGCGGGCGCGGTGCTGCGCTGGCTCGACGCTCGGGACGACGTGCCCCGACCCGTGGAGCACCCGGAGCCGTACCGCGCGCTCGGCGCGACGCTGGTGGAGCGAGCCGACGACCAGGGGACGGCGCTCGTCGAGCTGGCCGGCGCACGGTCGCGGCGCGCGACCTGGGCCGCGCTCGCAGCGCGTACCGACC